>JALAGS010000187.1 GCA_022712315.1 Sphingobacterium sp. | reverse complement strand
TTTTGGTTGTAAAAATACTAATATTATTAGTATTTTAAGGGCGTAAAATTACTTAATTTAATTTTTTGTAGCCGTATTTTTCCCATTGTTCACCGCAGTTGCTTGAATTTATTAAAAAAATAAACGATTTGTGATAGGATACTGTTCATTCATAAACTACATATTATGGCAGAGAATAATTTAAGTAATAAAGAAGCGCTAGAAAAGCTAAAAGTAATTGTTGATCAAATTGATATAGGGACGATCTGTTCCTTTCCAGTAGATTATGATTATCCACACGGTGTGCCGATGAGCAGACAGGAGGTGGATGAAGAGGGGAATATATGGTATATCTGTTCGGCTGAAAGTGAGACTTTTAAAAATATTTCACAGGATCCAAGAGTTTCCTTATTTTATGCAGACCCAAAACATTACACGTTTTTGAGTATTAATGGTACGGCGAGCCTTTCGCGGGATCAGGAACGGATAGATCGCTATTGGAACAAAATGATGGAGGGGTGGTTTGCAAAAGGTAAAGAGGATCCTAATATTAGGTTGCTACAGGTGACGCCTAAAGATGCACATTATTGGGATTCAAACTCCAATATGATCGTTAATCTGTTTAAGCTACTAAAAGCTACTGTAACAGGGGAGACTGAGGACATAGGTAAAGAAGGAGATCTGAATATCTAGCGCGTAAGAAATGGCAGAAAACAAAAGCTCCTCTGTTTCGAAGCAGAGGAGCTTTTATATAGAATAAACTTTCGTTACCATAAATCGTCACGCATTCCCTTTTATTACGCGTAAAAGTACAGCGATAATAGCAATTACCAAAAGAATATGAATTATCCCGCCACTGACAAAGCCACCAAAAAAACTGATTGCCCATATCAGGACCAAAATAACAGCGATAGTATACAATAGATTTCCCATAGCAATGAATATATATGTTTATTGAATAACAATATTTCCCTGAAGATGGTTTTACTATTTTTTTGTTTTTTTGAAGATGTAGACACTATGGATGCTGTTTCGATTTATAGCCCAGTGCAAACGAAATAGCCTTATTGATTGGAGTAGTGGGAAAGTATCCACCGAGAATTTGAGCAACTGTATTTGGCAAGCTCCTTTGTTTTAGTTGAATAGCTGGATTTTTGAATATATTACTGGAATTGAAATAACAGATTGCCTTAAATTGGAAAAAATATGGTTTTATGAGCTATTTTTAATAAAATTTATTGTTTTGTAATGATGATGTTGTGATTTGTTCTGTTTATAGCGAATATTGTTGTAAGTAGTTGTGCAGGACCTTTTGTAGGAGAATGCTGTATGAAATATACTGCCAATGAAACAATAAACTGAAAAATTGATACAAACATGAAAAAGATTTTATTTTTAGTGACGATGGTTATGTTTGCCGTTACGGGCGCATTTGCTCAGATTCATAAACCTGTTAAATGGACTGTAGCCAGTAAAAAACTAAACAACAAAGAAGCGATGGTCTATGTAAAGGCAACTATTCAAGATGGTTGGCACATTTATTCTCAAAATGTAAAAGATGGCGGGCCAATTCCAACTTCTTTCAGTTTTGCTAAGGCCGCTGATTATGCTTTGGTAGGTAAGACTGCTGAACCAAAACCAAAGATCAAACACGAAGAGGTTTTCAAAATGGATGTTGGCTACTTCACAAATGAAGTGATCTTTCAGCAAAAGGTCTCGCTCACTAAAGGAACCGCAACAGTAAAAGGTACCGTGGAATGGCAAGCTTGTGATGCTTCACAATGTCTTCCTCCAGATGAATATGCCTTTGCTGTAACGATTAAATAGTTTAGGGAATAGCAATTAAGCATCTCAAGCGATTTGGCGCTGAGGATAATTGATAGAAAAAGGAAAAAATTAAGGATAAAGGCTAGGTAAGATTACCTGGCTTTTTTGTTGAAGGGGCATTTGGTATAAAAAATGGACTCTTTTGTATAATTTGTTAAATCTATTTTTCGAGGAATTTTAGCTTTGTTTAAATGGATTACACAAACTTACTTCAGCAAGCAGATCATTTTTTAGTGTATAGTTATCGGGAGAACCACCGTCCACAGCTGTGCTTCCATAAGATGGATCGATTAAAACTGATGCACTGTGCAAAGTTAATTTGCTTTTTAATAATGGGACTGTTTGGTTTCAAGTCCGTATGTTACGGACAAATGGGGGTTGGACTTCGGGTTGGTGGTAATATTTCGCGCGCCAATGGCAATGCATTCGGTGGCAATAGAGTGGGATATCAATTAGGGGGAGATCTGATTTTTCCACTCAATAGTAAAATGGATATCCAAGTTGAACCTACTTACAATTTGACCCGAATACGTGTTAATGACAATACAGCTTCCCTTTCCGGAGGCTTGTCCAAGGGAACCCGCTCGCTGAAATATCTCAATACACCGGTATACCTTAAAATTAATTTTACAGGAAAATTTTCGGTCTTGGGTGGCCTGGACTTTAATCTGTTGCTTAACGACGATGCCTATAAACTCAATGATGGGACACCGGCGTTCAACAGTCGCACACGTATAGGTTACGCATTGGGAATAGACCTTGGGGGGCTGTATTTTAGATATCGTCAATTCAAAAAGAATAATAAGATCGTAGACAACTGGGATGCACATATTGACCAGTATCAACTGGGATTTAAAGTGCGTTTGTTTTAAGCGAATAGATTCACTGGTAGGTAACCTTTACAGACTTTCCTGTGCTGTAAGCTGAGCCGCTCTGATTTTGCTACATCAGGCGGCTTTAACTTTTTCTTGATTTCACCATTTGTTGTTTGTGCGTTTATTGCTGGATATAGAGGATATTTCAATATCTTGCGTGGACAAACCAATATTTCCTTCGGCTGAATTCCGGATGGCAATAAATTATAAACGAATGGATAGAAGGAATTTTTTTAAGAAAGCCAGTTTAATTGGCCTCGGTGTAATGGTTAATAAATTTCCTGTATGGTCAATGACTGTATTTGCTTGGGATAAACCGATACATAATATTCCGGAGGATAAAGGCATCAGTAGGCGATGGCTTGACTCGCTGTATGAAAAAGGAGAGAAGATTGTCTATCGAAAAAGTAAAAATGAACTGCGGTATATTGGAATGCCTGTAGGCGGCTTACACACAGGCACTGTGTATATGGGTGGTGATGGTCGGTTGTGGTTGTGGCAGATATTCAATACGGCTTATGATGGTGAATGTGAGGGGATCGAGCCTAAAAATGTACTGTGGAATAATGGGAAGGAATTGATCACCGTGCGCCCGAGGGACGGATCGGCTTATATCGAGCCGGCTATTGCAGACAATCTGCGAACCATGGAGCAGGGTTTTGCGGTTTCGACCTTGGTCAATGGAAAGGAAGTTATTAAAGAACTTCGGGAAAACCACTGGGATGAGATCGTATTTGAAGCAACTTATCCTACCTGCAGGGTTACCTATAGCAGTGCCGACTTTCCATTGGATGTTGTGTTGATCGCCTATTCGCCATTTATTCCTTTGGATCAGGATAACTCTTCGTTGCCGCTTACAACCATACATATCGAATTGCACAATAAAGATAGCGAGGCAATCGATGTGACTGTGACGGGCTGGATGGAAAATGGTGTGCATAAAGGGCGGAAGGAGTTTGATGCTGTTAAGAAGCGTTCTCAGGTCGCTGAATATGCCGGTAATCAGGTATTACTTTACAGCTGTGATCAGGTTCCAGATCAAGCCATGCAAGCTGGCGATTATGGAACGATGGCTTTTGCTTGCATGGACTTGCAGGCGCAGCCTACGACGCGATTACAGGAATGGCCCGTTAAACCACTAGCGATTAAAATAGACAGAAGTGATTCCGTAATCGATTTTTCGAATATGCAGGTCGGTGCCTTTACGGTACAACGCACAATCAAACCAAAAGAGGTAAGTCAGATTTCTTATGCGATCTCTTGGCATTTTAACAATCCGCATCCTAAACTGAGACAACATCTAAAGGATGCGCAATCGGGTTATTGGTATGGTGCCAAATTTAGCGACGCTGCAGCTGTGATCAATTATTATCTGATTAACCGTGAAAAGCTTGATAAAGAAACCATGTTATGGCAGGAGACCTGGAATGATACGACATTGCCCAGCTGGTTTATGGACCGCACTTTTGTCAATATAGGAACGCTAGCTACGGCAAATACAATGCGTTTTGCTTCGGGAAGATTCTGGGCTTGGGAAGGCGTCGGAGCATGTGGCGGTACCTGTACCCATGTTTGGCAATACGGGCAGTCTATGGGCAGGATTTTTCCAGATCTTGAACGTAATTTACGTGAAGTGACGGATCTTGGGATCGGCTTTCAACCTGATACCGGTGCCATCATCTTTCGGGCTGAATATGAAAAAAGACCTGCGATCGATGGGCAGGCGGGCGTTATTCTGCGATTCTATCGCGATCATCAGATGAGTAGTGATCATGCATTCCTTGAAAGAAACTGGCCTAAGCTTAAGAAGGCAATTCAGTTTGTACTTGATCAGGACAAAAACAACGATGGTATGACGGATACGCCAATGGAAAATACACTGGATGCGGTCTGGGAAGGTGAAATTGCCTGGATTGTTGGTTTGTGTCTGGCGGCCATACAGGCCGCAGCATTGATGGCGGCGGAAGTGGGTGACAAAAAATTTCAGCAACTGTGTCTGGACTATGTTAGAAAAGGATCTGAAAATATGGATACCAAGCTCTTTAACGGGGAATATTATATTCACCGTCCCGATATGCTACAGGGCCGAAAGAAGTTGGGTTCTTACAATACCTGCCATATTGATCAGGTTTATGGTCAAGCTTGGTGTGCGCAGGTAGATATGCCACGGATCAATAGCCAGGAGAAGGTTGTGTCTGCTTTGAAAGCCCTCTGGAAGTATAATTTCACTACGGATGTAGGGCCTTATATAAAAACACATCTTGGCGGAAGGCCTTATGCTTTGGCGGGGGAGGGAGGAATGGTAATGAATACCAATCCGAAGAATGAAGAGCAGGCTTATGGTGATCATACAACCTGGCAACTGGGTTATTTTCATGAATGCATGAGTGGATTTGAACATCAGGTCGCCGCACACATGATGGCAGAAGGTATGGTCGATGAAAGTTTAGTATTGACAAGGATGATCCATGACCGTCACCATGCAGCGCGGAGAAATCCTTTTAATGAGATCGAATGCAGTGATCATTATGCGCGCGCTATGGCAAGCTATGGCACATTCATCAATGCCTGTGGTTTCAGTTACCATGGACCAAAGGGACAGATTGGCTTTACACCTAAAGTGAGAGCTGCAGATTTCAGGGCTCCCTTCACGGTAGCAAAAGGATGGGGGACTTATTCACAAAAGCGAAAAAGTACGGGTGAATGTCGTTGTACATTGATCTTAAAATATGGTCAATTGATACTCCATGAATTTCATATAGGCGACGCGGATGACCTATCGCTTGATAAAAAGCATCTTGTTGCGAAACAAAATGACAGGTCGATAGAATTGGCTGGATTGAAACGTACCAATGGACGTGTCTTTGTTAATTTTAAAGACCAGCTCCTACTTAGAAATGGGGATATACTAACCATACAATGGATATGAAACCTTTGCTGGGGCACCACAAAACAGAATCAACCGTATCTTATAGTTTCCTGTTTATCGAACTAGACTGCAAGTATTGAGATGCTGATCGTGAGCCTATCTTACGGCAGCAGATTGCTGATCGTGTGTAATGAAATTCATACTTAATCATTTTTAAGATGGTCAATCAAGGGGAATTATTTTATTGATATCTATATGTTGTGCAACTATGTTGCATTTGTGTTGTTTTGTTTTTATATTTGTTTAAACGAAATTACTATGAGCAGCATCTCTCCAAAATTTAAATTGCCTGTCACCGTTTTAAGTGGATTTTTAGGCGCGGGAAAAACAACACTTTTGAACCATATCTTGCACAATAAGGAGGGCAAAAAAGTTGCCGTTATTGTCAATGATATGAGTGAGGTCAATATCGATGTACAGACTGTTGAACGCGAAAACGTGCTTTCGCGAACAGAAGAAAAGTTGGTAGAAATGAGCAACGGATGTATTTGTTGTACATTAAGGGAGGATTTAATGGTGGAAGTGGAGCGATTGGCAAAAGAAAACCGTTTTGACTATCTGCTCATAGAGAGTACAGGTATTTCAGAACCTATCCCAGTCGCTCAGACATTCAGTTATGTGGATACTGACAATGCAATTGATCTATCTACATTCAGTTATATAGACACGATGGTAACAGTGGTAGACTGTTTCAACTTCGCTAAAGATTTTGGAAGTGCCGATACCTTATTGGATCGAAAACTGACGGATGATGACTATGACAATCGGGCAATTGTCAATTTGTTGACCGATCAGATCGAGTTTGCGAATGTTATCCTGCTGAACAAAGCTGATCTGGTATCAGAGGAGACTTTGGGTACACTGGAAGCCGCTATTGGACGTCTCAATCCAGGGGCTAAGCTTCTTCGTACCCAGTTTGGTCGTATTGATCCCAAAGAAATTATGGGTACCGGCTCGTTTGACTTTGACAAAGCTTCCTCTTCGGCGGGCTGGATCAAAGAGCTTGAAAACGAACATAAGCCCGAAACAGAAGAGTATGGGATTTCATCTTTTGTCTTTCGGTCACAACGTCCATTCCATCCACAGCGATTGCACCGGTATCTCAACGAACGGTATCCGCACAATATCTTACGGGCTAAAGGTCTCCTCTGGTTGGCCTCTCGCCCTGACCTGGCAATCAGCTTCAGTCAGGCTGGTGGCAGTGTTAGGCTGGAAAGCGCGGGTTCTTGGTGGAGCAGCATGTCTGAAGAGCAGCGTTATCAATACCCTAGTTATGCTGAAATAAGAACTGAGCTTCTCAAACGTTGGCATCCGGAGTGGGAAGATCGAAAAAATGAATTGGTCTTTATCGGTCAGAATCTAGATAGAGAAAAACATATGGCGGAATTGGAAGAATGCTTATTGACAGAAGAAGAAGCCGATGATTGGCGTTTTACTTGGTGGAAAGATGAATTTCCTAAAAATATTTAAAACTATTTGTGTTTCTTAATGGTCCAATCAATAGTTAATGTAGGTTAGATATTGTATTTTTCGAAGGCTAGGGATTAATTTCCTAGCCTTTCTTATTCAATACGTTGCCTGGCCGATTTCTAGCCGATCTATTTTTCCGGTTGCATTGACATGAAATTTAAAATAGGTCTTAAAGTCTCCCCAAGTATCACTATGGAGTCGACCGTAAATATTCAATCCATTGTTTTCCACTTTGTCGATGCTGATGAAGCGTTCTTTTCCAATTGTCTCTGTAGAGAACTGATGGAAATCACGTGTTTTTCCATCGTCGAGTAAATTGGGATTTGGCGTGAAGAAAGAAAGCCATGTTGTACTGTCTGCTTTTTGCCAGGCCTGAATAGCTCCTTGTATAAGCGGGCTTTCTATTTTTTGATATTCCATACGCCGTATTGGTTGATGTTGATGGTTTCCGATCTGGCCGCAGGCCGCGAAGCTAGAGAGCATCAGTATCGGGAAAAAAAATCTAATAATATTCATTTGCTCGCTATTGATTAGCCCCACCATTGACTAGCAGGTGTTGTCCATTAACAAAGGAGGAGAGGTCGCTTGCAAAAAATTCGGCCACATTAGCGACATCTTCGACTTCTGCTAGTCTTCCCATTGGACAGCTATCCAAGAGTGACTTTCGTAGTTCGGGGTAACTTCCTTCCTCAGCAAATATTCCGGAATGATCTACAGCAAAGGGAATAATGGAATTGACCGTGACACCACGATGTCCAATTTCTTTTGAAAGTACATCGACAAGATAGCGAGGAGACATCTTGCTGCCACCGTATATGGCCATTCCCTTTACTGGAAATGCAGTGGTACTGGAAGCGACATAAATAATACGGCCGTTGTTTTCTATATGTAGCGCTGCTTGCTGCATTGTAAAATAAGAACCCTTGGTATTGACCGAAAATAAACGATCAAATTGTTCTTCATTAAACTGCGTCACCGGAGTTTCGACCATTTCTATACCTGCATTTGCAACCACAATATCTATTTTTCCAAAAGTGGATTTTGCCTTTGCAAACAGATTTTCGATATCGTCTACTTTGCTGACGTCGGCCCGAATGGAAATAACTTTAGCGCCCATTGCTCTGATGTTGCTTTCGACCTCATCTGCAGAGGTTTTATCTCTTGAATAATTAAGTACAATACTGGCGCCTAAGGCCGCGTAGCGTTCGGCTATGGCTTTACCCAAGCCTCTTGCTGAGCCTGTTATTAAGGCTACTTTATCGTCTAATGTGTTCATTTTTGTGAAAGTTTAAGCCATACCGCCATTAGCGCCTATACATTGTCCAGAGATCCATTTGGCCTCCTCTGTCGCCAAAAACACGACGATTCTGGCAATATCTTCAGGGCTGCCCAATCGTTTGAAAGCGTTGGTTGCTGCAAGCTGTGTGATTTGCTCTTCGGATTTTCCCGCTAAGAATAGATCCGTTCCTGTCGGTCCGGGCAGTACGCAATTAACATTAATTCCTCTTGCACCGATCTCTTTGGCAAAGACACGGCTCATTTGTTCTACTGCCGCCTTTGTAGCGGAATAAACACCATAGGTTGGAAACATCGTACGAGTAACGGTAGAAGAAAGATTGATAATGCTTCCGTTATCTTCGAGTTTACTGGCAGCTTCCTGTAAAGAATAGAAAACCCCTTTGAAGTTGACGTCTAATTGTCGGTTAAACTGCTCCTCGCTCAATTCTTTGATTAAGGAATTTTGCATGATACCTGCATTATTCACCCAGATATCTATCCGACCAAAATGAGCGATACTTTCGTCAAATAGACGTGTGATATCATTTTTTTTGCTCACATCAGCTTTGATGGCAATGGCCTCACCGCCGTTGAGTCTGATGCCTGATACAATTGTATTGGCTGCTTCTTCGTCACCGCTATAGTTGACAATTAATTTTGCGCCGGCTTTTGCAAACTGCTGTGCAATCGCAGCTCCAATCCCTTTTGATGATCCGGTTACAACTGCTACTTTATCCGCTAAATTTTTCATGTAGTTTGATTTAATTTTGTTAGTTCAAAGGTATTGCAGATAAGATGTATGGGCGTTGCGCAGATTAAAGTAGTTGTTGTAAATTTTAAAGATCCTCTGATAGGGGCTATCACAACTTGTTATTCAGCACAAATGATGTCGGTTTACGGGATCTGAAGTGTACGGTCACGGAAATGAAAAAGGAAATTGGCAGAGTACTAATTTGATTGCTGGATGGACTGGCGGTACCGGAGGGGAGATAAACCCGTATGTTTTTTGAAAAAATTACTAAAATGGGCGGTTTCAGTAAAACCAAGTTTATAGGTAATCTCTTTAATGGAATGTGTACCGTTTTTGAGTAAAGAACGGGCTTCAATGAGGGATTTTTCAGAAATCCAGGTGGTAATATTTTTTCCAGTTTTGCTCTTGATGACACTGCTGAGGTAATTGGGATGCAAGTTTTGGGCGAGCGCATAGTCTTGTACCCGAAAAGCGATTTCCGCTTTACCCGCGCTCAGGTCGCGATAATGTTGTTCTAATAATCGTTTGAAGGAAATTACAATTTGCGAACTCCGATTGCCCTCATAGATGGGATTGTAGTCCGTCCAGATGTGTTCTTTAATTTTAAATAGAAGGACTGCGAGCAGATGACCAATGATTTTATATTTGGAAGGACTATCTCGTAGGTACGTGTACAATAGTTGCTGGTTAATTGATTTAACGTCCTGAAAAAAATCGTGAGATACTACTTTTGGCCGGACTAATTCAGTCAGTAAAAAAGGAAAATCTGTGTAGATATCTTCACCAATATATTTTTTTAAAAATGATTCATCAAAAGTGATCAGGATGATATCATTAATCTCATTCCAGCTAAATGTTCGATAATTGCTTGGATTTGTGAAATATATCGAATGAGGGACGACTTCAAAAGTTTGGTCGTCTATGGTGTATCTGCCTTTTCCATCATTGACAAAAAGGAATGAAAAGAAATTGGGCCTGTAAGAACTGGATTCAAAGGGGAGTTTAAATCCAATTTCATTGAGATTGAATATCGTAAAGCCTGCCGTTAAATCAAATAAGTCTACGGGTAATTGCAAAGCTGTATAGAGCTCAAACAGTGAATTGGACTCGATGTTCCCTGCTTCAATCATTTTTATCTGTGATTCTAAACCAGGTTTATCAGATCTGGAATTACACGAATATAACAAGATTTTATTTTATTTTTTCGTAAACAGCGATGTATCGTGGATTTAGCCGCATCGTTCATATGGAGCTTTGTTTCAATTTTAAATATTTCTGCTGTATGACGTTTTTGGATTAAGCTTCTTATAAATAATTTAAACCTTTTTCGCTTTATCGTTGTGTTAAGATAAAAAGATCGTTAAGATTTAAAATAGGCGTATGGGTTTATCAAAATATCGCGAAAAACGTACCGCTGAAGAAACACCAGAACCCTTCGGCGGAAGACCAAACGGAAAGGAGTTGCGGTTTGTCGTGCAGAAACACGATGCCTCTCACTTGCATTATGATTTTCGGCTTGAAATGGGAGGTGTACTTAAAAGTTGGGCGGTTCCTAAGGGGCCTTCTATGGATCCTTCAGTCAAACGCCTGGCGATGATGGTTGAAGATCATCCCTACGATTACCGAAATTTTGAGGGAATCATTCCAAAAGGACAGTATGGTGGTGGAACGGTTATCGTGTGGGATGAGGGTAGTTATGAAGCCGTAGATATGGAGACTGGTGATATTGAAAAGATGGATAAAAACCTTCGGCATCAGCTTTATAGCGGAAAGCTCAAATTTAGATTGTATGGACAGAAACTGAAAGGGGAATTTGCGCTGGTAAAAGCATATGGCAGAGGCGAAAATGGTTGGTTATTGATGAAGCTGGAGGATCAATATGCTACCGTCAAAGATGTTACACATCATGATAAATCTGTACTGTCGGGCAAGACAATTGCACAAATGGAAAAATCTCCCGATAACGTTTATGGACAGCCTATTAGCAAAAAAAATAGCACAAAAAAGGATAAAAGCAAAGGAAGTCAGAAGGCTGCGATAATCACTGATCGGCTGCAGGCAGAGCCTAAGAAGAAAAATGACAAGACACGTAAAAAAGAGGACAGTCTCTCAGCACTGTTAAAAGAATCACCGAAGCAGGCATTTTATACCGCTATACAGCCTATGTTGGCGACGCTGGTCGACAAACCTTTTGATGACGAGGATTGGGTATATGAGGTGAAATGGGACGGTTATCGTGCTATTGCCTTTATGAAAAATGGTCAAGTGGAACTAAAATCCAGAAACGATAAGAGCTTCAACGAAAAGTTTTATCCCATATATGACAGCCTGAAGTCCATGGAGCTCAATGCCGTTGTAGATGGGGAGGTTGTGGTATTGGAAAAAAATGGAACCGCCAATTTTGGCTCCTTGCAAAACTGGCGGAGTGAGGCAGACGGTGATCTAGTGTATTATGTATTTGATATTTTGTGGTATGATGGAAAGAACCTAACAAATCTATCTTTGATGGAACGAAAAGCGATTTTAAAGGAAGTATTGCCACAGAATGACTTGATTTTATTGAGTGAGCATTTCGATACATCTGGAATTGAATTCTTGAAGCAAGCCAAAAAACTCGGCCTAGAAGGCATTATGGCGAAACGGAAGGAAAGTACTTATCATGTAAAAGATCGTTCACACGACTGGTTAAAAATCAAAGCCAACAGACGCCAGGAAGTGGTTATTGGCGGTTTTACTAAGAATGATGGCTCCAGTAAGCTATTTAGTAGTTTGTTAGTGGGGCTGTATGACGGTAAAAAGCTGGTCTATACGGGCAAAGTTGGGACCGGATTCAATACAAAATTACAGCAGGAAATGATGGTACAGTTCAAATCCCTGATTACACAAAATAGCCCTTTCGATGACGAACCTGATATCAACAAGCCATCACGATTTAGACCCAATCCACCTCATGCTGCAGTAACTTGGTTGCGGCCTGAACTGGTTTGCGAAGTGAGTTTTACGGAAATGACTAGTGATGGTGTCATGCGGCATCCTTCATTTGATGGCATGCGCGATGATAAAGATGCTCAAAAAGTGATTTTTGAAGAGGAACAATCCGCCGAGGATATTGTTAACGACGTTGAAGATCAAGGGAGAAGATCGAGAAGTTCTATTGCTGCTGATGTATCCATCGAGTCAAACAGTTCTGAAGATTCCTTGTCCTTACTTAAATCACCTCATTCGAAAAAGTATAAAACCATGCTAAATCCAAAAGACAAAACCCAGGTTCGGAAGGTAAATGGTCATGAGTTAAAGTTTACCAACCTTGATAAAATATTCTGGCCAGAAGAAAAAATCACCAAGCGCGATTTGATTAATTATTATGACCAGGCTGCACCCTTTATTTTACCATACCTTAAAGGTCGGCCACAAAGTATGAATCGATACCCAAATGGTATCGTAGGAGAGGGATTCTATTTTAAAGATGTCACCGATACAGCACCGGAATGGGCCGAAACCTATCTTTACCAAAGTGAGGCCGATAATCGCGATCGGCATTATCTGGTCGGAAAGGACGAGGCTACGTTGTTGTATATGGCTAACTTAGGTTGTATCGAGATGAATCCCTGGAGTAGCACTGTCAAGGCGCCAGATAATCCGACGTTTTGTATTATTGATCTGGATCCCGATAAAAACACATTTGATCAAGTGATCGAAACAGCCCAGCTCACGAAGCAGCTGCTGGACGACATGGGAGTAACTTCTTATTGTAAAACAAGTGGTTCTACCGGACTTCACATCTACATTCCGCTAGGAAATAAATACAGTTACGATCAGTCCAAGGAGTTTGCACGTATTATCGTTACCCTGATTCATGCCGAGCTGCCCAACTATACAAGCTTGGAGCGAACTGTCCGTGATCGGAAGGGTAAAATGTATCTTGATTTTCTTCAAAATAGGCCACACGCAACTATTGCAGCGGCATATTCAGTGCGCCCCAAGCCTGGTGCAACAGTGTCAATGCCACTGCATTGGGATGAAGTTAAAAAAGGTTTGAAAATCAGTGATTTTACCCTATTTAATGCAATAGAGAGAATGCATGCGGTAGGCGATATCTTTAAACCTGTACTCGGTAAAGGAATTGATCTAAAGAAAGTCATTGACAGGATCTCAAAAAATAATTCAGATAACAAACAATAATACATCATGAATGTAAAACGAATTTTTGGAACAATATTGACGATACTAGGTATCGTTGGACTTATTTATACAGGAAATGGGTTGATTCATAAAGATACAACCAATATGACACTCATCGTAGTCGGAGTGATATCCTTGTTATTTTTCTTTTCAGGCATCGGATTAATCAAAAATACAAAAGATGAAGGATAAAGTATTTCAATAAATGAGCACTTAATAGTCTATCTTCTTTTCTTAGCAAAGGGGTTGAAAGAAAGTCCTGCATTCATATAAAAAGAGGGACCAGGGCTCGCCTCCCACACATAATCGCGTTGGGGCTTATTTTTTTCAAATATCCGAGCACGAGGAATTGTTTTTACACCCGACTTCAGGGTGGCAATAAAAGATCGTCCCAAATTATGCTCATAAGTCAGACCCGAATTGATTTCCATCTGGCTAAAGGTGTATACTTTGTCGGAGCTTTGGAAATCATGGAGGTAGAAGATTGTACTATTTAGATCTGAACCAATAGAAACCCGTCCATTCCTTAAGATCTCTTTCCGAAGATATGCTCCTTTTGGCAAGATTACATCAAGTATCAGGCCATTGGTATATTGTTGTTTGTAGGCGAAGGTCGGGAAAACAGGAATAATTGCGGCAGGATCTATAAAACCGATAAGACCAACAGCCATTTGAATATCCCGTGTGGCTTTTAGTACCACCGTAGCAGATAGTATCCCATTAATACGTTCGATTGCTTTTTCACTTCCATTAGCGGCGACCGTTGCGGTATAAAATGCTATTTTACCCCATAGGCGTGAATAACGGGTAAGGTTGAGCGATTCGTAGTGATAATGATATTGATGGGTCGAATGTGTTATGGATTGCGTTGTGGGATCTAGACGATTGGAGTTGATGGAAGTGAGCTGATACCCGATATTGGTTCCTAGGTTCCAGGTTCTGCTCTTTAAAAAGTTAATGTTAATACTGCCCCCAGCTTGGTACATGGATTCCACTTTTGTTTTGGGTAAATCCTGGCCTTGGTATCTTGATGAGTAGCTGTATCCTGTATTTGATTCATAGGTCAAGTTGAGGACCCGTGTAATCGGAAATTTGTCGGTGACAACAGCCTTGACTTTTTGTTGTACGCTATCTTTAGTCTGTGCGATGGAAGTAGATAATCCGGGCAGCAGCATAAACATGAAAAGTATCTTTTGCATAAATGTGTGATTAAAATCGCTGTAAGAATAAATGAAATTTATAGGCTGGAATTTTTTTTTAGACCAACAGGTCTGGTTATTATACAAAAGCCCCATTCATTGGGACAGTGAAAAGGAATACCCAACTTTTGCACACTGCTTTTTGGTATAAAAAAATGAGCCCTTTGTATAAGAGATCCGATAGTTGCGAAGAAAACCCTTATTTTTGCTATTCAGGTTAAAATTATTCTAATGCATGCAAGACTTCAATAATAGCATTGTCTTAAGATACTTTACAGAAAATAAATTCAGGCCATTGCGGCATGTGTTTTTTCTGACCGGTTTACTGTTACTCTTCGCAAATGCTAATTCGAGCTCTCATTTTCAAGGCAGCTATCGGTTCTATTTCTCCATTATTCTTTGGTTTGTGTTTGTATGTATGTTCTACGTGAACATGTATGTGCTGATACCGAAATTTTTCTTTAAGGGGAAATATGAGTTGTATGTTTTGACATTGATACTGTTGGTGACAGCCAGTCTACTTGTGGTGATGTATATTGCCAATTACATCTATTCGATCCATATTCCAGCTATCAAAAAGCCCGAGTCGGATTCTATGGGACTGATCGCTGCTTTATTTATCTGTATTCCCATTATTTTGACGACCACGACATTTAAACTTTTTAAACGTTGGTTGGAGGACAACAAGCGGATTTCTGATCTGAAAAACCTGGCATTGACGACTGAACTGAATTCCTTGAAGAATCAGATTCAGCCGCATTTTTTGTTCAACATGCTCAACAATGTGAAGGCATTGATTCGAAAAGATCCTACTATGGCGACGGAAGTCATCATCAAGTTATCGGATTTCTTGCGGTATCAGCTATACGAAAATAACGATGTCAAGACGCTGCTGAACTCGGAGATCAACTTTATATCCAATTTCCTGAAGTTGGAAGAAATACGTCGGGACAACCTGACAACACATATATCATGTGCTTCGGAACTTGAAAAAAAGGGGATATTTTTACCGCCACATCTTTTTACGGCTTTTGTTGAAAACGCCATTAAACACAGTCTCAGCATGGGGGATGGACATACTTTCATCAGCATCCATTTTTCGGAGCTGGATCAGCAGCTTTGTTTTGAATGTGAAAATTCGAAAGATGCCGACAGCCCATTTGTGCAAAGTAAATATAGTGGACTGGGATTGGCTAATGCCAAAAGACGGTTGGATCTCTTGTACCGAAATGATTACGAACTGTCGGTTTCAACAACTGAGGCACTCTATAAGGTTAAACTTACTATTCCATTATGAATTGCATTATAGTAGATGATGAACCCTTAGCAAGGGAAGAAATGAAAGATCTGATCGAGGAAATTTCATCCATTCAGATTGTCGGCACTTTTTCCAATGCCATATCAGCATTGGAATGTATCAAAACAAATTCGGTGGACCTACTTTTTTTGGATATCGAGATGCCAACAGTCAACGGCCTTGATTTTGCGCAGTCTCTTCCCGATGATAAATTGGTGATCCTAACGACTGCATATGCACAGTATGCATTGAAAAGTTATGAATTGGACGCCATAGATTATCTGTTGAAACCTATCAAGAAAGACCGTTTGGCCAAAGCGATTGATAAAGCAATAGCTTATAAAAAGTTATTGGCCTTAAAAGAAAATCAAAGCACGATTGAAAAGGCCAGTGAGGATGCGCTTTTTATTAAGTCAGATCGGAAATACTATAAAATTGCTTTTACGGATATTCGCTTTATAGAAGCACTTAAAGATTATGTGGTCATCTATACACGCAACAATAAATTGATTACGGCAATGAACTTAAAAACAATTCATCAGAAACTTCCAGCCGCCCTGTTTGCGCGTACCAGTAAATCTTATCTGATTAATTTGTCGTTTATTGATTCTTTTGACAACCATACGGTTTACATCGACAAATTTGAAATTCCGATCGGAGAAATCTATCGGGAATCTTTCTTTAAACAGTATACTGGAGGACTGCTGTAATCTATTGGTTGCATTAGGCAACCACAAACCGATCGAGGAAATCAACTTGGATACCGTGACCTTGTAGAAAGTTTGTGAGATAGTCGATGCAACACTCTTCTGTTTCCACTCTGAAAATAGCATCTTCATCATCGAGATCGACTGTAGCATCCTGTATTTGTGGGAGATGGGTCTTGACCAATTGCATCAAAAAAAATTTCTTGTCTTTCGTCTTTACCGAACTTTTAAAAATCAACACTTGCCTAACTTTCATCACTACTAATTTATACATGTTCAAAATCATTTGATGTACCTACACCTGGGAGACATCTTTGCAAATCTAGGTTCCTGGTTATTCCACACAAGCTATATTATACGAAAGCATTTAATTTTTATACAAAACAAGGCTGGGCAGGCGATGTGTAAACGCTTTGAATCCGATAGAAAGGGCAGGGAGCTATCAATTCTAAATTTCTACAGAAAGGTATCGCATTTTTGTCAAGAGCTGCAGTTAAGTGGCTTTTTAAAGTGTTGAAATATGATTACAAGTTTAGTTGTCCTGTTTTTAAGTACAATAATCGCCTTTTGGATCAGTGCTATCTGTGGCGGGGGGGCAAGTCTTATCCTTATTCCCCTGTTGAATTTTATGTTGCCTTCATCGGTTATTCCGTTCTCGTTGACTATCGGTACATTCACCAGTTCAGTATCAAGAATAGTCGTTTTTAAACGGAATATTAATTGGAAAATCTTTTTATGGTTTGTTCCGTTTTCCATTCCGGCTGTACTGCTGGGAGGATACCTGATCAAATATATTGAACCTTCTTATTTGCAGTTGATTGTTGCTTTTTTCTTGATCGGAAATATCCCGCAATTATTTAAATCAAAAAAGACCGACTTACCAGTACAAAGTAAGTATTCGAGATCTTTTTTGGCCATTATCGGTTTTCTTTCCGGCTTTGTTTCAGGAATTACGGGTGCGATTGGGCTATTATTCAATCGGTTTTATTTACGAATGGGGTTGTCCAAAGAGGAGATCATAGCTACCCGTGCTGCCAATGAAGTGTTTTTACACCTCGTAAAGCTTATTATTTATATTGCCTTGGGTTTGTATTCTAAGGCAGCTTTGGGGCTGGGCCTCGCAATTGCTTTAGCAACAATCGTCTCTTCGATGACGGTTAAGTTTATATTACCGTATGTTAGTGATCAGCTCTTTAAAAAAATAGGTTATGGTGCAATGGTGGTTTCGGGAGTCGTGCTGTTGACAAGTAGTTCGCGTAAGATCGTTGATCAGAATGGTTTACAGATTGCTTTGGAACACTTGGAGAATAAAACGGAACTTGCTTTGAGTTGGAGAGAAACAAATTTTGTCTTGGAGTATAGTAAAACACATGGATTGGAATTTGAACGATCTATCCACTGGACGGGGCTGCCACTCCAACTTCAGCAAAAGTATTTTGTCTTAAGTAAAAACCATGGTAATATCTATATTGAAAAGGTAATGCGTTTTAGAAGAGAAGCTAGTTACGAGTTTTATTCTCATAAAGAAGGTATATTAACACGTTTGGATTGATTTTAGTTTTTTTACTGTTAAGTGTTTTGTATTTAGTGTTTTATGTTTATAATAATATATAATCTATCTATTTACTAGATTATTTAAAATTATTCCTATATTTGAGCCGTAGAACTATTTAGTAGGAAGGATATGGCAATGGAATTTTTAACACAGCAGGCACAGGCACAGCATTTGGATCAGACTTTTTCGTATAAAGAACAAGTAATGATGCGGGAGTTGTGTATGCTCAAAATGTCTGATCGTGTTTTATATATCGGTGCCCATCCGGATGACGAGAACAATAAGTTGTTGACCTTTTTGGCGCAGCATCAATTGGTTGATACGGCCTACCTTTCTGTGACTCGTGGCGAAGGCGGACAGAATTTTATAGGTACAGAAAAGGGGAGAGATCTAGGAGTACTTCGGGTTCAGGAATCACTTTCGGCACGTAAAATAGAGGGAACAAGACAGTTTTTTACGCGAGCTAAAGATTTTGGATTTGCAAAAACAGTCGATGAAACGTTGGCGCGATGGGATGAAAATGCTGTGCTTGCAGATATCGTATGGACCATCCGTTATTTTCGTCCCACGGTCATTGTCACACGATTTTCCCCGAATGTTCCTGACTTACATGGACATCATCAAGCCTCAGCAATCTTAACAACAAAAGCTTTTGATTTGGCCGCTGACCCAACAGCTTACAGCGAACAGTTAACTGAACTGGCACCTTGGCGGACTCAGCGATTGTTGTGGAATGTATATCAGGAAAGTGGCGTTAAAGATATCGGCGGAGAAGTACTGCCTTTGCCGGCCTATCTTTCTTTGGAAATTCCTGTGGCGCATAGCTCTTTGGGTTTACATTATGGTGAAATTGCTGCAGAAAGCCGTAATAAGCATCGTTCTCAGGCCATGGGAAGTCTGGTACAGCATCATTCGAGTACCGAATATTTTGAATTGTTAAAAGGTGAACCGATCGTTTCAGATGTTGCGAATACTATTTTTACGGATTCTTCCGTGCAAGATTCTTATGCAATTGTATTCAATCGCTTGGTGGATGACCTTATCGTGAAATGTGAGTCGGATAAGGCTGGGCTTACATTGGAGCTTGCTACGCTTTTATTTTGGATGAAGATTGTTCCGGAAGATCATATTATTCATGAAAAGCGGGTCGAGGTGGAACGTCTTCTTCTTGATAGTGCTGGTGTATCCTTAGAAGTACAGGCATCGGAGGAACTGTGGGTGTCGGGGCAAGAAGTTAATATGGTCTTACATGCTCATATCCCAGTGGAGTCCAATCTGCAATTAACGGCAGTGAACGTCCCTTTTATTCAAGGAATAGGACAGATAGACTATCCTTTGTCAGCATCGAAAACAATTCATTTAAGCGGTGAGCTTCTTGATACGCTTTCACCTTCTTTTCCAACTTGGCTGAGATCGGATGGCGATGCACACAATTACGCACCATTATCGCCAGCGGATGTCGTATTGACGGATTATGGAACGGAATTGGAAGTTGATTTGGAGCTGCAATTTGCAGGCTTGCCGATCGCGATTAAAGTTCCCGTGTTGCATGCTGGTAATCCTGTTGTGGTGGCTCCTCCGGTAACAGCAACTTTTGACTCAGAAATAGTGGTGCTGTCCGATGCGACCAAAGGTTTAGTTTCATTACAGCTGCAATCGACAGTATCCGAATCTTTACCGATAAACGTGAGGTTAACGCTTCCGGATGGGGTACATGCGTTTCCGAAGGAAATTAATCTCAACATCGCAGGTAATTCGACTGAAAGACTTTATTTTGAGTTGGGCTCATCTTCACAGCAAGAAAAGATTCAAGAGATTGGATTTAAAATTGAGACGATTACCGGTGTATATACTTTCACATCCAAAAAAATCGTTTACCCACATGTTGATAAAATAACCTATTTTCCCAAAGGCCTATTACGTGTTTTAAGCCTACCGGTGAATATTACAGCACAGAAAGTTGCCTATATCTCAGGAATGAATGATGAACTCGCCGGCAGCTTGCGTCAGCTCGTTGGTCAGCTGGAGATTATTCCATTTGAGAAAATTGGGGAAGTAGATCTTGCCACTTTTGATGCGGTGGTTCTGGGCATACGAATATACAATACACATCCCCTAATAGCGGGATTTCACCAGCTCTTTCGTCAATATGTTGAGCAAGGTGGTGTATTGATTGCACAGTATAATACGCCGTATGATCTGCATTTGAAGGAGGTTGGACTTTATCCTTTGACTGTTTCCCGAGAAAGAATGACCGATACAGAAAGCCACATTTCATTTTTGAATCCGGCTCATCGTATCTTAAATTATCCAAATGTAATCGGGCAACGTGATTTTCAAAATTGGGTGCAAGACCGGGCGCTTTTTCTTCCTCAGAAATGGACTGCTGATTTTGAGCCGATCCTGCGCGGACACAATGGTGACAATGGCAATGAAGATGGTTTATTGCTGCTTAGCAAAAAAGGAAAGGGTTATTATATCTATAATAGTTTGTCCCTCTTTAGACAACTGCCAGCAGGTGTAGCGGGTGCCTATCGCCTTTTTGCAAATATGTTGTCCCTGGCTTCAAATTAATTAGCTATTTTTTCTGAAAGTTCTGATGTTATTGGCCAGAAAGAATCTTCTTCGCGTTCATTACTGTTTGTGCCTGCGAAGTCATGAAGGATTTGTGGCGCAAAAAATATCCCCAGTGAGGTGTGACTCTACTGGGGATGGAATTATCGCTATCTGATAGTGATCTTTAATCCTTTTTATGGAAAAAGGATTCTTTCGGAATTTCAATCACTTCTGAATCATTGACACTGTATTGAAGTTTTAGGGTAAAACCTCCCCCGGCCTCGATAAAATCTACAGCAATTGGATGGTACCCTGGTTCCAAAGCAATTTGCCCGCTTTTCATAATCGGAGCATGCTGTCCGTCATTATTGACGACGAGCTGATCGTGTATCCGCAGGACACCGCCATCATCACAGGTGAAGTAGAAATTATAGATTCCTTTTTCCTTGATATAGATATACCCTCTTATTTTTGCGCCAAATGAAGGCATTTTGATGGTATCACTTAAAGCGACATTGTTGATTACTTCCCGGCGTACTTCCGGTCCCGTAATGGCAGAAGTGTTGGCAAATGTTCCATTGAAAAGCGTTGCCGTAAGCCCTGGAGCTAGGCTATTTTCACCGGGTTTTATGCTCTTTTTCCAAGTGTCATTTTTAAAATCAACCTGATAAAGTTCGCTTTTTGCTCCCGAAGAAGAGATGGTTGCAAAACGAATGGGGCCTTCCTTTTTGACGACAAGCGAACCGTTCAGTACAGGGCTTTGTTGTGTTGGAAGACTACCATCAGTTGTATAGTGTATAGCATTTTGTGGAAGTTCATTCGCGACCTTTAGGGTCGATTGCCCGTCAACAATCACCTGTGTTTCGGCAAATCCTTTAAGGTCTGGCATGCGATACCGCAAGCCCATTTTGTTCCAGAGTCCAAAGTGAGCAATTACACGATTTCTATAGCTATCATACAGAGATTTGTTGGTCCACACACGTTCCGATAACGCACTTAACCGCGGGAGAATCATAAACTCCAACCGAGCGGTGGAAGGAATCATTTCTGTCCAGATATTGGCCTGTGCACCTTGAATCAGTGCTGCTTTTTGGCTGGATATATCCGAAGGTATTACACTCATATTGTACACGGCATCTAGGCTGCTGCTATTGGGTAAATAATCAAAATAAAGCGGATTAGTAGGCGTCATTATAACCTGATGACCACGATTTACAGCTTCCGTAGGTGCATTTTTTACCCAGCCACGCCAGTACATGACCATCATGCTAGTGTCGGAACTTCCGTCTAAGATTTCATCCCAACCGATGCTCTGTTTATTCTTTGAACGAATAAAATTGTTTACCCGTTTGACAAAATAACTTTGTAGGTCATGTAAGTTTGCTATTTGCTTTTCTTTCATAAAAGCTTGGGCCGCTGCTGATCTTGACCAGGAGTCTTTTTCGACCTCATCGGCACCAATATGGATATAGCGTGAAGGAAATAGTTCAATGATTTCGCCGAGTACGTGTTCCACAAAGGTGTAGCTGCTTTCTTTCCAGGGGCTGATCGGTACGGAGAATTGTTTTCCCCAGCCCGCGGATTGGCTGTCCAATAGGAGTTCGGGGTAAGCCTTGGTGGCCACCATCATATGTCCGGGCATATCTATTTCAGGGATGATTTCTATCTGGCGGCTGGCTGCATAGGCAACAATGTCTTTGATATCTTGTTGCGTATAAAAGCCGCCATATTCTTCTTTTCCGTTTGTGGTACGGATCAATTCCTTTGGTAGATTGAAGTCTGGATTTTCTTTGGCTTTCACAAAGCAGGCAGAATCTTGGTTGTTATATGTTCGCCAAGCCCCCTGTTCGGTTAGTTTCGGGTATTTCTTGATTTCTATGCGCCAGCCTTGGTCGTCAGTTAGGTGCAGGTGAAATTTGTTGAACTTATAGGTGGCGAGCAGATCAATAAATTTATAGATATAATCTTTTGGAAAGAAGTGACGAGCTACATCGAGCTCGACACCGCGCCATTGGAAAGCTGGTTGATCTTTTACGGTCACATAGGGCAGAGCAAACTTGTCTGTTGCTCCCGAAAGCAAATGCAATTGCTGAATTGTCTGTAAACCATAAAATGCACCCTTTTCTGATGAGGCGGTGATCTGTATACCCTTTTGATCTATTTTCAATTCATAGGCTTCATTCGGAAGGTTTTGGTTTTTAATTAATTGCAGTGTAGCCTTCGCCTGCTTCACATTTTTTTTGTTCAGCTTGCCAAATAGGGAATGGTCGATCCATTCTGATAGCGACTTAGCAGATAGTGCTGGATCAATGTAGTAACCTAATTCTTGGCTATTTAGCTGAAAGAGGCCAGGCTTCGTTTCCAGTTGCTGAGGAAATGGAATAAGCTGGGGGTGTACATCCTTTTGTTGTGCAAAATTTAATGTCGGCAGGTACAGGGCACAGGATACGAGTAAGGTTGAGAAGATTTTATTCATAAATGTGTTTTTTGTAATTCACAAGTATTATTAGATTGTGTCGCAATATACCAATATTTTAGCTATTAGCCCGTCATTTTAGGTGAGTAGCATTCCACGAGATTAGGAGATATTTCCAAGAGTATTATTATAAATGTTTATTTGACATTTATATTTTTATTCTTATCTTTAGCTTGAAAATAACCTTTATTTGAATGGGCCTATGTTGTGTTTATATCCTGAATATTTCCATTATTAACTGTTGCCGTGCTATATAATTTCATGAAAAGTTATCGATGGATTAAGCCGAGTGAGTTTGCGCAAAGGATTTCATTCAAGAAAAAGAGGTTATGTTATTAACTTATTTGGTGGTGTAGGAGCTATGAAGAAATTTCTCATTATCATTGTTTTTTTTGCGCAGTTGGTACGAGTCTGTGGACAGCCCAATCATGCCCATTTTTTTTCCCTGCAAGATGGTTTAAGCAATCAACAGGTATTGGATATTGTACATGATGATGAAGGGTTTATGTGGGTAGCCACCGAGCTGGGGTTGAACCGCTATGCAGGAAAGTCTTTTAAATCGTATTATGCAGCAGCTAAGCAAGAGGGTTTATCGATCAACAGCAACGAAATCAATACTTTGTTGTATGCTGATAAAAAAGTGTATATCGGAACAAGGTCCAATGGACTGAATGTACTTGATTTGCGTACGAATAGATTCAGCTATTATACACATGACCCCGCAAACCCAAAATCCATTGCGACGAATGATATTACGGATATGATCGAAGGTAAGGATGGAAAATTGTGGTTGGCAACCTATCATCAAGGGGTACAGCATTTTGATCCCCTAAGCGGAGAATTTAGTTATTTCAATAAAAAGAACCTTCCAGGACTTCCCGAAAATAGCATCTGGTCTTTAGCCGAGGATCAAAAAAGGATGCTCTACATCGGACATGTCAACGAAGGTTTAACCCTACTGGATCCCATCGGTCGGTCATTAAAACGGTTCACCAACCAGAATACCTCCGGACAATTGCCCGATAATGAAGTTAAAGTGTTGTTTTGTGATCAGTCGGGCAATATGTGGATTGGGACCCGGAAGGGTCTGGCTGTATATCATCCAGCTTCAGGTAAGTTGCAGCGAATTCCTTTAGCGGGATTAACAAAAAATGGCAATGAGCCTTTTGTTTATGCTATCAAGGAAATTGGCAAAACCATATGGATAGGTGGCGAATCGTCGCAGGTATTTTTACTGCAACCAAACTATGGTTATGATAAGCATATTGAAGGCATACAACGGGTACAGGGTTTTGATCTCGGTAAGGGAAATAACACGATGGTCCAACACATTACTCCCGATCAGTTTGGAAATGTCTGGCTAGCGTTGTATGGTGGTGGTGTGGGAGTTGTCAGTCATATAGCGCCCTTTTTTCGCGTTTTTCCGGCAGACAATGTGCTGTCTGATCGATTGGCTACGGTGAGCAATGTATTGGTGGGTGAGAATCGGACAATGCGATTGGCTACCGAGGGTTCGGGGCTGGTAGAAATGAATTCCGAAGGGCATTTGCTGAAGCAGATTACCAGAAAAAATGGGGGGCCTGACGATTTTATACTAACCGCTTTTAAGGATCAGCATCAACATGTTTGGCTTGGACTGCGCAAAGGAGGAATTGCTGTTAAATATGCAGGATCGTCCGATTGGCATCCGATTGATTTGGGCGAGCCTGTGACAGAAGTACGTGCAATTTACGAGGATCATGTAGGGCATATTTGGATTGCTGCGCACCAGGGGGTATTTATTTATGATGGCGTACAACATCAGGTAGAGAAGCTTTTGATCAACAAGCCAATGCTCGGCGATTATGCGCCGCGAACACTGGTGGAAGATGGCCAGCACAATATGTGGGTGGGGACTTATGGGCAAGGACTCTATGTCTATGATGGGCAGCGACAACTGCTTCGAAAGATGGATAAGGGTAGCGGATTGCAGAATAATACGATTAATCATTTGCTACGCGACAGAAATAATAACATTTGGGTGGCTACAAATCAAGGGCTGGCTGTCCAGGACGCAAATAAGAAGATTGGCGATCTGAGGATGTTGATGCCTCCGGGCGGGGATGCTTGGCTTTTTATCAATGGCCTCGCGGAGGATCAGGCTGGAAATATTTGGTGTTCGACCAAATCTGGGATGCTGCGCTATATGCCTAAAGAAAAACGTTTTCTTCAGTATGACCAGTCTTTTGGTTTACCTTTGGGTGGATTTATTAATGCAAGTGTAGGAAAAGATCTCGAAGGGCGACTGTATTTTGGAATGCAGGAAGGAATGTGTTATTTCGATCCAGCAGCAATTCCGTCCAATTTAGCTACCTCTCCATTAAATATCAGCCGATTTATTGTTTTTCGGTCAGGTGAGTCCAATACGCAGCTCGATAAATATCCTTCAGCTACTAAGACCATCGAACTCGAGCATGATGAAAATAGTTTTCGCATCGAGCTTGCTGTGATGGATTTTGCCTTGGATGGGTTGGTCGAATTTGGCTATAAATTGCAGGGGCTTAACAATGACTGGATTTTTTTGGGCAACGAGACCAACCTCGATTTTCGCAATATCCCATATGGCGAGCACGAATTGCTCATTCGTACACGTATGAAAAATGGTCAATGGTCGCAGGATTACCAACATCTATTGATCAATATAGCAGCACCCTTTTATTTGAGTTTACCGGCCAAAATATTGTATTTGCTGCTTGTCCTTCTGATCGGTTATGTTATCATTTCTTTCTATTTCAAAAAAATGAAAGCTGAATCGGAATTGAAACTTAAAGAACGGCAACATTTACAAGACGAACAGCTGCATACTGAGCGCATGAATTTCTATACACATATCACCCATGAGCTACGTACTCCCCTGACGTTGATTCTAGGCCCCCTTGATGACTTGTCGCAAGAAAAACAGCTTACTCAAAAACATCGAGAATTGGTCCAAACAGTGCAGAAAAGTGCTAATAGGCTCTTTACATTGGTCAACCAACTACTGGAGTTTCGAAAAGTTGAATCACAGTTTAAGCCCTTTGTGCCCGAAGCTGGGTCTCTGGTGGAAATGCTTGCAGACCTGACGAATAAATATAGAACCTTAAATCATAAACCGGGACTTCGGGTTCTATCTGATTTGCCTGAAAAGGATATACGCACCCTGTTTGATGCTGAGATCGTACAACTAATTGTAGATAATTTATTGTCTAATGCCTATAAATACACAGCGTCGGGCTACATTAAACTAAGTTTGCATTATGAGGAATCGGATTTGGACCACTGGGCAGTCTTGTCCGTGGAAGATACTGGAGTAGGTATAGGTCAAGAAGATATCGGTAGAATTTTTGAAAAGTATTATCAGATTCCAGGTACGGGCACACAGGGTACGGGCATCGGTCTAGCACTGGTGAAAGAGCTTGCCGCAATACATCATGGCAGGGTCGATGTAAATAGTACATTGGGTATTGGGGCTACCTTTACAGTAAAGTTGAAAGTCGAACGATTTGTTGTTGAGGAAAGCGAGCTGCCTGCTTCTTTGCAACGCCCCCTTATTCTACTGGTGGAAGATGATTTGGAACTTCGTGAATACCTGGGAAGTACTTTGCAAAGACAGTACGATGTTGTGCTCGCCGAAAATGGAGCTGTGGGCTACCAAATGGCAAAGACAAGGGTACCAGATTTGGTGATCAGTGATATTATGATGCCCGATATGGATGGTTTTGAACTTGTGCAGCAGCTCAAGCAGGAACGTAGTACAAGCCATATTCCATTATTGCTGCTGACGGCAAAAAATATGGATTCGGATCGGCAGCGGGGCTATGATCTGGGAATAGATTCCTATCTGATCAAACCTGTTACGGCGGCCTTGCTTTTCAAACGCATCGACAATCTACTGAGCCGGCAGAAACAGATCAATGAACTGATTTTAGAAAGTTTAAATACAAAACCATCCTATTTAGATGCAGATACCGAACAGAAGCCTCGGGAAGAACTGTGGCGTGAAAATGAATTCGTTCAGGATTTTATGCAAATTGTCGAACAGCATATGCAGGACGAGGTATTGGACGCGGCTACCTTGGCAGATCGGATGAATATGAGCCAGTCTACATTATATCGTAAGTTAAAAGGCATTACTGGAAAAAATATCAATCAGCTTGTTCGTAAGATTCGTATTCATAAGGCTGCGGATTTACTCCGTACGGGGAAATATAATGTAACAGAGGTATCGTTTATGGTCGGAATCAACAGTGCGATTTATTTTCGGCAATGCTTTAAAGAGGAGTTTGGCCAACTGCCTTCCGAATACCAGCGATCCGACCACAAGGTCCGGGTCTTGTATTAAATAAATAGACAAAGATAATAAGTATGCCCCTATCTATGTTGCAACATAGATAGGGGCCTGTTTTTTTGTTCAAAGTACACTTTCCATATCGATCAATAAAAACAAGATCAGCTGGAAAAAACAGGAAATATGCTTTAAATATATTGAAAAAGCCATTTTTGACTAAAAAATATATGGTTTTTGACGGATTTGTATACGATGGAGTGCCGCAAAATCGGTTAAGTTTGAGGTATTAATCCAATTATAAAATCTAGGTAGAGGGGCAATGATGCAAAGAAATAACCAAAGTAGACCTTAGTTTACCGTCATATTATCTTGTCTGGCTAGATTGTATTATTTACTGTTTAATTCGTATTGAAATTTATGAAAAACCTAAAGATTGCTTCTTTTTACACCATGTTGAGCGTGATGCCAACATTGCTGTATGCACAGGAGAAGGTGACGGGACAAGTTTTCAACACAGCAAACGAGCCTATTGTTGGAGCGAGTGTACTCATCCTGGAAGGGGGAAAGGGAACCTCAACAGACAAATCGGGGAAATTTGAATTGAATGCCAATAAGGGGACGCTTGTGGTGTCATTTGTCGGTTATAAAACTTACAGGGTTCCGTTGAATGGGACAACAAATTTAAGAATCCAGCTGGAGGCTGACGACAATGTTTTGGAGGATGTCGTCGTTGTTGGCTATGGTAAACAGTCGAAGCGTAATATTACGGGGGCGGTAAGCAATATCAAATCAGAGGATATTGTACGGTCTTCTTCGACAACAACAGCAGGGGCTTTGGCCGGAAAGGTACAAGGGGTATCGGTACGTGCAAAAGACGCACGTCCAGGCCGTGGAGCTTCCATCGAAATCCGCAATATGGGGTCGCCCCTTTATGTGATTGATGGGGTCGCCTATGGCGGTCAGGAAGGGACAGACTGGGTCGGTACGCAGAATGGTTCAGGAGCCGATATTTTTAATTCACTGAATCTCGAAGATATCGAAAGTATCTCTATCTTGAAAGATGCCGCAGCAGCGGTATATGGATTCCGTGCCTCGAGAGGTGTTGTGCTCATTACCACCAAAAAAGGAGCAAAAGGAGAAAGTGCAAAAGTCAATATCAATGGTTACCAAGGCTGGCAAAACCTGACCCGCTTTCCGACCATGGCAAATGCGAAACAATACACGCTAGGACTGGTCGAAGCTGCGCAGAATGAAAACCGCGATCCAAAGTCAGTCTACACACCCGAGGAATTGGCCAAATGGCAGGCGGGTACGGAGCCCGGCTACCAAGGCTATGATTACTATGATATGGTAATCCGCAAGAATATTCCGCAGCAATATATTAATGCCAATATCACCGGCGGAAACCAAAAATCCAATTATTTCCTGTCGTTGGGCCACCTAAAGCAGGAAGCCATGATCAAGGATTTTAATTATAAGCGAACCAATTTCCAGGCTAATATGGAGGCGGAGGTACTTAAAGGTTTTACCGTCGGTACACAGATTTCAGGAAGACACGAGGGAACACAAGATGTTGGCTTACCCGGTGGGGACGGCTACTTCTCCTCAATTTTGGCTATTATGAAAAACAGACCGACTGTAGGCCCCTATGCAAACGATAATCCAGCGTATATTAACCATACCAATGATTTTCCCTATAACCCTGCCCTTTTTAGTCGCGATATCGCCGGCTATAAGGACAATAAATACCTCGCAGGAAATGTGAATCTCTTTGCGGCTTATAAGACAACTTTCGGTTTGTCGGCAAAAGGAACTGTTTCTTATAATTATACCAATAATAAATTTGAAGGCTTCCAATATACCTATGATGTATATAGGTATGAAAATAATGCCTATAAGCGTACAGGTGGAAGTGACGCCGGATGGCGGTACGATACGAGCAGGGAGATTGTTTCCCGCTTTGCGCAGTTCCAGATCGACTATAACAAGCAGATCGGTGATCATACTTTTGCGGGAATGCTGGGTTATGAGCGTTCGGACTGGGATCGTACGTATAAGGCATTGGGCGCTAATCCTTCAAACAATTATATTCCTTTATTACGGCTTTCTGAACTCAACGGTCTGAGTGATGAATGGGCTTACGAGGCTCGGGCTGGATATATTGGCCGTATCAATTACAACTATAAAGGCAAGTATCTTCTGGAAGTCTTGGGTCGTTATGATGGGTCCTTTAAATATTATGAGGGTAAACGCTGGGGATTGTTCCCTGGAGCATCAGTAGGGTGGCGTATTTCGGATGAAGGATTCTTCAAACCCTTGAAATCTGTCTTTAGTGACCTTAAAATCCGTGGTTCGATCGGACAAACAGGACTTGAAGAGGGCGTGGGAATGCATGATTACCTTGCTGGATATAATTGGGCGGCTGGAAGCGCTGTCTTAGACGGGGCCTATGTGCCAGGGGTACAACCCAGAGGTCTACCGGTTCGTAACCTGTCTTGGGTTAAAAACACCAATTATAACATGGGTATCGACGCGACCTTGTTGAAGAATAAGCTGACATTGACAGCAGATATCTTTAAAATTATCCGTACGGGATATCCTGGAAAACGGTATGATGTGCTATTACCAGCAGAAATCGGCTACGACCTTCCAAATGAAAACCTGGGAAAGAATGGTTATTATGGAGCTGAAGGTATTATTACCTATACCGATAAGGTGGGTGAACTCAACTATGTTGTCAGCGGTAACATGACTTTTTCACGTTATCGTGACCTGGAAACTTACAAACCCCGTTTCAGTAATTCGTGGAATGAATACCGTAACTCGATCGAAGACCGATGGGGCGGCGTATGGTGGGGATATCAGGTGGTCGGAAGATTTCAGTCGGAAGAGGAGATCCGTAACCATCCGATCAATAATGATGGTCAGAACAACAGGACACAGCTCCCTGGTGATTTGATTTACAAAGATGTAAACGGCGATGGGGTTATCAATGATATGGATCAGCGTCCGATCGGTTATCCGACTGGTTGGGCTCCAATGATGAGTTTCGGTGGCCGGATAGGACTTGACTGGAAAGGAATTAACTTAAATATTGATCTAGCGGGTGGTGCGGTGCAATCCTGGTTTCAGGATTATGAATTGCGTAATGCCTTCCACGGTGGAGGTAATTCTCCGGCCTACCTGCTTGAAGATAGATGGCATCGTAAAGATCCTTATGGTCCCAACAGTGAGTGGATTCCGGGACGCTACCCTGCGATTCGTAATGGCAACTCAGGGCCTAATAGCCAAAATAGTGACTTTTGGTTAACGAATGTACGTTACCTGCGTGTCCGGAATCTTGAGGTAGGCTATAATTTGCCAAAGGCGTGGATTCAAAAGATAAAGGCTGAAAAAATACGGTTCTATATCAATGCTTCAAATCTGATTTCGTTTGACAATGTCAAGGATTTCCAGATCGACCCCGAAATCGAGGCTAGAGCAGCAGTAGTATACCCGCAACAAAAGGTATTTATGGTTGGATTTAATATGACTTTTTAACATGAAACTACGATTGAAACTTACATATATAGGCATAGCTTTATTGACAATATCCTCGATGAGCAGTTGTAACCACGATGATTGGTTTGACAGAGATTCAAAGACCTTGATCACCGATGCACAGCTCTGGAACGATCCTAAGCTGCTGACTTCACTCGTCGCCAATTATTACGATAGGTTGCCGACTTTACACGGTGTTTTCAATACAGGCGGTATGACCGAATTGGACGATGCGATGTGGTCGGGACATCGTGATCAAAACTGGCGCAATGATTATCAATTTGGTGATGACTATGGTCGTTACTGGGATTACGGCCTGATAAGGGACCTGAATCTTTCCCTAGAAAATATCGATCAGTTCAGTACACAATTGAGCGATGCGCAGCGAAAGCAGTATAAAGCTGAAATACGATTCATTCGCGCCTTTGTTTATTTCGAACTCGTCAAACGAATGGGAGGTGTTCCGATTGTCACCACACAGCTTATCTATGACTTCAGCGGCGATCCAACACCATTGCAGGTGGCGCGTGCTAAGGAGTATGAAGTCTACGATTTTATTTACAAAGAACTGGAAGAGATTAAGGAAGATCTCGCCGTTTATAATGCCAGTAGGACCAGAGCCAACAAGTATACGGCATTGGCCCTGGAAAGTCGTGCCATGCTTTATGCCGGATCTATCGCGAAATACAATAACCTAATGGCCTCACCGATTACAACAGCCGGAGGTGAGGTAGGGATACCCGCCAATATGGCTACGGGGTATTATACCAAGTCTTTGGCAGCTTCCAAGGAAATTATGAGCGGTCCATTTGCATTGTATAATGATAACGCGGACAAAGGAGCTAATTTTTATGATATGCTAAATAAAAAGACCGGTGCGGAGGTCATCTTTGCGAAGGATTTCGCAACGAGCCTGAAAGTTCACCGTTTTGCCTATGATAATATTGTGAGAAGCTTAACAGAAGATAATGAGTCTTCTTCAACCATTTCACCATCGTTGAGTCTGGTGGAAAGTTTTGATTATCTCGATGGAAGCAAAGGGACTTTGCATGATAAAACCACCACAGGAAATTACATTGCCTACCAAAATATCAATGATATTTTTGCGAATAAAGATGCCCGTTTGTTTGGAACAGTGATTTATCCGGGAACTTCATTCCGGGGACGCGCTGTGAGTATCCAAGCTGGAGTGGCAACCTGGGGAGCAAATGGAGCTTACCAGTTTACGGCAGCGCCACAGCTGGGGCAGAATTATGCTAGTGGTGGTTTGTGGACTGGTTTTGACGGGCCATTGTATGATGCGCAGGATGTAAGCAATACCGGCTTCTATATCCGCAAATTTGTGAGTGATGCACCTGCAGCCAGTACACGTGGTACATCGGCTTCCAACTGGTGGCCTTGGTTTCGTTTGGGCGAAGTTTACCTCAATGCGACTGAAGCTGCCTTTGAGCTTGGCCAGGCTGTCGATGCAAGAACCTATGTCAACAAGTTGCGGGAAAGAGCAGGATTTCCGGCCAATAGTATTAGTAATCTAACAATGGATATTATCCGGAATGAACGCCGTGTCGAACTTGCCTTTGAAGACCATCGTTTTTATGATCTTAAAAGATGGCGTATTGCACATTTGGTGTGGGACGGATCTGAAAATGATCCCAATGCCGTTGTATATGGATTATATGCTTATCGTATTGTACGTCCAGGACATGCAGATGACGGTAAGTATATCTATGAGCGGGTAAGACCTGCACGTTTCAGAAAGGCACGCTTTTTCCGTATGGCCAATTATTATGCGTCCATTAGTCAGGATGTCATTAATAAAAATCCTAAAATAGTAAGAAATCCATTCCATTAATCTAGTTGTACCATGAAAATAAAATTTTTAAGCTTATTGGTAGCTTTTGTAAGCTTACTCGTTGTAGGTTGCAAATATGATAATTTTGAAGCTCCAAAATCAACACTTTCGGGACGTGTTGTTTACGAAGGTAAGGTAGTCGGTGTGCGCAACAATGGACCTCAGCTGGAGTTATGGCAAGATGGATATCCACTTCGCTCGGCGATACCAGTTTATTTCAATCAGGACGGTTCTTTCTCTGTTAGCCTTTTTGAAGGTGATTATAAATTGGTGCGTAAAGGAGATTCTCCTTGGTTACAACAGGCAACCGATACGATTTTGGTGCAAGTGAAAGGTAATACGACAATTGATGTACCTGTAACACCCTATTTTACGGTGACAAACGAATCTTTTCAAAAAAATAATAACAGTATTACTGCTAACTTTACGGTTAACAGGATAGTAGGTACTGCAAATTTGGAGTTTGTGCGTCTTTACCTTGGCAAATCGATTTTAACAGATCAGGTACAGCGAGAGCTTCGAGTGGATGCCAACTTGGCTAACGTTGCTTTTGGTCAACCGACGAGTATCGTTGGAGAGTTGCCGGACAATTTGAAAAACCTCGATTATGTGTTTGCTAGAATTGGGGTGAAATCTACGGTATCCGGAGAGTACTACTATACGGCAGTTCAAAAAATAGCTTTGAAATAGGTGATAATGGCAAGTAAAATTGTCGTACTACGAAGTCACGGGATTATATCCCGTGGCTTTTTGAGGTGCAAAAAAAATGGTCTAATGCTTATTTACTCTAATAAACCTTCATGAAAAAAAACAAAATTTCGATCTTAGTTACCTTATTTTTAATACATGCTACATGCGGTGTTTTTGCTCAAGCTTATCGCAGCGGGCCCACAGAAAAAGATTTTGCAGGTTATTTATTTGCCTATTTTAAAGGGAATGCTGTCGCAGACGAGGCCGTTTGTTTTGCAATCAGTACAGATGGCTATACCTACAGGGCCTTGAATGAAAACCATCCTATTCTGGATTCGAAGATGATCGCCAAAACTGGCGGTGTTAGGGATCCGCATATTCTTCGGGGTGAAGATGGAAAAACATTTTATATGGTGCTCACCGACATGACCTCCTCTAAAGGCTGGGATTCCAACCGGGGTATGATCCTGCTAAAATCCGAAGATCTTGTGCATTGGTCCCACCAGGCAATCGATATCCAGCAACGCTTCAAGGGGCAGGAAACGTTGAAAAGAGTATGGGCGCCGCAGACTATATTTGACCCTTCGGTAGACAAATATATGGTGTACTGGTCCATGCAGCACGGAAATGGTCCGGACATCATCTATTATGCTTATGCTAACAAGGAATTTACGGATTTTGAAACCGAACCTAAAGTGCTGTTTCTTCCCAAAAATGGCAAATCTTGTATCGACGGTGATATTATTGCAAAAAATGGCTTGCTCTACCTCTTTTACAAAACCGAAGGACATGGAAATGGTATTAAGTTGGCGATAACGGATTCGCTGACTTCGGGAAAATGGATTGAACAGCCTGGCTATAAACAGCAAACCAAGGATGCCGTAGAAGGATCCGGCGTCTTTAAGCTCAATCAATCGAATAAATATGTTCTCATGTATGATGTCTATGGTAAAGGGAAGTACCAATTTTGTATCTCCGAAGACCTTGATCGCTTTAAAGTAATCGACCATCAAATTGACATGGATTTCCATCCACGTCATGGGACCATCATTCCTATTTCAAGGCAAGAACTTCTGGACTTGACCTCCAAATGGGGAAAACCCAAAGATATAGAATTCGCATTCAGAAAGAATCCGCTATTGGATGGCTTTTATGCCGATCCAGATGTCCTTTATTCCAATAAAACAAAAAAATACTATATCTATCCGACAAGTGATGGCTTTGATGGTTGGGGGGGATATTATTTCAAAACATTCTCTTCGGCAGATCTAAGTCATTGGAAGGATGAAGGTGTGATTTTGGATCTGAAAAAGGATGTTGCTTGGGGGGCTCGAAATGCATGGGCACCTACCATTACGGAAAAGAAAATCAAGAACGACTATAAGTACTATTATTATTTTACAGCAGCCCAAAAAATTGGTGTTGCCGTGGCCGATTTGCCAACGGGCCCTTTCAAAGATTCGGGCAAGCCACTGATAAATTTTAAACCCGAAGGGGTAAAAGGAGGGCAAGAGATTGATCCTGCAGTGTTTAACGATCCGAAATCGGGGAAAAGTTATCTGTACTGGGGAAATGGCTACCTAGCTGTTGCTGAACTCAATAAAGATATGATCTCGATTAAAAGAAATACAATCAAAGTACTGACACCCGATAAGACTTTCCGGGAAGGCGCCTATGTTGTCCATCGAAAAGGCCTTTATTATTTCTTTTGGTCGGAGGACGACACCCGAAGTGAAAATTATCGGGTACGTTATGGAACCGCGACTTCACCAGATGGACCGATCACTGTTCCAGAAAATAATTTAGTCTTGCAAAAGGATCCTGCCAAAGGCATTTATGGCACAGGACATAATTCTATTTTGCAGATTCCAGGTAAAGATGAATGGTATATTGTATACCATCGTTTTAATTATCCCAAAGGTATCGATATGGGCGATGCCGCTGGGTTTAATCGGGAGGTGTGCATGGACCGGTTATTTTTTGATGATCAGGGCCATGTATTGCCTGTCGTTCCTACACTTTAATCACTAAACCTAATGCACATAGTACAATGAAAAAAATAATAAGAAATCTGGCCGTTTTGGCTGTATCGACGTATATGGGTATCCATAGCTTATATGCACAACCCGGATTTGGCACCGCCGAACGTGTGAACTCGGATTGGCGTTTCCATTTGGGCGATATCGAAGGACAGGCAGGCGCTGAAAAGAATCACGCCAGCTGGCAGCAGGTCAGTTTGCCTCATGATTGGGGCGTAAAATATCCCTTGAGCCCAACGCTAGCCAGCGCGACAGGTTATTTACCAGGCGGTATTGGCTGGTACCGAAAGCAATTGACTATACCTGTGGAAGATCAGGGTAAAAAGATATTTTTATATTTTGAGGGTGTTTATAACCGAAGCGAAGTTTTTATCAATGGTAAATCTGTCGGTAAGCGGCCCAATGGCTACGTCTCCTTTTCCTACGATATTACACCGTTAATTGAGTTTGGGAAGGAAAATACCATTGCTGTTAAGGTCGACCACAGCAAAAGTGCAGATTCAAGATGGTATACTGGATCTGGAATCTATCGCGATGTATGGCTTGTAAAGGCTAATGCACTGCATATTGATCAGTGGGGAGTCTACGCCTATCCAGAGCTAAAACAGGAAAAGGGAATTTTAAATACAGAAGTAGCGCTCGTCAACACTACACCGGCCGCTGCCCAGATTAGGGTGGAGCAGGAGCTGCTCGATCCAATGGGAAAGGTTGTTGCTAAAAAGTCTCAAAAAATTCAGGTCGGGGCTGCCGATAAAGCAAAGATACAGCAACAATTGACGGTATCGAATCCAAGATTGTGGAGTTTAGAGCAGCCCGTACAGTATACCTTAAGGACAATTGTTATCCAAAATGGGATGCAGATTGATCAGTCAGAGGTGAAAACAGGCTTCAGAACCTTTACGTTCGACCCGAATAAAGGCTTTGCCTTGAACAATGCATGGATGAAAGTCAAAGGCGTCTGCCTGCATCATGATGCAGGGGTGCTCGGTTCTGAAATGTATACCGACGTATGGCGCCGCCGACTGCTAACTTTAAAATCTTTGGGTGTCAATGCAATCCGTACAAGTCATAATCCGCAGGCATCTTCACTTTATGCCTTATGTGACGAGCTTGGTCTCTTGGTAATGGATGAGGCGTTTGATGAGTGGGAGTACCCGAAGAGGAAATGGTTGCAGGGATGGAATGTCGGGACACCGGGTTTTGAGGGATCCTACGACTTTTTTGAATCCTGGGGAGAGCAGGATCTGTCCGATATGGTCAAGCGGGATCGTAACCATATCTCCATTTTCGCCTGGAGCATAGGTAACGAAGTAGATTATCCAAACGACCCTTATTCACATCCTATTCTAAATGGAGAAAAAAAAGAAGGCGGCTTTACCCAGGCATCGTATGGCGGTTACAAAAAGGATGCGCCAGATGCGATGCGATTGGGAGATATTGCCAAACGTTTGGTTGCGGTTGTGAAAAAATATGATAAAAGTAGGGCTGTTACAGCGGGGCTTGCTGGCGTAGCGATGTCTAACGAAACAGCCTATCCTGGGGCACTTGATATTGCAGGATACAATTATACTGAAAGTCGATACCAGCAGGATCATCAGCGCTATCCGGAACGCATCATTTTCGGAAGCGAGAATCGGCACGATCTTCCAGCATGGCTTGCTGTACGCGACAACAGCCATATCTTTGGTCAGTTTTTGTGGACAGGTATTGACTATCTCGGTGAGTCAGGTCGTTGGCCTTCGCGGGGCTTTTATTCGGGACTCTTAGACTTTGCGGGATTTATTAAACCAAGGGGATATTTTCGTCAATCGCTGTGGTTGGATAAGCCGATGGCCTACTTGGGTACCTATCCATTGCAGGGAGGAACCGCTGCCACAGATGTTTGGTCAGCATTGGAATCTGAGCAGGGACAGCGGAAAAACGAAGCGCCCTCCATGGATGCCTGGCCTATTTGGAACTACCAGGCCGGTCAGCAAATCCGTGTGGTATGTTATACAAATAGTGCAGCCGCACGATTGGAGCTAAATGGACAGGTCGTCGGGCAGGAGAAAAAGTACGATCAGAAAACAGGGATCATCTTTTGGGATATTCCTTATGCCATGGGCAAACTGGAGGTGATTGGCTTAGACAACAGTGGAAAAGAAATTGTTAGAGAGGCCATTCAATCTAGCCAAAGACCTAGCACTATTGAAGCCGTCATTTTGGGAAATCAGCAAGTAAAAACCGGAGATGTGCTACAGATTGCTTTGCAGATCCTGGATGAAAAAGGGCTTCCCGTCATACTTTCGGAAGATGAAATCACTTGCGACATCCTCGGAAATGCACGTCTACTCGGGATGGAAGCTGGAAATAATGCCGATATGGGTGACTATACAGATAATAAACAGCGCGTTTATCATGGAAAAATGATCGTCTATGTGCAAGCGCTGGGTCAGTCTGGAGAAAATATAGCGATACGTTTCAGTTCGCCTTGGCTAAAAATAGCAACAGTAGAAAGTCTGGTGAAATAATCGGAGGAATTTGAAATTGCTTTAAGCATGAGTAAATATCCGCAAAAAGCTAGACTTATCCGTCTAGCTTTTTTATGGAATCGTTTTTTAATTACTTGCTACACATTCGTTAATAGTGCGAACAGAGCCTTGGCTGTTTCTTCTGAAGACCCTGGGTTTTGTCCTGTAATTAAATTACCGTCTTTGATAACGTAGCTATGCCAATCTTCTCCTTTGCTGTACTGCCCACCCAATTTGACGAGCTCATCCTCTACTAAAAAGGGGACAACATCCGTTAGTTGAACCGCTTCCTCCTCACTATTGGAAAATCCAGTAACTTTTTTGCCTTCGACCAGTGGATGACCGTTGCTTTCTTTGACAAATCGAAATACAGCTGGGGCATGGCATACGGCAGCTACAGGTTTGTTGTGTGCCCAAAATGACTCGATCAATGCAATGGATGTCTTATCGTTAGTTAAATCCCACAAGGGACCATGGCCGCCGGGATAGAAAACAGCATCATAATCCTGCTCATTGATATCATCCAAAGGAATACTGTTTGCTAATTTAGTTTGAAGCTCCTTATCTGCATCAAAACGTTTAGTAGCTTCTGTTTGAAAATCAGGGAGTGCACTTTTCGGGTCGATTGGCGGCTGTCCTCCCTTTGGTGATGCGATCGTAATGTCTACTCCTGAATCTTGCAAAACATAGTAAGGTGCTGCGAATTCCTCTATCCAAAAACCGGTTTTTTCTCCGGTGTTTCCCAATTCATCATGTGATGTCAATACAACCAATACTTTTAATTTGTCCTTTTTCATATCTTAATTTGTTTTTAGCGGTGATGAAGCTAGAAGATTTACATTTTTCTACATCAGGTCAATCTAAATCAATCAAATAGCAGCATCCATAAAAAAATAACTGTTTAAAACGATAGTACAAAGTAGGGGATAAATTGCCAATGCCTTATGTGATATACATCACAATTTGGAGAATGGTTTTGCTTTTGTGATCTAGATCAAATTATTTGTTATGGTAGAGCCTGCTTAGTGTTTCGCGGGAAACGCCGAGATATGCTGCAATCAACTGTTTAGGGACGAGATTATAGAGTTCAGGATATTGTTGCATGAGTTCTTCGTAACGGCTTCGTGCATTGTTGTTCAGTAGTGACATGATTCTTTTTTGTAGCCCAATGTATCCTTTATTGGAACGCCATCTAAAAAAGGTTTCAACTTCGTGAATTTCCTTGCATACTTTTTCACGGTCTTCGTTCGATAAGCAAAGCGTGTCTGCGTCGCTAACACAATCTAAATTGACCGTAGCCGAACCGTGGTTATGCAGTGCATTATAATCGGAAGCCCACCAGGTTTGTGTAGCGAACTGTAAGATATGCATCTTTTGTTCATCATTGGTAAAATAGGTCTTGAGGCAGCCATTTAGCACAAAATACTCCTGTTCCACAAGATCTCCCTGCTTGATAATCATTTGTTTCTTTTTAAAGGAGACTGGTTTAAAAAAAGAAAAGAAGTAGTCGAATTGTTCGTCGTTCAACTGGACGGTTTTGTCGATATGTTGTCTTAGAATTTCACGTTCGGTCATAGCTGAGAGTTACTTGATAAATTAAAATTAAACAAAATCCAAAGATCAATGCACATGGCTGTGCCTTGATTTTTTCTGTCATCGTGAGCTTGTGAATTGATGTAAGCGTAAACAGGTCCTTTCACATCAATTTAGGGAATTATATTGAATAATCTTTATGGTATATGCTATTTGGTCAAAATCAATGTTTAACCGGTTTAGTGATTTCAAAAAAAAGATTTTTTTCGATTTTATTTTGTTTATACAAAGTTATTTTCTATTTTAGTGTTGCCCATTCAAGGGCACTTTTCATAAAATAGGTTAATAATATGGCTAAAACACCCGGAGTACCCCATGCTTTCGGGTGTTTTTTTTAAAAAACCTTTTGGTATTCATTTTTCCCTGTTTTCATCTTATAACATACCTTAACCATCGTGTGATTTGTATAGAAGGGGAAATTGCCTGTTTATTCCGATACAATTTTGCTAATTACAATGACTTTGAGTAAGTTTAAGGAAAGAGCCACAATAAATAAATTATGTCGATCGTTGACAAGCAGACCTTAGCGGATTTAAATGTTACCAACAACAAGTATAAAGATATGATCGATTTTTTCGATTGTACGGTTACACTAGGTGGACGGGATATGTTATACAGCTATTTTCTTGAACCTCTTTCCTCCAAATTGGAAATAGAAAATAGACAGCATTTAATTCTTTTTATGCAGGAAGTTGATATTTCGGATCTATTGGATAAGTATATGATGCAGGATCTAGAGCAATATCTGTCTTTGCCACAAGAACCCTATTCACCTTCTCGGGCCACTTATTATCTGGAAATGGTGTCAACGAATTTCCTTTCCCTTGATTTTAAAAAGCGGGAGATACTTATCAAACGTTCTATTCACGAAATAGCGAAGGTAACTGAAGAGCTAGCGTTTTTTTTGGAATCTGCAAGATCAAAGGATCATACATTGAGTATTCTGGAAGAATATGGTAAACGGGTGAATTATGTATTAGAAGATATCGATCGGGGTGAGCTAACACAGTTATTAAAAAATAAATTTTCCAAGGAACTGATGATCAAATACGATTATCTTTTTAGAAATATAAAGCGCAACGCAATACGGGAGGTTTTTCATATTTTATATCACTTGGACGCGCTGTTTAGTATTGCAAAATGTATTAAAGGGAAAGCTCTTGTTTTTCCTGAGATTGATGAACAAATAGCCGGTTTGGATATGATTTCCATACAGGGAGCCTATAATTTATTTATTGAGGGGGCTATTAAAAATGATGTCGAAATAAAAAGAGAAAGCAATTTATGGTATCTGACGGGAGCAAATATGACGGGCAAATCTACTCTGTTGAAGACAATCGGGAGCTGCGTGTATCTGGCTCATCTGGGATTTCCGGTTCCTGCGCATGCTATGAAGACGGTACTTTTTGACGGCATAATGGCGACGATAAATTTAGGTGATAATTTGAGCACTGGAGCAAGCCACTTTTTTAATGAGGTATTAAGGGTTAAACATTTGGCGGAATTACTGGCATCAGGTAAACATATGTTTGTACTGATGGATGAGTTATTCAAGGGAACAAACCATCGCGATGCCAGTGAAGCAACTTTGGAGTTAGTTAACGGTTTGAAAGGATACAAGAACAGTGTGTTTTTATTGTCATCCCATATTACAGAAATTTGTCCAATACTTCGGCAGGGGTGCACTGCATTGAAGTATTTGGACACCCAGTTGGATGAGCAGAAGGGGATTATCTTTACCTATCAACTTTTGGATGGTACCGCTGAAGAAAAGTTAGGCATGTGGTTACTCTGGAAAGAAGGCGTATTTGAGATACTTCAGAAAGGAAAGTTGGAAAGTCGACAGAATTGATTTTCTTAGGAACCTATTTGGATGTTGTGCAGACTACTTTTCAGAGAATATACATCATATGCTGATAAGATTTTCTTTGGTCAGTGTATGATGTATGTCTGAATGGAGCCTGTTTTTGATGGATGTATGTTTCCTAATTCTAACGGGCACCTTTTCGTTAAATGGGTCTTTTTATTATATATGAAGTGAGCTGGGGATATGTCGAATCATTTTGTGCTTATTTAATGTCTTTTTTCTCCGGCCATGCAACAAACACGCCTGTTTCGAGTGTCAGTTCGCCAGTCGCAGGATTATAACTATCCTTGGATAGAATTGGAATTTCACCGGCAGCTTTGCTTTGTTCGGGGTTGTGTGTACGGTTGTGGTAAGTCGGTACTTTTTCAAGTTTGACCAATTTGCCATTGATGCGTAGATTTTTTTGAACAATGGTTACTTTGGGCAATTTGTCGTATCGGATGACATTTAATCCTTCGAGATCCCTCGGCCTTTGGGCAAAATCGATGAAATATTTGTATTGCTCCAGGAATGATGTGATATGTTCTTTCATCCGGATCTTTTTACCAGGGAAAGCCAAAGAGCCGATATTGACCACTTTTTTTGTGGCCAAATCTTCGACATACATAGTGACCCAAGAATGTTCATAATCGCTCCAGCTGAAATAGGTTTCTTTGGGATTAACAGCATCCGGAACGGCCTTACCCGCGATATAGCCTTCTTTTTTTAGTGTGATCCGATAAGAACCTTTGTGCCAGCCTACGGTATTGCGGACACTGATAAAATCCCCTTCGGCATCTGAACTGGCATAATATCCCGTAGTTTTTAAGGCTTTTTTTGTCCGTTCAAACCAACGCGAAAAGATGCCATTAAATTTGATATCCTCTTCCTTACCAGTCTTAACACTGATACCGCCACCGGCAGATTGGATACCACAATATAAAGGTATATTGTTTAGGGATATATTAAAAGGTGAGATATAAAATGAATAGTGGTCGGGGATGTCATCTTGTACAATAACATCAATAGAAATAGAATGGAAATCATTGACGGCAGAGTCCAATACATAATAGGAATTGGTATAGTGTAAGGGGGGTAAGATGAGACTATCAGGAAAGACATATTCAGTAGCCATCTTCTTTTTGAGCTCTTCATCTATACTGCTGTTTTCATATTTTTTTTTAAGCTCCTCTTTGGTTTGGGAAAAGGATGTGCCACAGAATAAGGTAAGTGGTACAAGCACTGCTAAAATATTTTTCATCAATTTCATATGTATGTAATTAGTCTTTTAAAAGGTTATGTAGAATACCTGTTTTATTTTTATGCACGAGTATTTTAACTTGTAGTCGGCTTATATGTTAATGCCTGATTACTGATTGTTTGTGTGCGAAACTCGTGGATATTTCATAAAAAGTTTTAATTGCGTCCGCCAATATACTTTTTTTTCTTTTAGCAGTAAAGAGCTAATTAACCGGCCGATTAAAATAATTCAGCGAGCGAATCGTAAATCATTTTTGACGAATTGTAAACGATCTGTAAAATCGCTGATCTAAGGTTTTATATTTGGTATCAAATAAACGTCGCAATAGAGAAAGGAGGTTTTTTGAAGTAACCAATAGAGGGATTCTCATTTGTTAATTCGTTGTGCTTTAAGATCGATTTGCGTTATTTAATTTTAATTGTCATAGTAGATAGTACCTTATACTAAGGTGAATGTTTTTCATAGGTAGTAAGCCGTAAAGAACTCCCCGTTCTTGCGGCTTTTTTTGTACCTATTAATCGTTTTAAGAACGGCTGGCTAGCATTTTTTGATAATTGGTACAATTGCCTGATTATAATTGATCAAGATAAATTAAAAAGGGAAACATCCCCGTACCAAGTTATACCTAAACACAATGTTTAATCTATATTTAGACAGTAATCAATCATTGTTTATTCAGTCTGCACTGAGCAAGCACTGAACGATCACTGAACAAGCACTGAACAAGCAGTGTAAAAAGGCCGAATTTGGTTACCACCTGATCCTCCCTTGCTGCAGCTAAAAATTAAACGAGAAAAAAGGGAAAGGACTGCGCTCATGTAATAAAACGATTGCTGCTGTGTTGTGAAAGATCATTTAGGGATTTTAGCTATTAAGGCTGTTTTCGGGCTAGGATAAAAAAATAAAAAAAATCAAAATTTCTTTAGGACGTTTTTTCTTTCTCGTCGTCATCATTATATAAATGGGTATTTAGGTTGTTAATTATCCATTTGCAATGCAACTACTTATGAAATTTTAGCCTATTAATCATTTTTAGCATGGCACTGACCGAAAAAATATTCCAGCAAAGTGAGATTGAAAATTTTGAATTCAATCATAAAGTTTTAAAAAATTGTTCATTTATCGACTGTACGATAAAGGGTAAAAATTTCATGAACTCCATGTTTCGTGACTGTAAGTTTATCCGTTGTACATTTGTAGAGTGTAACTTTCAGTCGGTTGTTTTTCAGGAAGCTGGGGTTTGGACAGCATGTACATTTGAAGTAAATGATTTCTCGAAAGCTGTCATTGGAAATCTAAAAATTGAAAAATCGTCCTTCCTTTACAATACATTTGACAAAACAACCTTCGATGGTACTGCTTTAGTTCACGTAGTTTTTAAAGGAAAGATCAATTCTTCATGGTTTTATGGTATTCCTTTTACGGAAGATCTGTACTCAACTAATCTTTTTGTTCTAAAGAAAGCAAAACCATTAAAGACACCTTTAGTCAATTTTGGTCACGCGGAGTTGAAGGATGTCGTATTTTCCAGAGGACTAGATCTCTCCAGCACAGTTTTTCCGAATCAAGAGCATCTTAAAATTATCAATAATCCCAAGCGTTTTTTTGATAGTTTTCTGAGAAGATCAAAAGAAGTCTTTACGGACAGTGAGTCGTTGGTTTTCTGTCGCGAATTGGTGGATAATGTCTTGTATAAACCCGAAAATAGAGGGATGCCAATTATATTGGTTGATTTAAATCAGTTTTATCCCTCATTGAATGAAAATAGAGATCGTGTAATTGTTGATTTATTAAAAGCAGGATAATCATATAATTCTATATTTAATTGTTAGTGCAAAGCCGTTTAGAGTTCCCAGTTCTAGCGGCTTTTTTGCTTTGGATCAGCTTGCGTTTTTGTATCGTGTTGTTATTCTTATTTTTATGTACGTTGGATGAGGAATTTTGTATATATTTGAGAAGAATCTAAAGGCCATTGTCCGACGGGTAGATGAGATTGAAGTGCTTCACCAGAGGTGACGATTAATTTTTAAATTATGAAATATCTTTTCCTGTTGTTGCTAAGCGTTTGTTTTTTGTCCAGCTGTGACAAAGAGGATGCTGATTTTGACTCTACTGAGATTGATGGTGGAGCAATGGCCAAAAGGTATCAGTTTGTGGGCCGCTCCGTTGGGTTTTCGGTTAGTCAGATCTACGTGGATGGCACTACAGACAAGAACTTCTATCTGGGGACAATTTGGGGATTAAAAGATACCACACCAGAACTAAAACTAACCTCCCTTCGTAACTACTATAAACCTTTCAAAACTGCAATTTCATCTACCCAGCCAACTTTATCCAGTATTCGTATCATCCCTGGCTTTGATGCTGTGCGTGCGTTTGCTAAGAAAAGCAAGGGTGAACCGGCTGTTTTGGAGCAATCGTCCGTGGGCGCATTTTTTGATTATAGAGCGATTCGCTACCATCTTAATAATAGTCCCGATGTGGATAGTGTTCTGAAAATGGTTCGTCACCACGATTCCACCACGATAAAAAGAGCAAATAGCCTATTATTGCGTCGAGAACACATTACATTTAGTCTTCATATAGATCTGGAAGATTATGCAAAGGCTTTTAGTAAGGATGAACTTGGAAAGTTAAAAAAGACAGGATTTAATCCTTATTATGTTTCTTCTGTCAACTATGGCACCCATTCCATTATGATGGGGGAAAGTGATTTTCCCCGCGGTGATCTTAAAAACGTCTTAGAAAAGTTGCTATACAATCAACCCCTGACAAAAACGGACGAGACGGTGTTAAATGGTTCGGATGTGCTGGTCTACCTACGTGGTGGGCGTCAATCAAGTTTTATGAAACGCGCTAGTGGTCTGGAAGCAATTAAGAAACTTGTTGTTGATTACAAAAATGAGCTTGAATTACAACAGAATAGCTTTGATTACCCTATTAGCTATAGCCTAGGAGGTCTCAATTCCTATGGGCATCTTAAATTCTGGTATTCTTATGATTTTCTCGTACGTGAGGAAAAAGAGTAAGATTGATAATAAATTTGGCCACAACTTAGTCGCTGGGGCTTTTTACATTGAATGCTAATTCATTACTTTCTTGATCTATTTATTGTAACCTTTATTTTTTTGTTGCAGGCTATTTTTGATCCATTTTAATACAATGGCGCTTGGTTCATTGGATGCCGAAAGGGTGGTATTGTGATCTAATGTCGGAAATAGGCAATAATCGAAAGGTTTTCCTTGTGCTTTAAGTGCATTGAGATGTTCAATGGATAAACCTACAGGTATTTGGATGTCTTTGGATCCAAAAAGCCAGAGCCCTGGAGTTGTTATTGTTTTGAGTGATGTCAGTGGATCGGTATTTGCAAATTGATAGCGATCTGGATCATTCGCCACATGTTGTCGGGCTTCGGCTTCTGTATGTTTATCCCAAAAATCTTTTTTTCCATTCGTAAAGAACTGGAAGCGGAGTTGTTCACGTGCTGGGATAACCGCACCACTATACAGGACAAAAAAGTCGATCAATGGATTTTTGTTTGTTGCTAAAGGAATGATCCAACCCGCTTGGCTGAATCCCAAAAGTCCAACAGGAATACTTGTATTTCCTAGTTGCTGACGGAAGGTTTTCACAGCTGCTTGTGCATCTTTGGCGAGTAGATTGAGATTGGCAGAGTCGATATTATTTGTACCGACCTCAGGTCCTGCATAAGTTCCTTCGGACTTTCCCACCCCGCGTTTATCGTATGTAAATACTGAAATCCCGTTTTTGGCTAGATATGAGGCAAACTCCATCATCCTTTTCTCTTGTCCAGAACCATGCACGAGCACAATAGCTGCATGGGCATGGCGAGGCTGAAGCATAGTGCCCGCCAGGGTAATGCCCTCACTCTTAAATACAATATCTTTTGTCGAACAGTCTAAAGATTGGGCTTTTGTCTGTTGGGTAAAGAGCATGCAATAAATGGCGATGAGAAAAGGTAGCGTTCTCAATATAGTTGGCTTTAAGGGCGAAGAGTTCATCGAGGAACAGTCTAATGGATTGGCTTTAGGCATAATTAATCTGGTGTTAAATTTATTTTAGTCTAAAGTACCGAGTTGAATTTTAAATTGTTTGTGCTTTTCGGTGGACTGTAGTTCTGAATCGGTAAATAGCCGTATTTTCGCCGTGAATTAATTTAGGGTTACTTGCTTTATTGCTTTTTATTATAATAATACCAGCAGGAAAATAATCGCCATTAGGATCAGCATGGGGGAAACTATCGTTAAAATCGCTTTCAATAGACTGAAATTGTTAACAACAGAAACCCCGAGTATGAGGAAGATCATAATGTTGATACCGGCGAGCGCATTTACGACTGTTACGCAATATTTGAAGATGGTCTGAGCGAGATCAGTATTGGCTAGCCAAAATGAATTTGTAAAGAACGGTAGCCCGTAAAGAGCTGCCCCAATTAAATAGAAAATTAGGGGAATTATGGCTGGAGTTGAAGAATAAGACATGACACGCAAGATATCTCCCGCCGCAGCTTCTCCTTTAAACAATTTACTTGTTGCCGAAAAAATGTAGGCACTTATAATGTAAAAAAGGATTGTTAATCCCGAACCCAAAACCATGATCTGAAAAAATAACCCCGACCAGCTCACTATACTGGTTTTCATGCTAGCTATTTTTCCCAATTGGCTCCCGAGTGCTGCGAGATAAAGCAAATACCAGGCGTACTTGCCATAATAATTTTCTTGTGTGAATTTAAAAAACCAGGTTGGCCGCCTATACAGGTTTTTTAAGATAAATTTTAAATCACTGTCTGTTTCAAAATTTGTTTCAAAATTTGTTTCAAATGGGTCTGAATTCATAATATAGGGCTTTTTGTATAGGAGTTGAATATAGTGATTTCACATCTGTCCTAAATAAATTTTAGGATTGGATTTCTGTGGTACAAGCATAGCTTTTTTCATCATTTCGATATTGACCCCTATTTTTCAATCTGCGAAGATCTTTAGCTGTCCCTTTTTTCCTTTTATAGGCGGC
>JALAGS010000186.1 GCA_022712315.1 Sphingobacterium sp. | reverse complement strand
GCCAGGATCAAACTCTCCATTGTAAAATGAAGTTTTTGATTCCAACTATTTATAATAATCAGAATTCTTTTTTTATATCTCTGATCTTGGACCAATTGAACGAATTGCTTGAATTTGTTAATGACTTTCGACTTTCGTCTGTCTACTCGTCACGCTTACATGATTGTGTTTTCTTAAAGAACTTTTGTCGCTTCAACTTCCGTATCCGCTATATTCCGATGGCATTGCGCCGTCTTTATCTTTTTTGTTTTCCCTCCGTTTCCGTTGGGACTGCAAAGGTAGAAATCTTTTTTGAACTTCCAAAAACTTTCTGAAGTTTTTTTTCTTTTCTCTTTTTTCGATTTCCGCGCTTAACTTCCGTTAAACCCTTCTTTTTTCATGGTTTCCTTCTTTCGAGGTAACCGTCCCTCCCTTGCGGAGTGGTGCAAAGATAGGGAGTTTCCTAACAAACTTCCAAGCCTTTTGTTCTTATTATTTTCATTTTGGACCTAACTCGCTGTCAGGATGGGAGATTCTTTTTGTAAAACAGGATAGCAGAGCGGTGGGATGGCTGATTCCGGTGCAGAATGGGACCTTGAATAAGAATTATACCGCCGGACTTGCCGGCAACTAGGCCTTGATACGGACATTGTAGGGAAAAAGGGATGGAAGGGCTGTTGCAAGATATTATGTAGTATTACTGGATATATACTACATGTATACTGTATCCATACTGCATGCATACGGGATATTATGCTTAGATGGGGATATCGGGTATCTATAAATAAGTCCATATAGAAGGGACCGCATATCTGGACCAGGAACTTATCTGCTTCGAAAAAGTATCGGAACATCTTCGGAGCACATTGTGGACAGCTTGCGGACAGGTTCGGTCTGCCAGCGTGCTGCGTCCGTGTTCCTTCCGTGTTGCCTCCGACTTTAACCCTGACTCACACCGCTAGCACCAAGGACAAATGGCGTTCCGGTTGCGACCATGCCCCCTGGATGCCCCGACCAGGGGCCAACGCCGGCCCGAACCGCTGCCGAAAAACTCCGCAGAAGCATCCGAAGCACGAAGACAACTCGGCATATTCGGTATATATAGCTATAACCACATAAAAAGAAGTCGAGACTAGCATCGGACTGGAAATGCCCTAATTTAACGATGCAACGGAGCAATCCTTGTTTCGGCCACCCCGCAGGTTTAAGTTGATATACCCGCAGGCTTAAATCGACACATAGGTACTGTTTATTTAGCCACAATACACACTGAATCCGTGTTGAGTCCGAGAAGAGTCCGTCTTGAGTCCGAGTCTGGCATGGAATTAGGTTACGCTCAAGATAGACGCACCCTGCTCTCAGGGCGAAGCGAAGCTCTAGTTAAACCCTTTCTAGGCCCCTTTAGGATAGATTTAAGGCCTATTTAAAGCTGAAAACGAAACGAACCACAGCGGGGCCTCTGCCTTAGAAATACCTAAAAAACAGCCAAAAAACACCAAATACTCGGACTCGCATAGGATAATTTTCTTGGAGTCACAATTCTTTTCTTATACCAATTCTTATATCCACTTCTATTGATAAGCAACACAATTCGGGTTATTCATCAAACAGAATATTCAAATGTTAGCTATAAAAATCAGATTCAAACCATTGCGATACGCCGCACTACTTCATCCATTGTTTATAACAATCATTAAATTAACCGCATCCAATAGCTTGTGTTTGCTCTCTTAAACCGCTGCCACTTGAAGACCTTAATTAACTGGTAGCGCTATTTTTAACACCAAGCTATCCGCGAATATAGATGGCAATTTCACCGCTATAGGAATAACTCTTTTTTCAGTAAATTTGATCTAGGTTAATAAATAACTAAAAGGAAGACCTTATTTTTAAGAAATTAAAGATAATGAATACTTTTATTCCAAATAAAAATCATATTGATCCATGATAGACTATGCGCAGCTTTTAAAACAGGTAGAAGAATACGCTGAAACATATATTATAGAAAATATCTCAGTCTGCCACTGTTTCCACAATACAATACACACTCGTTCAGTTGTACGTGCTGCTGAGGAAATTTCATCATACTATAAACTAGGAGAGGAAGATCACTTTATTGTTATCAGTGCTGCCTACTTTCATGACCTGGGTTATGTAAAATCCGATAATGCTATCGGTCATGAGAAGAAAAGTGTCGAAATTGCTTTCGACTTTCTACGGGACAAAGGTATACCGGAAGACATACAGGAAAAAATTAAAGGTTGTATTCTGGCAACTAGAATGCCTCAAGATCCTGCAAACCTGCTGGAACAAATTCTCTGCGATGCTGACCTGTTTCATTTCGGAAACGATGATTTCGTTACCAGAAATAAATTGATGAAGGCCGAAGCTGAAGCAGTCCTCGGGAAGGAGATTGATAAAGACGTATGGCGGGCGGGTACAATCAAACTATTGAAAAGTCATCATTACCACACTGAATATGCACAGCAAAAGCTAAATGCAAAAAAAGAGATGAATCTAAAAGAACTGGAGAAAAAACAGGAGAAATCTATCACAAAAAATAAAGAAAGCAAAAAAGAAGACAAGAAAGAAAAAGAAAAAGGTGGCAAGCCGGAACGTGGAATAGAAACAATGTTCCGTATTACTTCGTCAAATAATCAACGGTTAAGTGATATGGCAGACAATAAAGCTAATATATTGCTAACGGTCAATTCTATTATCCTTTCGGTCGTTATTGCTGTTTTATTTCGAAAATTAGATGCCAACGAACATCTTATTATCCCAACAATAATCTTAACAACTGCAGTGGTTGCAACGATGGTCATGGCCATACTGTCAACAATTCCCAAAATTCCTTCAGGCAAATTTTCCAAGGAGGAAATTGAACAAAAGTCGGTCAATCTTCTGTTTTTTGGAAACTTCTATAAAATGAACCTCGACGACTACAATGAGGGTATGCAGAAAGTAATGGTCGATTCGGAATTTTTATATGGCATGCTGACCAAAGATGTTTATTCGCAGGGTGTGGTATTAGGACGCAAATATAAGCTTCTGCGATACGCATATGGAATTTTTATGTTTGGACTTGTTATATCGGTTGTTTCTTTTGTTGCCGCAATCATATTTTAATGTGTACATATCAATAGAACTCCAATATGTTGAATCAGGGGTCAAAACTTCCTTTAACCCTTAAAAATAAAAAATTTATACCGATCATTAGCATCCAAGAGACGAGACATATAATGTTGCCATACCTATAAATTAATACGGATGAAGAATAAAGACCTTTACATCAACAGAGACATCAGCTGGTTATCATTCAATGAAAGAGTACTTGACCAAGCTGGGCGACAGGAGGTACCATTGTTGGAAAAACTACAGTTTCTCGCCATTTTTTCCTCCAATCTGGATGAATTTTATCGGGTTAGAATGCCTGTATTAATGGCTTGGAAAAAAATAATAAAGCAAAATCCCGAACAGCTCATTCCAAACCTCGATATTGGCACGTATAAAAAGGCCTCAAAAACGATAAACAAACAACAGGAAAAATTTGGTCTATTACTCGTTGATATTATACAAGAATTGGCAAAAAAAGATATATTCTTTATTTACAATCAAGCTATTCCAGCAGACATAAAAGAACGTGCCGCACAATATTTCTTTCATACAATTGCCTCCTATCTCCAAATCATCCAGCTGGATGACACGTCCTTTTTCCCAATTAACAATCAGCTGTACTTTGCGGTCACAGACGACAACACGGGAGCGGTATTCTTTCTCAACATTCCTTCAAATCATATTGGCCGATTTTTTACCTGTGAGGTTAATGGAAATAAATATGTCTTGCTCATAGATGACATCATCAAACTATTCTTGCCCGAAGCCGTAAGAAATACATCGTTAAGCTTCTACTCCTTTAAAATCACCCGTGATGCTGAATTAAATCTTCAAGACGAATTCGAGGGGGATATTGCTCAAAAAATCGAAGCCGAAGTCAATAAACGCGATCTTGGCTATGCAACACGCTTTTTATTTCAACCTAATTTCCCAAAACAGCTGATCGAAACCTTGGCAACACTATTCGATCTGCGAAAAAGCAGTATTGTTGAGGGAGGGAACTACCACAACCTGAAGGATTTTTTCTCATTCCCGATTAAAATAGATAACCTTTCTTATCCAAAACAGCAGCAGATCGAGAGATACCAAAATTTCCAGGAATCTATTTTTGATCAGATAGATCGAAAAGATATGCTGATCTGTACCCCTTACGAATCTTTCGACCCCATATTACGTTTCTTCAACGAGGCAGCAATAGATCCAACCGTAGAGGAGATCTATACCACGCTATATCGTATCGCTAGTGACTCTCGTATTGCACAAGCGCTAGCCACTGCAGCGAAAAATGGGAAAAAAGTCAATGTATTTGTCGAATTGAAAGCACGTTTTGATGAAGCGAATAATATGCATTGGGCCCGCCTGATGAAAGAACAGGGTGTAAAAATTACTTATAGTATCCCCAATTTAAAAGTACACGCTAAAATAGCACTTGTCAAACGTAAGGAAGGTCGAGAGAGTGCTCTATTCGGCACAGGAAATCTAAATGAAAAAACAGCTAAGATATACACGGACTACTTCCTCATTACCTCGAATAAGTTATTGACTAAGGAATTAAAAATGCTATTCGAGTTTTTACCAGCAAGGAAGAAACCCAATAGTCCGAATGAGTTATCCTTTGACCATCTACTGATCGCTCAATTCAACCTCAAGCATACATTTTTATCCTTGATTGACCAGACGATCCAAGCGGTTAAATCGGGAAGCCCAGCAACAATAAAAATTAAATTAAACAATCTAGAAGAAGAATCGTTAATCAATAAATTGTACGAAGCGAGTCGGGCAGGAGTTCAACTGCAGCTATTGGTCAGAGGGATCTGTAGATTAAAACCACAAGTACCTGGATTAAGTGAGAACATTGTCGTGAAACGGATTGTAGGTCGATATTTAGAACACGGAAGAATATTTATCTTCCAATATCAAACGTATACAAACATATACCTTGGGTCTTCAGACTGGATGAACCGCAACATCTACCGACGCATAGAAACATGCTTTCCCATCCTGAACCCTGCATTAGCAATTCAGATGCAAGAACTTTTTGATATTCAGTTTGCAGACGACAGCGAAGCGACTTTACTCGATGACCGGGGGCAAAACCAGTCTATAGAAGGAAGGCAGCAGCATGTTTCTCAGCAGCAAATCTTTGATTATTTAAAACGTTAACATGAAATCAATCAGGACTAATTACGAAATAAGCCAAAGTCATCTTGAAAAGGCCAACGATACAGTCATTGAGCGTAAACTAATCCAGTAAACCTGACGGCTTCATCAATTTAAAAGTTAATTATATATAAAGATGAAAAATTCCACGATACTAACAACTATGGCATTAGGTCTAGCAACGGCTATCTTCCCCGCTTGCAACCCTAATAATAAGGCCAAAGAAAATAGCAGCAAGCTTGCTCATGTTCAAGCAGGAAAACCACAAAGCATTCCCTATATATTGTCTTCGGGCATAAAGATGAGTTTGCCGGATGAATTGCTGGAGATATCTGGAATAGCCTTTATCACAGGACAGAATGATGAGATTTATGCCATCCAGGATGAACAGGGATTGCTGTATAAATTTAACCAAGCGACTCAGAAAGTTACGTTCACCCCGTTCGGAAAAGATGGTGATTATGAGGATATCTCCATAAGCAATACACACATCTTTGTTCTAAAGAGCAATGGCAGCATCTATTCTTTTCCTATTGCTGAAAAGGAAAACATAAAAAACGTTGTCGAACAGAAAAACCTGCTCCCAAAAGGAGAATATGAAGGGCTTTTTGTAGACCGGGAAAGCAACCTGGCCTACGTATTATGTAAAGAATGCAAAGTGGATAGAAAGCAGGCACAAACCTCGGGTTATATCTTTACAATCGGCGAGAATGGTCAATTTCAGCCAAAGGGAGAATTTGCCATTCAGCTCGATGAACTGAAAGAATTCGACCCCACAATCAAAAAAGCTTTTAAACCATCAGCCTTGGCAAAAAAAGCGGATAGCAAAGAATGGTATATATTATCCTCTATAGACAAGGCTCTTGTCGTGGCCGATGAAAATTTTCATATAAAATCACTCACTCCTTTGGACCCAAAAGTCTTCCCTCAGCCTGAGGGTATCAATTTTGATTCGAAATTCAATCTCTATATCAGTAGTGAAGCAGGCAACCAAGATAAAGGGCTTATTTATAAATTTGAAAAACAATAGGCATGCAAAAGGTCATCCCATTCTTTCTTATTTTTCTTGCGAGTCATGCCTATGCACAACAAAAGCACAAACCGTCCGTAGCACATCAGGATAAATCCATCGTTCCTATTCTTATTAAAGATAGCATAACGGTGGTAGCAAATGCAAAGTATGGCCGGGCGAGCCGGTTTAAAAAGTTCTTTTTGGGAGAGAATTACCGCAAAGAATGGGCAGCGGAGACCACCTTACCCTTACTCCAGCTTTCTCAGCTATATGGTGGATTACGTCCTGTCAAACAGGGCGGCGGGATGCAATCTGTATCTTTACGATTAACGGACTCCACAGGTAGAGAGTGGGCCTTACGGTCGGTCAATAAACGAACTGAATCGCTGATCCCCGAAGAATTACATGGCACCTTTGTCCAGGACGTCCTTGATGACGCCACGAGCGCACAGCATCCTTATTCTGCGCTTATGATCCCAGCTTTAGCAAATGCTGTTCATGTTCCGCATGCTCATCCCGTAATCGGCGTTGTCGCACCAGATAGCCTATTGGGAGAATATGCTCCACTGTTTGAACATACAGTGGCCCTATTGGAAGAGCGCGAACCGCTTGGAGACTCAGATAATAGCCCCAAGGCTGTACGTAAGCTGCAGGAAGATAATGATGATAATTTTAAACCTAAGGCTTATCTACGAGCACGTATGCTGGACGTGCTGGTAAGTGATTGGGACCGACATGAGGACCAATGGCGCTGGTATAATGAAAATCAGGACAGCGAAGATCCCGATAAGGATTATATTCCCATTCCCCGGGACCGGGATCAGGCATTGCGTGTCACACAAGGTTTTCTGATGAAAGATATCTATCAGCAGTTTGTGAATCCCGTTATGCAAGGTTTTACGATGGGTATTCCTAATATCCGCTATTCGTTATTCAAATCACGGTTCTTAAATGCTCACCCCAGCAACCAACTATCTCATAAGGAATGGACCAAAGAGGTGTCACAATTTGTCGCCCGTCTTACAGATTCGGTACTATGGGAATCGGTATATAGCCTGCCCCAGTCATCGACTGCTATTCGTGGTGAACAGATTTTCAGAACACTTCAAAGCCGACGTGATGCGCTACCTGTAGCAATGGAAGAATACTACAATTTTATCAATAACCTTGTTGATATTCATTTAAGCGACAAAAATGAAAAGGTTGAAATAAGCAGCACAAAAAATAAAAGCTTAAACGTTAAGGTTTCGAAAATCAATAAAGACGGTAAAGTTACCAAAGCATTGATGGATAAAACCTATAAAGATGATCTGACAAAAGAGATTCGCCTCTATTTATCCGAAGGTAAAGATTCTGTAGTAATCGATAATGCAAATTCACCCATAAAACTTCGGATCATAGGGGACAGCATGCCAAAAACTTATGTGATCAACCAAAGCAAATCCAAGATCCGGCTGTATGAAAACACCAAAGGATCAACATTCCTGGGAAACGCTAATAGGGTAAAACTCCACTATGGTCGGGATAGTTTAAATACGCAATTTGTACCTGTAAATCTTTACAACACCTGGCTTCCATTACTTACTGCCGGCTATAATGCCGATGACGGTTTCTCACTCGGGCTTGGTGCCGCTTATACCCATCAGCGCGGATTTAGAAAAACGCCATTTACCTATAAACAACAGCTTACTGTAGCAACGGCGTTTCGGACCGGAGCGTATAAAATCCACTATAAAGGGGAATGGATAGCAGTGGTCGGTGATGCTGATATCGTTGTTGATGCCCTAGCGAAAGCTCCTGACAACACCCAGAATTTCTTTGGCGTGGGAAATAACTCGCTCTTTCTAAAGGAACAATATGGTGCAAAATATTACAGGAGTAGGTTTAATATTTTCAATATCAATCCGCAGTTAAGATGGAAGCCTTCATCCACCTTAAACTTCGCAGTAGGTCCACATATTCAATTTTATCACTTAGATCCTGCTGAAAATGAGGATCGATTTATTCTAAATCCTCAGGCATTGCATTCTTACGATAGTCTTTCGATAACCAAAGACAAAGCTTTTGCGGGCATCAATGCATTTTTGACACAGGACTCCCGTAATCGCAAGATCAATCCGAGCAAGGGACTGTATATCGAAGCCGCTTTAAATTCCTATTTTGGACTCAATCAGTATTCAAAAAACTCAGCGCAGTTAAGTGCAGCAATGACTGGCTATTTTAGTGCGTTTAATGAGGGCATTATATTCGCCAATAGAATAGGGGGCGGAACAGTGGTTGGGAACCCTACATTTTATCAATATCTATTTCTAGGCGGCCATGAAAATCTCAGAGGATTCCGTCAGTATCGTTTTGCCGGCCAGCAGATGGTCTATAATAACATCGAAGCGCGCGTTAAAGTGCATGATGTCAAAAGCTATGTCCTTCCGGGAGAATTCGGGCTTATGGGGATGTATGATATCGGGAAGGTGTGGGCCAAAGGTTATAATAACGACAAATTTCATCAGGGGGTAGGCGGCGGAGTTTACTATATCGTAGCCAATGCGCTTCCTTTACATGTTGTCATGACAAAATCCAACGAAGGCTGGTATCCCTACTTCAGTACCGGTTTCCGCTTCTAAAAATTTCGAGCCATGGAAATAAAGAAAGTACAACTCAGCACAGCAAAAAGTGCCAATACGTATACAAAAAATAGGCTTGACTTTGAACCATTCTTCAAATACTTGGAGTCATTTATAGAAAACGGCGGTCCATCGGATGACATGATTCCTTTGTTTGCATTGGAACGAATCAAAGAAATAGAACATGTCAATGGTAAACTCTGCAAACATAATCTCAATGCCTATAAAGATATCCTGCAATTGATTTATAGTCTATCCGTATCGCTGATTGACACCGATCCGAAAAGATACTGGGCACTTACAACACCGTTAGCTGAAGAAGCCTTCTATGGAACGGAAGCTTTTTTCGACCTATGTAGCCAACAGCTTGTAGAGCAAGATCTTCAAGGAAAAATGCGTGCCGGAAGTCTTCTTACTAATCAAGAAAAGCTCTTTTACACCCTCATCTTTGAACGATTGTATGGTTTTTCATCCAATGAGCAGATCAGCATAGTTTATCATCACCTCAATGAGCAGGGGGAGATCATTGATTATTACGATTTGGACATCGATTTTAAATTTGTTGAGATCAAAGCGAAGAAAACTTTGCCCGCAATTGATATTGGACGTTTGTCGGAAAATCCCAGTGATTCGCTATTCGACTGGAACACGGTCATCAGTACTGTCAAACTGGAAGATTTCGAATTATCGGGATTTGGCATCGTGACTTTCAGAAAGACCAGTACTGAACATACCTTACAGAGAATCCAATCGATTCTATTGGATCTTCCGACCTACAACTATCATCTTTTCTTATCCGATTTAGAGAATATCATGACGCCGATATTAAAGGGTGCTGATACCGTCTTTAGTTTATTCCCTTTGTTCCAGTTAAATGGGGTTCCCTTTTTCGATTATACCATCACCAATAAAAGCATTCTGATCTCCGAAGCCTACACCATAAACAATTCATTCAGGATCAATGCCGAACTTGCAGGCTACCTCAAACATCCGCATGTGATCTTTTACAATAATAATGCAATGAATGGGATCCGGAACACAAGATCCATTTTCGACGAGCAGATTACAAAGTCTGGAGTAAAAGCCTATTTGTGCATCCCGCTGGTTCATAACCATTCCCTTTCGGGTATATTGGAAATATACAGCCGTGAACAGGATCAACTCGACAATGAGACCATGCAAGCTCTAGGTGTCTTGGTTCCTCTGTTATCACAATTATCACAGGATATCACCTTGGAATTTAAAAAACGTATTGACGACGTTATTAAAAACCGCTTTACGACCATACAACCATCGGTTCAGTGGAAATTTAACCACGTCGCCGCCCAATACATCCAGGAAGTAGAAAACGACAGTCCAGACGCACATATTAAAGCGGTCGTCTTTGAGGAGGTCTACCCGCTTTATGGTGCTATTGACGTCAAGGATTCTACCATCATACGAAACGCCTCTATTCTAAAAGATTTCAGCTTTAAGGTCAAACAGCTCGCGATGCTCATTGATGAACTGTCTCTAGATGGAAAGCACAAGTTAATTATGACTTTTTCAAGCCGTGTAGATCAAATTACGGAATCTCTTGATCATATTTCTTTTGATGAATCTATGGTCAAGATCATTGAATTTTTCAGAAAAGATGTACAGCCATTTTTGGAAGAAGCCAGAAGACAATTCCCCTCAAAAATAGAGGTGATTGAACATTATGCAAGACATTTTTTTACCAATCGTGACACAGGTGAATTTTATCGGAATGAATTTGAAACTTCTTTACGCCAAACCAACCAGGTTATCAGCAGGGAACTCGATCATTTCAACAGTTTTATCCAAGGGAATTATCCGTCTTATTTTCAAAAATTCAGGACGGATGGCATTGAATATGATATCTACATCGGCGAATCCATTACCCCGCAAATCCCATTCAGCTACGAATTTATTAACGTTTTCAGACGCCAGCAGATTATCTCGATGGCTAGAATTGCTTTAAAAACTTACCATCTAAAAGACGTCCTGCCGCTCGCGTTAGAAACAACACAGCTGATCTTTATCAATCCTCATAGCATTGATATCAGCTTTCGGGAGGATGAACGCCGGTTTGATGTAGAGGGATCGCTCAACATCCGTTATGAGATAATCAAAAAAAGAATAGATAAAATCCGGATCAAGCGAACCAAGGAACGACTTACACAGGTCAATAAAATAGCTATTGTTTATTTATCGGATGAAATCTTGGAGGATCTCATGCTAAGTATACAGGCAATCTATGACATGGGCATCATTGAACAGACCATAGAACATCTAAAATTGGAGGATGTACAGGGAATCGCCGGTTTAAAAGCAATTCGTCTTTCGGTGAATCTAAACTATCGGGATTTCTCCTAACTTTGTCCAATAAAGGGAAATTTGTCCTGATTGATGATGCTCTGTCAGTGGCTGTCAATTTGGAGCATTTAACATAATTATTTTTAAAAGAATTATCATGATTACTGATGCCAACTATTTTTATCTGAGTGATCTGCTAGGCACTTTATTTTTTGCTATATCGGGAACCCTCTCGGCAAAACGCAAGGATATTGATATTTTTGGAGCTGCCTTTCTAGGCTTTGTGACGGCTATTGGCGGAGGATCAATGCGGGATGTATTTTTAAATCTACGCCCAGTGTGGGTCAATGACAGCAATTATCTCATTGCTATTTTCCTGGGAATCCTAATCGCCATTATCTTCAATAAACAATTGTATAGTTATTATCGTACATTGACGCTTTTTGATGCCATAGGAATTAGCTTTTTTACCATCTTGGGTGTACAAAAATCGCTCAACTACGAAAGTAATACCTACGCCGCCATTATCTTTGGAATGTTTACAGCCGTATGTGGGGGTATGACACGCGATGTCCTTCTCAATGAAACACCGCTAATCTTTAAAAAAGAAGTATATGCTACAGCCTGTCTGGGTGGTGGTCTCATTTATATATTCCTGGTGCATCTTGATCTCGATCTTTCTTGGGCGGCCTTTATTGGAGCCGCAGTTGTATTTTTGATTCGGATGACGGCCGTTAAATATCGGTTATATCTTCCGCGCTTGGATTAAATGGAATAAACTACATTGAATTTAATTTCTCTTCGATAAGGTTATTACTCTTTATAAATTAGTTCGTTTTTAAGACCAGGACGAAGAAAGGTCATAAGCAAAAGAAAAAGCGTTAGTTTGGACTAACGCTTTTTCTTTTGTTGGGGGAATTTCATTTTATAACCTACACGAATATTTCCTTTCGCAATGGCGTCTAATCTGCCCTTCAACATTGTTTTCTTCAAAGCACTCAATTTGTCGGTAAATAATTTCCCTTCAATATGATCATATTCGTGCTGTACCACACGGGCAGCCAGACCTGTTAGGTCCACTTCGTGTTCTTCAAAGTTTTCATCCAAGTAATTGATGCGGATATTTCTGTGACGCAATACGTCCTCATTAATATCTGGTATACTTAAGCAACCTTCACCGAAAGCCCATTTTTCACCAGACTCTTCAACCATGATCGGATTAATGAATACTTTTTTAAAAGACTTGAGCATCTCTTTATTTTCTTCATCATCTTCTGCAAATGGTGTTGCATCGATAACGAACATACGTATAGGCAAACCTACTTGCGGGGCCGCCAATCCAACACCATGAGCTGCATACATGGTATCGAACATATCATCAATCAATTTCTTTAAATCAGGATAGTCTTCATCTATTTCATCAGCAACCTTTCTTAGTACGGGGTCGCCATACGCCACTATCGGAAGTTTCATATGTAAATAATTATTTATAAGTGCCGATACCCATTGCTATATATGAGTCCGCTGCACACTGTTTGCTTTTAAAGGTTGTCACGTATCGATTGTTAATTGTATGCACAATTTCTTTTCAGATCATATAAGGCTAATTTGCGCCTCTGCAATATGGTGTGTGTTAACAAGTATAATCCATAACAACTTTTCATTCTTCGGTACAAAGGTACGGATAATTATTAAAAGTGAATATTTCGTCAAAACTTCTATAAAAGTTACTTTTGCTTTATGGATCCATCGTTTCTAAATTTGGCAACACAGTTCAAGCTTCGGCTAGAACAAGCTCTTGAGTCCTCATCGACACTCCAGCAACTTGATGGATTTTTACAAATAACTTCAACGGAATTAACAAGCGTAATCTTATTGTACCCTCACAATAAATCCGTTAGACATCAGACTTCCACACCTTGCATTCATATCGATGAAGACCAATTAGTAGCGAAGTTCGACTTAATTGTCAGACGTATTGTTTCCAAAACAAAAAATGACAAACGTGTCTACGCGCGCAACACTGTAGCTGCCCGGATAGACAAAAAAACTAGCTTGCAGTTCCTCGTGGAACATCATCTACAGACAGCCCTGCCAGGCAAATACCGCTATGGACTGTATGAGCAGGGTGAACTTGTTGCCGTCGCTATATTCTCCGGAGGACGGCGTATGCTAGATAGAGAGGAAGATTATCGCTCATTTGAGTTATTACGATTTTGCAACAAATCAGGCTTTAATGTTATCGGCGGATTAAGTAAACTAATTAAGGCTTTCAGCCAGGATTTCTCACCAGGAGATATTATGACCTTTACCGATCGCGATTGGAGCCAGCACTCTTCTTTAGAAAAAATTGGATTTGTTGCGAAAGAAATAACAGCACCGATCAACTTTTGGATCGTAGGAACAACACGGTATGCTTATCGAAACACTGCGGAATTAAATACCCTTATAGAGCAGTTCCCCAGTGGCTTTCCAAAGGAAAATATGGGCAGTATCAAGATGATTTTATATATAAAATAAGGTAAATTGTGTATATTGTACACTGTAAGAGTTTGAAAAATAAATAATCAAAAATAATAACGTTATGAAGAGAAAACTTCGCATGGGTATGGTCGGAGGCGGAAATGACGCCTTTATCGGAGCTGTACACCGTATTGCCGCTTTTATGGATGGCAAGATTGAACTGGTTTGTGGTGCATTTAGTATCGATCCGCAGATTTCAAAACAATCTGGAGAAGACTTATTTGTAGCTCCTGAGCGTGTCTATCTAAACTATGAAGAGATGATCGAAAAAGAATCTTTGCTTCCTGAAGGAGAGCGCATGGATTTTGTGACGATCGTAACCCCTAACTTTTTACATTTTTCTCCAGCTAAGTTGGCAATGGAAAAAGGTTTTGATGTTGTTGTTGAAAAACCAATGACTGTATCTGTTGAAGAAGCAAAAGAATTGCAAGAAACTGTAGAACGTACAGGCCGTACATTGTGCCTTACACATACTTATTCGGGCTATCCAATGGTCAAACAAGCCAAAGCAATGGTCAAAGAAGGTCATTTCGGTAAGATCAGAAAGATTGTTGTTGAATATCCACAGGGCTGGTTGAGTCGTTTAACAGAACGCGAAGGCAATGCTGGAGCAGCTTGGCGTGCAGATCCAAAACGCTCAGGTAAATCTTTGGTTATGGGTGATATTGGTACACATGCGGCTCATTTAGCGGAATATGTATCGGGCTTGAAAATTGAAGAACTATGTGCCGATCTAACGACATTTGTTGAAGGTCGTCTATTGGACGATGACGGGTCAGTACTTTTGCGTTTCGAAAATGGAGCAAAAGGTGTATTGATGGCATCACAGATTTCAGCCGGAGAGGAAAATGCTGTCCGTATCCGTATCTACGGTGAAAAAGGAGGGTTAGAATGGGCCAATGAAGATCCAAACAATCTAATCATCAAAATGCTTGATCAACCCCGTCAGCTTTACCGCACAGGAAATGCATATGCTGCGCCGTATACATTGAGTTCTTTTGCAACACATAATACCCGTGTACCTGCAGGTCACCCTGAAGGTTTATTAGAATCATTTGCAAATATCTATCGTAATTTTGCCGCAACAGTGACGGCAAAACGTGAAGGAAAGACTCCAACAGCGGAACAACTGGATTTTCCAACAGTTTATGATGGAGTAAGAGGTATGGCCTTCATTGATACTGTCGTAAAAAATAATGAAGGAACAGAAAAATGGACTAAATTTGTTCTGTGATAGACAGATTAAATCCTATACTTTCTCTTTTGGAGCAGCAGGCTGTTCCAAAGGAGAAAGTTATTGTTATCCTAGGCCCCACAGCCTCTGGAAAGACTAAATTAGCTGTACAGCTGGCCCAACAAATTAACGCTGAAATTATCAGTGCAGATTCTCGTCAGATCTACCGGAGAATGAACATTGGCACGGGAAAAGACCTATCCGAATACCAAGATATTCCCTATCACCTTATCGACATCCATGAACCGGGGGAACGCTATCATCTCGGAAACTTTATAGCGGATTTTCACCAAGCCCAACAATCGATCGCAGCAAAGGGAAAACATACTATCCTTTGTGGTGGCACGGGCTTGTATATCCAAAGTGTTATCCAACAAAATCCATACGCATTGATCCCCTCAATCGAGGGACTGAAAGAGTCCTTGCTTGAGTATTCAGAGGCTGATCTATTAAAACGTCTTCAGGAATATACAGCGCCAGCAAATTTTCAGATAGATCTCTCCACCAAAAAACGTATGATCCGGGCAATCGAAATACTCGCATTTTTAAAGCTTCATCCTGATCACCTCGTCCCGCAACGGACGATCGACAGCATTGTTATCGGGCTAAATCCACCAGTGGAAACTAGACGCGCGCACATTAGCCAAAGACTAGAACAACGGTTGAAAGAAGGTTTTTTAGAAGAAGTGGAGAAACTATTGGCCGAAGGAATCACACACGAGCAACTGCAATATTATGGTCTGGAATATAAGTATGCGTCACTACATCTGCTAGGACAGCTCGATTACTTTGTTTTCATCACAAAACTGGAGACAGAAATACACCGCTATGCTAAACGGCAAATGACTTATTTCCGTAAAATGGAAAAAGATGGCATAATGATCCATTGGGTTTAAAAGCAGACAAATAGAAGCCGTATAAAAACAAAAAAGGGCTAGTATCGCTACTAACCCTTTTCGTTAATCTCTTTCTATTATAACTTGATTTCTTCATCCTTCGCATTGAAGAAATGGAATTCAGTTAGGTAATATGACGTCATCGGATTTACTTTAATCCATTTTCCGTACTTCATGAACCATTTCATTCTTTTAGAAATCAAACCAGACTTAATGTAGGCGTCTATATAAGGGTGAACACATAAGGTCACCTTTTTTTCGTTTTGTTCTTGAAGAATAAATTTCAAATTATTTTCAATATCATCCATCACGACAATACTGGATCGGATTTCACCTGTACCGTCACAAGCCGGACATTTTTCGTTTGTGACAATATTCATTTCGGGTCTTACGCGCTGACGTGTAATTTGCACCAATCCAAATTTACTTGGTGGCAAAATCGTATGTCTTGCTCTGTCCGACACCATACATTCTTTTAAGAACGTATACAACTCTTTTCGGTGATTGGGTTTATGCATATCGATAAAATCGATGACTACAATTCCGCCCATATCACGCAAGCGCAGCTGTCGCGCAATTTCTTTTGCTGCTTCCATATTGACCAGCAATGCATTGTCTTCCTGATTCTCCTTATTGGCAGAACGGTTACCGCTATTGACATCGATGACATGCAGGGCTTCGGTATGCTCAATAACGAGATATGCGCCACCCGGCAATGTTACAGTTTTGCCAAAAGCTGCCTTGATTTGCTTTTCAACTCCAAAATGGTCGAAAATTGGCTCTTTATGTTTATAAAGTTTGACAATTTTCTCCAGATCTGGAGATATATCGTGTATATATGATTTTGTTTCTTCGAAGATCGAAGGATCATTAACATAAATATGCGAAAACTCGTCCGTCAAAATATCCCGTAGAATAGTGGATGCACGATCCATTTCGCCAAGAACCTTTTGAGGCGGTTCAGCATTACGAAGACGTTTGGTAAATAGCTCCCATTTTGAGATCAGGTCCAATAAGTCACGTTGTAGTTCTTCGACACCCTTACCTTCGGAAACTGTCCGGATAATCACGCCAAAATTTGCTGGCTTAATTCCTTCGACAATCTTTTTGAGGCGGTTGCGTTCGTTACTACCTTTGATACGTTTGGAAATGGAAACAGTACTTGAGAAAGGTACCAAAACGACAAAACGACCTGCTATTGAAAGGTCTGAACTCAGACGAGGTCCTTTTGTTGAAATCGGTTCTTTGGCGATTTGTACTGGCACGAGCATATTTTTGCTCAAGACATCAGAGATCTTACCAGCTTTATCGATATCCTTTTCAAGTTTTAAACTATTGAGCAGTTTCTCTTGATAACTGCCATTCTTTACTATGCGCGTAAGCTTCAGCAAAGATTGAACTTGAGGACCCAAATCTAAATAATGTAGAAATGCATCCTTTTCGTAGCCTACATCTACGAAAGCCGCATTAAGTCCCGGCATGATTCGCTTAATACGTCCGAGATAAATGTCTCCAACGGCGAAATTATTATTTGCGGGCTCGCGGTTAAGTTCAACAAGCTGCTTATCTTGTAGTAAAGCAATAGTTACCCCTTTATCAGGAGTTGAATCGATAATTAATTCCTTTACCAAAAGCTACTCATTTTTGATACCTATGCAATATCCTATCGCAATCTTTGGTATCCGATTAAACATTTAAAGAACGTTGTTACGAAAAAAACAATCTACACACCCTTCAAAGACATGTAGATCGTTTCGTAAAGCTATCTCAGCAAAATGGGCCAAGATGTTTAAAAGCTCATCACAAGACTATTTTTTCTTGTGTCTATTTTTTCTTAAACGTTTTTTACGTTTGTGAGTAGCCATCTTGTGTCTTTTTCTTTTTTTTCCGCTTGGCATAGCTAAATTTTTTAATGATTATAAAATAATAAATTAATTACTTGCTCAATTCCGCAATCTTTCGATCGATGAATTGTGATAGGGAAGGGTCAGCTGCCAGCTCCTTACTTTTTTGAAAAGCAGTCACGGCCTCTTTTTTCATCCCAATATTTTCATAGCCTGTGGCTAAGTAAAAGTATGACTCAGCATCGGGTTTTTGATCGATAACGGTCTTAAAACGCTCGATGGCCTTGTCAAACTGACGGGATTGTAATGAAAACAATCCCAAAGTTTTGTTTGCTTCTAAGTTTTTAGGATCAGCAGCAACGACTTCTCGCAATAAGGCAATACCTGCCATGGGATTGTTCGTTCCTGATACCATTGCGGCACCTAATCCTGTTTTTGCATCCAAACTACCTGTATTCGCTTTCAACGCTGCTTCATATGCATGAATTGCATTTTGATTTAACGCTTGGGCTAAAGTAGAATCCTGCAAATTTGTATAAGCAGCACGATAAGCATTACCTGCTTTCAACCAATATTCAAATTTTGGGGAAACCTTTGCCATTTCCTCATAGACGAAAGCCTGAGGGGCTGGTTTTGCGACATCGTCCCACTTATCTGCCAACTGTTGCAACAGCTTTATCTTATCCTCTCCAGAAGCTTTTGCAACTTGGCCCTCAATATCGGAAATTTCTTTGACTAAACTAGCATCTAAACCTTGTTTTGTCATCGAAGATATATTTTCCAAATTTACTTCATTGGAAGGCTTCGATTCAGATGCTGCAGCAGTTTGTTTTTCTTTGTTCACCAAACCTTTAATAGGCTGCGCTAACAGCACAGCAACCAAGGCTACTACTGATCCTATTACTATTATCTGTTTGGTTTTTGCCATTTTAATCTATTTTAAAGATTATTTATTGCCATTCTTTACTTTCTCTACGAAAATTTTAGCCGGCTTGAAACTAGGAACAAAGTGTTCAGGGATAATGATTGCTGTATTTTTTGAAATGTTTCTTGCAGTCTTCTCAGCTCTTTTTTTGACTACGAAGCTACCAAAACCTCTTACATATACATTTTCTCCTCCGATCATTGCGTTTTTGACAACTTTAAAGAACGCCTCTACGGTTTCTTGAACATCTACCTTCTCTAAGCCAGTTTTGGTAGAGATTTCTGCAATAATTTCTGCTTTAGTCATATCTATTTTACTGTAATTATTTATTTTTCAACCCTTAAGCCAACTAATGTTT
>JALAGS010000185.1 GCA_022712315.1 Sphingobacterium sp. | reverse complement strand
TCCTTTTTCTCTCATTTTCAAGTGATTATGTGATAAAAATTCGAGCATTGTGGGTGTTCGATAGATACCATTATGGTAGTAGAGATTCCTGTCGAACACCAGGTTTACAAATTCCCTTTTTTGTAGTGTATCTGCGGAATTATATACATAGCTTAGATCGGTCAATAAATCCAGCTTATTTTCAAGGATTTTAAATACACGCCTTTGATCAGTACTAAGCCGCTCAATTGTGCTATTTAATGATTTTATATCCGTATTATAGGTAGAGTGCCATCTGTTGTAGGTTTCTTGGGATATTTTGTTTTTAATCCATTTTTCTTCGACTGAAAAAAGATTTTCTTCGATCCCTTTGAGTTGCTTTTGTTTTTCAATTATTATTTTGCGATTTTTTTGCATTTCTTTTTCAATGCAAGCTCTTGTTGTTGTTCTTATATTTTTAACCTTTGAAGCTGGAAGGCTCATAAGTTGGCAAATACCTAAAAATTGATCGTGAGCTTTTATTGCGCTGATATTATTATGTTTACTATGCTTACATTTATAATAATAATATCGACCTGATTTTCATCGGGAAGGTGTTCCGGAAAGAGGATTGCCGCAATGACATTTCAAAGGTCCTCAGACAGTAATGGCATCCAAGAGAGTCTCAGATATTTGAAACCCGATATAATCTTAAATTAGGCGTTTTCCCGAAAACAGCCGCGAAAAATCATCAAATGCTGTCCGGAAGCTTCTTCCTATCGGAATTGATATTTTCCCAAGTAAAACTTCACTATTGCTTATACCTATAACGTGATTCTGATTGATGATAAAAGATCGATGAATCCTTAAAAATCCTTTATACTGAAGATTTAAAGCTAATTCTGAAATTGACATTTTGGAAATGATAATGTCTCCATCTTTTAGCACTGCTCTTATATCGTTACCAATGCTTTCAAAATAAAGGATGTCTTTAAGAAAAATTTTCCTGTTGAATCCTTCCGACCTGAAAATTACAAAATCATCATTACTTTCTCGAGTTATATTTCTTAAAACCTACTGGAACTATGGTGCTTCCGTTAGATCCATTTTGACGGGTACCAAAATTAAATCAATTATTAATTTTTAGTTACAAAAAGAAACTTAATATTTGAATTAAAAGCTTGTGGCTCCAAATGTCCCCAAATCCACGATATGCCCCCATTTTGGTACAAATAAGTAAAGATTGCCTTCGATAGCGATATTTGAAGTAGCACTCGGAACAATACTTCTTTATGCTATTACAAACTATAGCCAGTAAGAAATACACCGCAAAAGCGGTTGGCGTAATACTGATTACCTAGAAGTATTTAACAGCTGTGCTGTCGTCATTTCTAAATACCTGCATATTCAGCATCGCCGCCATAGCTCTGGGGCCGCCCCCCAAGGCTCCGCCATGTAGGAGTAAAGTGGGGGGAAAGCACGCTGTATGCTTATCTGTTTAAAATCGAGTGTGTCATACGGTGGTTTTGTTTTTGCATTGTATTTATGTTATGAGTCTCAATTTAAAACTATATTTGTTAGCATAAAACGATTATTAGCTTTGCTTAAATGACGATGAAAACGAACACAAATTATAAGATAATGGGTTGTTGTCTGACGATTATTCTATTTATAGGTTTTTCGTTGTCGGGTAAAAGTCAGGTGTACGGGCAAAAGGTGAGCAAAAAAAGCGATGTTCCGACAAAGCTTTCTGTAAAAAGCATGCAGTCAGATCTAAATTTGCTCTGGTCGGTAATCCAGAAAATGCACCCTGGCTATGGTTATTATACCTCGTCCGACAGCCTTCAAAAAGCTTATGAGCGAGTGTCTCTGTCGATCGTCAAGCCGCTATATGAACCCGAGTTTATTTCACAGATCTACCCTTTCGTCTGTCAGTTAAGATGCGGACATACGCAATTAAAACATTCGGTAGGGTATAAACAACCAATAGGCTTATATCCTGCACATTTACCTTTTAAAGTTCTTGTCAGTAAGGGACGCGTATTTGTAACGTCCCATCAAACAGACGTATTGACTACCGGCGATGAGATTATTGGAATAAACGGTGTTGCTGCAGAAAAAATTATTGCGCATGGATTTGATCTCTATGCCATGGACGGTTATAATGAAACATTTAAAGAGTTGTTTTTAAGTGAGTATGACGGTTTTCAGGATGTATGCAATGCATATTACCATTGGAAAGGGGCTTACAAAATACAGCTACAAACGCCGCAGGGGATACGGAAAGATGTGGTTGTTGAAACGAAAAGCCTGGATTTCGAAGATGTAACTGTCCCTGGTTTTGATAATTATAAAAACTGGACGCTTGCGCAGCATACCGGAAATCTTGTGCTTCGATTTTCAGCTGATTCAGCTACGGCATTATTTGAAACAAAACCATTCTCCTATGGGGATACAACTGTTTACGAGGAAGTATTCAAGCAAATAAAAGGCCGTAGGGTAAAACATCTGATTTTGGATATGCGGCATAATACAGGCGGAGACCTCCGCGTTGCGATCCGATTGTTGTCTTATCTGGCCGATGCTCCGTTTAGTATAGTCAGAGCTGTTAAATCGCGTTTTCCGGGTGCCGCTATAAATACTGCCTCAACCTATTTTGACAGGGAACGGACGAACAACTTATTGTTAGGCTATAAAATTACGAATAAAGAGGGGGGATGGTACCATGTGGAATCTACAGCTGCCTTGGGAAAAATATATGGACCTCTTCCATTGACAGCAGACGATCATTTTGACGGAGACTTATATGTTTTAATTGACGGCGCTACGTTTTCATCGGGAGCGCTTTTTGCGGCGGCTCTTAAATCACAGTGCAAAAATGTTACCTTCATTGGAAGAGAAACAGCAGGGAATGAAGAAGGCTGTAATGGGATGGTGATGCAGGTACTTACGCTGCCATACACAAAGGTCGTCGTAGATTTTCCCCTGATGCGCGTTGAATCGGTTGCCCTAAATCCAATTCGCGGTCGTGGTGTAATGCCGGATTATCCAGTAAACTATGATCCTATGGATATCGTGGTTAAAAGAGACCGCGATCTTGAAAAAGCTTTACAGCTGATCCAGGGAAACTGATCGGTTTAATAGGTAAAGAATATGGAGTTTAGGGTTTAAAAGAACAAGATATGGACAGAAAATTGATTCTAAATCTTTCGCTTTTGGTCGGACAGCTATTCTTATGGCAAAGCTGTACCCATAATTCACATCGGGTGACGACAGAGAATACTAAAAAGGAAATTACCGCGGTTTCAATTTCTACTATTGGCGGATTTACGGCCACACCTTCAAACGGTTATACAATTAGGATAACAAGAGATAGTGTATATCATTTGTTTTCTGCAATTGATACTGCGCACAGTACCCTAAAATCATACGCCAATACGGAAGACAAATGGAACTTATTATTGGATAAAATTGATCTGGAAAAATTTGCTGATGCTAAAGAAGGTGAATCACATCAGCCATACGATGGAATAGATATTAAAATAAGCATTCAAGCAAAAAGTGGAAAATATACAAAGTTGAATGCGGATAATAGTCCTAGCTGGAATCGCATATATAAACAGTTGGAAGAGTCATTCTCGCCACAGTTACTTGAAAACAAAAAGTAGGCAAGTGATTAGTTAAAGGTTGCACAGCTAACGGGATCTTTTTGTAACTTAGGTAGCCCTTTATTTTTGACCGTGGAAATAGGGGAGAGAAAATGTTTTGATCTGCATACACAGCGCAAATAAAATATAAATTAACATGGATGAGCAATTCAAACAGCAGGTATATGAGGTAGCTAAACTGATTCCGAAAGGAAGGGTGACAACCTATGGGGCGATTGCAAAGGCTTTAGGTTATCCGAATCATTCGCGGCATGTCGGGAAGGCCATGGGTGGATGTCCCAGCGATGTTCCTGCCCACCGTGTTATATCAAGCGGCGGTACACTGGCTGTGCCTGAATTTCAGGAACGGCTTGAAGCCGAAGGGCTTGTTGTGAATAATTTACGGATCAAGGATTTTAGAAAGTTGTTTTGGAATCCGATGGATGAAATAATCGATTAATTTAATAAGATGAAATACTGCGCTTTTTTACGCGGCGTCAATGTCAAGGGAACCAATATGAAAATGGCTGATGTCTGTCAGGTTTTTAAGGACGCCGGTGTAACGGACGTTACTTCGGTACTGGCTTCTGGTAATATTGTTTTTTCGTCCGACAAAGCGGCCGAACAGCTCAAGGAGCTATTGGAAGAATCTATGTCGGCGTATTTTTCTTATGAAGCTTTTTTATTCATCCGTTCAGCGGAAGAGGTAGGATTGCTGCAGGCAAACATTCCTTTTGAAACGGATGCAGACTTCCATGTATATGCTTTTGTAGGAACAGAAGGTGTCGAAAAAATACTGATGGATGAATTCAGCAGCGCGACACAAGTGCCGGGGGAGAAAGCTGAGATCGTCAATGCGGTCTTTTATTGGCGGGTGCCCAAAGGAAATACCTTGGATTCCAGCTTTGGAAAGGTACTGGGGAAAAAGAATCTTAAGGATAAGATGACAAGCCGGAATACCAACACCTTTGATAAGATATTGAAAAAAATGGGTTAATCATGGAGTGAGCCCGGCAGTAGCCGGGCTTATTTATATTTTTATGGAATTCAGTCAGTCGCGAGACAGTTGCTCGAATAAAAACTTCTGCAGTACCGATATTAATCGATTTCTGCTGATTTGGCCCAGATATTAATATGACCGTCTTTTGCATAAAGATCAATTTCGTGAATTTCCTCCGGGCTGAATGACAGATTCTTTAGTGCTCCTACACAATCAATGACCTGTTGCGGTTTTGATGCGCCAATTAGCGCCGATGTAACCTGCTTCTTACGTAAAACCCAGGCAATAGCCATTTGCGCTAAAGACTGTCCTCTGCGCTGCGCAATCACATGTAGAGCCTGGATATTTTTTTGATTTTCTTCGCTCAGGAATTTAGTCTGAAGTGATTTTGACTGTGAGGCACGACTATCCTGAGGAATATGCTGTAAATATTTGTCTGTAAGCATGCCCTGTGCTAACGGAGAGAACACGATAGAACCAATACCTATGGCATCTAACGTATCAAGTAAACCATCGGTCTCGATCCATCTGTTGAGCATGGAATAGCTGGGTTGATGAATAATAAACGGTGTGCCCAGGGATTTTAAGATCGCATACGCTTCTTTTGTGCGTTGTGAGTTATAGGATGAAATACCTACATAAAGCGCTTTTCCGCTACGGACCAGTTGATCTAGCGCTAACATGGTTTCCTCTAAAGGTGTATCAGGGTCAAAACGATGTGAATAGAAGATATCGACATAGTCGATGCCTAGGCGCTTTAGCGATTGCTCGCAGCTCGATATCAGATATTTGCGGCTACCCCATTCTCCATACGGCCCATTCCACATGTGGTAACCTGCTTTTGACGAAATAATCATCTCGTCGCGTAAGCCATGAAATTGCTCTCTTAGTATTTGTCCAAAGGCTTTTTCGGCACTCCCTGCAGGTGGCCCATAATTGTTTGCAAGGTCGAAATGGGTAATTCCGAGGTCAAATGCTGTTGTGCAGATATCAACTTTGGTTTGATGCGGCGTGTCGTCACCGAAGTTATGCCACATTCCCAGCGAGATTGCGGGCAATAAAAGACCGGATTGACCACAGCGATTATAGATCATATCCTGGTATCGGTCTGGATTTGCTGTATACTGCATAGTCTTAAATAGTTTTAATTCAAACTAAGATAAATTTATGCTTATTTGCAAGTTTTAATTGTTTTCGGGCTCAGCTATTTCTATGTGAAGGTGCAATTTTTGGTCTTTTATGTGTCGATAAATACTGCTTTCGAAAGACAGAAAAAGAATAAATTTTTAAATATTTTTAGTATATATATTGTTATTGAGATTAAAGAGGAGATATAGCTTCAGAATCCAGTTGTCTGTACAGATGCCGTTAATGGTACCGGTAGGAAACTGGCTGAAGATAGTTTCGATAAATGCAAAATTAATGTATTTTTATGTGAATTCTAAAAACCAATTTATGCGCACTATGAAGAAAATTCAGGCCATCATATGCTTTGTTTTGATTGCCTTAGGCAATTGCTATGCACAATCGAAACACTTACTTTTCAAGACTGCTTTTGGCGATTTTAAAGTTGTACTCTATGATTATACACCACATCACCGCGATCTGATGCTGCGGTCAATTCAAGATCGTGTTTATCAGGGGGCACTGTTTAATCGCATTATCGAAAATTTTGTTGTGCAGGGCGGAGAGCATGATATTGATATTGAAAAACGGGAGGCCGCAGATCCGCTGCATCAAAAACCGCGATTGGCAGCTGAGTTCGACGACCGTGCTTTTCATAAAATGGGAGCATTGGGCGCGGGCAGGGATGGAAATCCTGAAAAAGCGTCTTTTTTGAACCAGATCTATTTTGTGGTCGGAAAGAAAATCACAGCATCTGAGCTTGATAGTCTAGAGGCAAAGAAAGGGGTTAAATACACCGATGTCCAACGTAAAGAGTATCTCGCTCACGGCGGTCAGCCGAGACTTGATCATGATTTTACCGTTTTTGGTGAAATTTATGAAGGCTTCGAAGTAATCCTGAAAATAAGTCAGGTAAAAACGGATAAGCAGGATTACCCGCTGGCTAAAGTGCCTTTTGAGGTTGTTGAAATAATTGAATAGGCTTAATAATCAGAGCTGGGCTGCCCCAAAAAGTTAGACACTTTCTGGGAGCAGTTCAAGCAGTTCTTTTTTATTTGCGATGCTGATCAAATTCTTCTTTAAGCTTCTGATAACGCTCTTTCCACTCATCTGGCAGTTTGCTTGGTATGTCTTTGAGACTTTTCAGCTGAAATGCGAATACACAAGCCGCAAATCCTACTGTACTGATGGCCATACCCGTCCAGATAACCAAAGAAAAACCGGCAAAAAGTGGATTCCAAAGTAGAATAAAGCTGAAAATAATGCCTAAAATGGCAAACAGCAAATTCCATCCCCAGGATTTACTACCGTAATTTTTGAGGTCAAAGGAAAAGGACAGCAGCTGGAAGGATTTAAAGAGGGCATAGAAACCTACAATAAATGCCAATGTGCTAGCAGAAAGCAAAGGGTTGGCCATCAGTAATATGCCGAATAAGGTGTAGAGGATACCACCGGTGAGATACCAGCCCCAGCCGTCTACCTCATCTTTGTTTTGTACCGCAAAGATGATCTCCAGAATACCGGAAATAATAAACGACCAAGAGAACAGAATTGCTAATGTGAGAAATGAGGCGACTGGAGTTGAAATGGTATAGAAGCCTAAGAGGATTAATAAAATACCGATAATCAGTGGAATATACCAGTGTCTAATTGATGTTCGGATTGTTTTAAAAAATGAATTTGCCATAATAGTGAGTTAAGATATTGCAATGTTGCCTAGTAAAAAAGCCCCATTAATTACTTAATGAGGCCTTACATATATAAAACTGATTAAATTAGGCAAAAGGAAATGTGTTAAATCTTTCCAGTCTCTTTTAAAAGTTTGTAATATGCATACACAATATTGATTTCAGCATTTGTGTATTTCAATTCTGCTTCAAGCTTTGAATTTGAAGCATCCATGATGTCGACGATTAACGCCAATTGGTTCAAATACTTTTTCTCAATAATACGATAGTTCTCATCAGCAAGTGCTTTATTGTAATCCAGCGTCTTGCGTTGTGAGTAGGCCTCATTGTATTTAATGTATGCAGTATTAACAGCTACGCTGGTTTTTTGTTTCAAAGCGCTTTCATATTTCTCGTTTTTTTCAATTTGCAAATCATTTAGCTTAAGCTTTTTTCCAGTTGTGTATAATGAAGAAATATTATAGCTAAGGGAGATACCAGTATTCCAGGTATTCATGTATTTATCGATAACGGGCATCACATTGGTAATTGGTTTGACAAGGCTGTTTCCCGCAAATATGCTAAGAGCAGGCGATTTCTCTGATTTTGTAATATCTTTTTCGGTATGCAGGAGCTCAGTCTCTTTGGCGGCAAGCTGCAGACTGGGGCTGGATATATAAGCATCTTGTTTCAAGCTCGCCAGGTCTGCCAGCTGAAAGCTACTGTTTAATAGTTTATCATCTGGCTCAATTACTGTGCCTTCCTGTAGTCCTAATGCCACTATAAGCTCGTCATTCAGGATTTTCATGTTGTTTTGAATGACCTCTCTCGCTAATTCCAGCTCGGATATTTGCAATTGGTTGCGGATGACATCATTTTTGGTGATCATCCCTTGTTTGTATAATTTGTCTGTCAGGTCCAGTCTTTTGTGCGCCAGCTCAATATTCTGATTATAGACAGCTTTCTGGTTCTTAAGTTTGAAGAGATCAAGATAATAACCCAAGACCAGAATTTTGATATTTTGCTCTTCATTTTTATGATCTAATTCAGCTAATTCTTCTCCTAAAGAAGAGGCTTTGATACTGTTTTTTACAATACCGCCTTTCCAGATGAGTTCTTTCGCCTCCAGTGCATAGTTGTTGCCGAAATGAGGTAAAGGGACTTTCTCTGAGCCCGATAAGTCTTTGTCAATTAATGCGGCGTCGCCGAGGTAAAATGCGGATGCTGAAGCACTGATCTCAGGTAGTCTTCTCAATTTGGCAACTTCTGTCTTTTGTTTGGCAATATTTACCGCAGATGCTGAAACAAGAAGGTTTGGATGATTGTGCAGCGCAAGTTCAAATAGTTTTTCGATCGTTATTTTTCGGGTGTTTATGCTGTCTTGACCGTATGTTTGATTGCAAAAAAATGTAAAGAAGCATAACGTCAAGTAAAGACCAATTTTATAGGCTCTTGACTTTATATTCATGATATTCAACTTTGTTTATATATGTGCTACAAAGTTAATGTATCATCACAGGGTAGGGAATGTCTGATTCCTGTTTTATGATGTTCAATTGGTAACAAGAGTTGTCTGTTGTTCACGAAATAGCTTGGGTGTTATGCCGACGTGTTTTTTGAAAAATTTGCTAAATGCATACTGATCCGAAAAGTTAAACTCCTGTGAGATCTGGTTGATTGTTTTGGTAGAAATGATCAGTTGGGCTCTAGCTTCGGTTATCAGCCAGTTGCTGATAATTTCGGACGGAGATTCTTTCGTGATTTCTTTAACGCTGATCGATAGGTATTTGATGGAAATGTGGAGGCGGTCGGCATAGAATGCGAGGTCTCGCTGTGTTTTGTAATGATCGGCAATAAGTTGTAAAAAATGTACGGTAATTTCTTCCTTTCTCTTATTGCGGATCTGATTGGAACTTTGACCGGCTGTATAAATCACATCGGCCAAAAGATAGATAATGGCCATAAAAATATTGATGTCGGCTTTTTGAAGAAAATCTTTTTTTAGATCTGCGGGCCTTTTGCGGTTGCGATGCAAGGTTGATAGTAATGTCCAAATCGTTTCAAAGTCGTCTGTAGCAGGAGTAAAGGGGGCGGAGCTATTAGCATTGATGAGTCGATAAGCATCGTATCTGCTGATTGATAGTCTTATTCTGTTGGAAAAATTCCGGTCATAATTTAAGATTTTGAAAACAGCATCGGTACTGATTTCCATAAAGCTGTAGTACTTATTGTAACCGATAAAGAAAATACAGCCGGCTTTGAGTTCGACCGGAGAACCATTACAATTTATCGTTGCTGCGCCTTTATATAATAAGATACAGGTCGTGCTTAAAGGGTGATAGTGGTATTCTTCTCCTTTTTGGGGAAATTCTGATTGGTCTATAAGCTGTATTTCATTCATTTCTTCTCTTTAAGCTAAATATATAAAACATATATTATTTTTCTGCTGTTGTTTCAGATTTCACCTGCGCAACATATGCTGGAGAACAAAGATGGTAAACACCATCATTAGGCTCCCATTGAGGAAGCTGCAATGATGGTGTTTGATTACGCTAGAAAGCTACTTTTTTAGGGTCAGATCCAGAGAAACCCAGTTCAGGAAACTCACGGATCGTTTTGATATCGTCTGCTGTCAGATCAAAATCGTCGATAGCTAAATTTCTTTTTATATTCTCGGGATTAGTTGATTTTGGCAGCGGCAAGATACCCTGAGATAAAGCAAATTTGATACAGATCTGTCCAACACTGGTATTCTTTTCCTTAGCCAGTGCAATGAGTGTTTCATTTTGCAATATTCTGCCTGAACCCAGGGGTGACCAAGCCTGAACAAGGATGTCATTGGATTGGCAGAGTGCCACTGTATCTTCCTGAAGATAACCCGGGTGAAATTCAATTTGGTTGACAGCAGGTGTCACGGATGCGGTTTCGAGTAACTTGGAGAGATAGGCTTCAGGAAAGTTGCTGACGCCGATAGCTCTTACTTTTCCTTCTTGATAGAGGTGTTCAAAGGCTTTCCAAGTGTCTGCATTGATCTGTGCCCAATTTTCAAATTGTGTTTCGTTTGCCGGCCAGTGAATTAAATAAAGATCCAGATAGTCTAATTGCAGATCGGCAAGTGATTTCTCAAACGCAGCAATTGTCTTTTCATATCCACGTTCTGTATTCCATAGCTTTGTTGTGATAAATAGTGAATTTCGATCCAATCCACTGTCTTTTATTGCTTTGCCCACGCTTTTTTCATTCCCATAGATCGCTGCTGTATCAATATGTGTATATCCGGCATCAAGTGCTTCTTTGACTGCCTGATAAGCTTCTTGTCCATCAGGAATCTGCCAAGTTCCAAACCCAATTGCTGGAATTTCAATTCCATTGTTCAATTTGAATGATTTCATTGTCAATACTATTTTTTGTTTTCGCTAAAATAGTATTTACGCGATAGTATCCGGTCACTGAAATGTAAAGAGGATGACGTTTAACTGGAGGTGGTCGGACTTATTCTCTATTGCCAAAATATATTTATTTTCACAATTTTATTGTCAAAAGGGAGGCAATTTCTCGCGAATTATGGCATTAATTCTTATCTTTAGGCGAATTTTTGAGAAATTAAGATTTCTCGATCATTTCACATAGCATTAAAAATTAAACATATTTCTAATAGATTACTATGTCAAACAAATCAAAAATTGTTTGGACAAAAACAGATGAAGCACCTTTATTGGCGACTTATTCGTTTTTGCCTATTGTTCAAGCGATTACAGCTACAGCTGATATCGATGTTGAATTGAGAGATATCTCTTTAGCAGGCCGTATCCTTGCTAGCTTTCCGGAATTTTTAAAAGAAGATCAAAAAATTGCTGATGCATTGGCTGAATTGGGACAGTTGGCGACAACACCTGAAGCGAACATCATTAAATTACCTAATATCTCCGCATCAATCCCGCAGTTGAAAGGTGCTATCGCTGAATTGCAAAAAGCTGGTTACGCTATCCCTAATTATCCTGATGAAGCGACGACAGAAGAAGAAAAAGCTGTCAAAGCGAAATATGCAAAGGTACTCGGTTCAGCCGTAAATCCAGTGTTGCGTGAAGGAAACTCTGACCGTCGTGCACCTAAAGCCGTTAAGAATTATGCGAAAGCAAATCCACATAAAATGGGTGCTTGGGCCAAAGATTCCAAAACAAAAGTGGCTTCGATGACCTCCGGTGATTTTTATGGCTCTGAGCAATCTGTAACTGTTGAGAATGCTGGTCAATTTAAAATCGAATTTGTAGATGCAAACGGTGCGGTGACAGAATTGAAAGGGCTTTCTCCATTAAAAGCTGGTGAAGTAATTGATTCTTCAACATTAAGTTTAACTGCGTTGAAAGCTTTTGTTGCGGACGCAATTGCAGAAGCTAAAGCAGCTGGCGTCTTATTGTCGGCACATTTAAAGGCAACCATGATGAAGGTTTCTGACCCGATTATATTTGGTGCTGTTGTTGAAACTTACTTTGCCGATGTTTTTGCACAATATGGTGATTTGTTCAAGGAGCTAGGTATCAATAAAAATAACGGTTTAGGTGAGGTGTACGCTAAAATTGCGGGTCACGCAAAAGAAGGAGAAGTAAAAGCTGCAATTGATGCGGCTATTGCAAACGGTCCTGCTTTGGCGATGGTAAACTCAGATAAAGGTATTACAAACTTCCACGTTCCCTCGGATGTGATTATCGATGCTTCCATGCCAGCAATGATCCGTATTGGTGGTAAAATGTGGAATAAAGAAGGTCAAGAAGAAGATACTATCGCGATGGTTCCTGACCGTTGTTATGCGGGTGTTTACGAAGCAACCATTGAAGACTGTAAGGAGCATGGTGCATTGGATCCTAAAACAATGGGTTCTGTTCCGAACGTAGGTTTGATGGCTCAGAAAGCAGAAGAATATGGATCACATGATAAAACTTTCCAGGCGGCAGGCAATGGTTCAATTCGCGTAGTAGACGCTGAAGGAAACGTTTTCATGGAGCAAAAAGTAGAAGAAGGTGATATTTTCCGTATGTGTCAAACGAAAGATGCACCGATTCAGGATTGGGTGAAATTGGCGGTAAACCGTGCTCGTCTGTCTGAAACGCCTGCGGTCTTCTGGTTAGACAAAAACCGCGCACATGATAGAGAGATCATCAAGAAAGTAGAGAAATATTTGCCAGACTTTGATACAACTGGTTTGGATATCCGTATTTTATCTCCAATTGAAGCGACTAAATTCTCCTTGGAGCGTATTCGCAAAGGAGAAGATACCATTTCAGTAACAGGTAACGTACTTCGTGATTATTTGACGGATTTATTCCCAATTTTAGAAGTAGGTACATCGGCTAAAATGCTTTCTATTGTTCCATTGATGAATGGTGGTGGTTTGTTTGAAACAGGTGCTGGCGGTTCGGCTCCTAAACACGTTGAGCAATTCCTTCAAGAAGGTTACCTGCGTTGGGACTCATTGGGTGAGTTCTTGGCACTCGGAGCTTCATTGGAGCACTTGTCGCAAACACAAAATAATCCAAAAGCCTTAGTACTGGCAGAAACTTTGGATGAAGCTACTGAGAAATTTTTGGCAAATGACAAATCTCCAGCACGTAGAGTTGGTCAGATCGATAACCGTGGATCACATTTCTATCTGGCGTTGTATTGGGCTCAGGCTTTGGCGGCACAAACTAAAGATGCGGAGCTTGCTGATAAATTTGAAGCAGTTGCAAAAGTTTTAACAGATAACGAAACGAAAATAAATGAAGAGTTGATCGCGGCACAAGGTCATGCACAAAACATCGGAGGTTATTATTTTCCGAATGATGAATTGGCAGCTAAAGCAATGCGTCCATCTGAAACATTGAATAACGCAATCGCAAGCATCTAAGCGAATTGCTTCTATACATAAAAAAGCTCCGGTCAATTGACCGGAGCTTTTTTATGTACCGTCATAGCGACAGATTACAATTTATTTTAAAGGATATTTTACGCCTGTAAAGGTCATCTTGACCGGAATGATATGACCATTTTTATCAAATTTCATTTCTTCGATACAGGTTACACGTTCATTGGCGCCATCTTTACCAAGTGGTCTACGGTGATAAACGATAAAATATTTGTCCTTGTTGGGTATCTTGATCACGGAGTGATGCCCTGCGCCTACGGCTACATTTGGGTCACGTTCAAGAATAGTCCCGATCCTTTCGAATGGTCCGAAAGGTGAATCCGCTATGGCATAAGCTACTTTATAATCTGGTCCGGTCCAGCCCCCTTCAGACCACATGAAGTAGTACTTCCCATTTTTAATAAACATAAATGGGCCTTCAACGTAGTCTTTTGGTGTAATTTCTTTGTAATAGCTGCCATCTTCAAAAGGGAGTAGTCCTGTAAAGTCCGGTTTCAATTTGACCACGTTACAATGTTTCCAACCGCCATAATACATATAAAAGGTACCATCCTTGTCCTTGAAGACAAACTGGTCTATAGGCTGTGCGCCGTTAACAATATCGTTGATTAATGGTTTGCCCAATAAGTCGGTGTAGGGCCCATCGGGTTTATCTGCTACTGCGACACCTATACCGCCTATTTCTCCCTGATGGACGTCATTGGCGCCGAAAAATAGGTAGTATTTTCCATTATTTTCAAGTACTGCAGGGGCCCACATGGCCTTTTTTGCCCATTTAACGTTGCCATTTTCCAAAACACGACTGTGTTTTGTCCAGGTTGCGAGGTCGGATGATGAAAAGGCGTCAAAGAAAAGCTGCTCTTCATAAGGTGCTGAATAAGTCGGAAAAATCCAATAGTTATTACCATAGATAATACCCTCCGGATCGGCATAGTTGCCTGTTATAACAGGGTTCTTCTGGGCAAATAGTGTGGATGTGAATAGTAAAGCTGTTGATGTAAAAAATGTTTTAATCATTATGTCGGTTTAAATTGGTAAGATACAGGATTCTTTTTGCTTGAAATGAGTCAAAATGAATCATTTTTATGCTTATTTGTCTCAATGATTTTTCAAATGTTAAAAATTTGTTAAAACCCTGTTTTGATTTCGATTGTCTCCGATTTATTTCACATATTTGTTTATGTCATTTCCAAATGGCATAAATACTTTTCATAAAATAGGTTAATAATATGGCTAAGATACCCGAAGTCCCCCAGGCTTCGGGTGTTTTTTTTATTCTCGTTGCAATCCAAAGATCATGATTAATTTTCCATCTATATACAGGTTTAAGGTTTGCTCGGCGATATCGAATTGAATCTGCTTCCGCTCAAAAATTTGAAAAAAATCATTCTCGATATTTGCGCCGTTACATGCGCGCATGGTACTCGCTAGATGCGGGAAGCTGATTTGATTGCCTGTAATGTTGAAATTCCCCCAAAAATTATTACATCCTGTCGTACCTGCTATCGTGCCATTTTTTGCATCAAACCCAATACTTGCTTTGCTGTCGGTAACATCTTTTCCATTCAGTTGAAGTAAATTCCATTTAAAACGGGCGAGGAATGCGGCAACACTGGGTAGTTCGTTTGTTCTTTCTTTTGAAATAATTTCAACTAAGCTGTAGTCGATCGTATCTATATCTTTTTGTTTCGTTTGTTTAACCCGGATGCGGTATTGATAACCTTCTTGATAATCGAAACCGCGAATGGAAGTATTTAGATATTCCCATTTATTCTTTTTATCCGTTTTTATCTGCAAACATTTTAACTTTCCAAGCCGCTGTGCATTGACATAGCTTTCACCAACCTCCCATGTTGCAACTTCAGTATTTTCAGACAATGATTTTGCGAATGTCTTTGCCAACGTGTAAGTCAAATTCGGACCGATTTGATGTTTGACAACCTTGATATCATATTCATATTTAGGATCATAATCGAATTTTAGAATATCGGCATAGAATTTTTCCCAATTGTTGCTATTGTAATACTTGACAAGATAAGGAGGGGTATTTAGAAGGCCCGATTTTATTTTTATGCGAAATGAGGAGTTTTGGGCGAATAAACTATAGGAAGGGAGTAAGAGCGTGAAAAGAAATAGAACTGAACTGAATTTTGGAGACTTCTTCATAATTGGAATGTAAATTTCAATAAAAACGTATCTTTAAACATGAATATTGCACGGATTAAACTGTGCCTGCTGACGACTATTTTTCTGCTGAGTCGGCAGGTGTATTGCCAAAATAGTAAGGATTATTTTAAAACGCAAATCGCAGTAGGTGAACTGACAGATTCACAACTGAAGGAGGTGTCTGGTATCACAGCGTCTTATAAAAAAGATAATTTCTGGGTGCACAATGATAGTGGCGATGGTCCAAATGTTTATTTAATTGATCGTCAAGCTAAATTGCTAAAGAAAGTTACACTTGAGGGAGTATCTGTGGTAGATTGTGAGGATATCGATCGGGTGAAAATTGGTGATAAGTATTTTCTTGTACTCGCCGATATCGGAAATAATGCAGGTAAAAGGACTTGGACCTGCATATACGTATTTCCTGAACCGCGTGTCGAAGATCCTGATCTTGTCCCTAAGGGATTGATTAAGGTTATTTTTTTAAAATTTCCGGGTCAGAAACGTTTAGACGCCGAATCGATGATGATCGATCCAATTGACAATCTGCTGTATGTCATATCCAAGCGGGAGTTTCGCTCAACTGTATATAGTGCTGACGTATTCGGGAACAAAAGGCAGCAATATTTTACGTTAAACAAGGTCGTCGAACTTCCCTTTACTTTTGCTACAGCTGCAGCTATAGATCCAACAGGTACACAGTTGCTTGTGAAGAATATCACCTCGATTTTCTACTGGCAGAGAAATGGACATGAGCCCTGGAAACAGGTATTGCAGCAGAAACCAGTCATTGTTCCTTATCAAGTGGAACCTCAGGGAGAAGCAATAGCTTTCGATCATGATGGAAATGGTTTTTATACAATTAGCGAACGCCCATTTGGTTTAAAATCCTATCTTTATTTTTTTGAAAAACTCGATAATTTATGATAACAACTAAACCTTTTTCCTATCGCACAGCACACATCACTGCCATGCCAGAAGCTGGCAAGGTTTCATTATGCCGTGTGGATGGCATAAGCCGCTTGCTCCTGGCTTTTGCTTTTTTCTTATGTTCAATTGCACAGGTGCATGCGGCTAAAGTAGATACGCTCTCTATCCAGAGCCGAGCCATGGGAAAAGCAATTAAGACAGTGGTGATCCTGCCACAAAAGTATTCGAAAGGAGAGAACTATCCAGTTCTTTACTTACTGCATGGCTACTCGGGCAATTATAGTAATTGGGTTAAAAATTCCAGTGTGAGTGCACTGGCCGATCAATATGGCTATATGGTAGTCTGTCCCGACGGTGGTTTTGGAAGTTGGTATTGGGATATCGCGAACGATAAAAATTATCAATATGAGACGTTTGTGTCGAAGGAATTGATTGATTATATAGATACGCATTATTCGACGATCAAAGACCGTAAAGGCCGGGCAATTACTGGGCTGAGTATGGGCGGACATGGCGCCCTGTCTCTGGCGATTAAACATCAGGATATCTATGGTGCTGCTGGGAGTACGGCCGGTGGAGTCGATTTCAGACCTTTTCCATTAAACTGGGAAATTAAAGATCGCATCGGTAATTATGCTGATGCTCCACAGGAATGGGACAATCGCGTCGTTATTAATATGGTACCTAAGCTTGTCAATAACGGGTTGCGTTTAATTATAGATTGCGGCAAAGAAGATTTCTTTTATGCGGTAAACGTTGCCTTGCATGACAAATTGATGTATCATAATATAAACCATACTTTTGTTACAAGTGAGG
>JALAGS010000184.1 GCA_022712315.1 Sphingobacterium sp. | reverse complement strand
CTATCGGACATTTTATTTTAAAGATATATCGAAATCAACTCATTCGAGTTCTATTTGTCTCCTGTGATATGTATTACCAAATTATTAATTTTATGTATACAAATTAATAGACTAACAATTTATTAATACTAACTTAATATTGAGAATCTATTTTTACGCCGTTGAAATGATGAGGCGCTGGACTAATAAAAACGATCTAAATAGCCTTCATCATATCTGAAAAAATAATTTATTCTGGATGCTAATGAAAAAAGTATTTTTACTCCCCGCTCTGATAGGGCCCGTTGTAGCTCTTGCGCAAAATAACAATGCGCCCTCTAGCTATGATCCGCACGATATCAAGATTACGGGATATCTACAGACACAGTTCCAAAAAGCGCAGTCTCCGGGAATTACTTCGTTTTCGGGCGGTGATTTTTCAAAGAATTCGGATAACAGATTTATGATCCGCAGGGGACGCCTTAAGATTGACCGTGTGGATACATATTCCAGTATTGTCTTTCAACTGGATGCAACGCAGGATGGTGTACAGTTAATGGATGCTTTTATTCAATTGCGGCATCCCGATCAAAAAGGTCTGAGCTTAACTGCCGGTCTTTTCAATAGACCTTTTGGATACTCTATTGTATATTCTTCGGGCTACCGTGATATTCCAGAAAGAGCTCGTGTATTTCAAACCCTGATGCCTAGAGAACGAGACTTGGGGGGAATGGTAAGTTATCATCCCGGGGGTAAGGCTAAATTCCTAAACTTAGATTTGGCCTTGGTGAACGGTAGTGGCCACTCCGCTAAGGACTATGATTCTAAAAAAGATCTCATTGGTAATCTTGCTTTTAAATTTGATAGCCTCGCCGATAAAAAACTTCATCTTGGATTTGGTGGTTCATTCTATAAAGGGTCGGTCCGTAACGACACCAAAACCTACTATACGCCCAACAATAATGGGTACACAGCACATACAAGTGATGATAATGAAGGCAAGGCAATTGGCCGGAATTATTATGGGGCAAACTTACAGGTCGAATTTGATAATAGCTTTGGAAAATCCAGTTTCAAAACTGAATACGTTGCAGGTGACCAGCCCGGAGTTGCGGGTGGTGCCGATATCAAAGGACCTTATGCAAGTCGGAGTTTTACGACTCAACCGACTACAGACCTTTATCAACGTAGATTTAACGGTTACTACCTTTGGTTAACACAAGAAATTGGCCATACGGGATTTACAGCCATGGTTGCCTATGATGTATATGATCCCAATACAAAGGCGAGTGGCTCAACGATAGGCACAGCTGGTAATTTTACTGCTGATGGTGACGTCAAGTTTAGCACGCTCGGTTACGGTGTTGCTTATCAATTTAGCAATAGACTGAAATTTACGGTCTACAATGAACATGTAACAAATGAGGCAACAAGTCTACCAAATTTTTCAACAGATATTAAAGACAATGTTTTTACGGCTAGAATGCAATACCGTTGGTAAAAGAAATACTGGTGTCCACTTCTGGCAAGATCTCAGGGATAACTTGGTATCAGATCAAAAGTGAACCGAAGCGATTCTCGATTGCTGGTTTCTGTGTTATTTCGAGTTCTGAAACGAAACTTAGATGTTTTTTCGAATACGACTCAATGAAGATGCGGTAATTCCTAAATAGGAAGCTAGCATCGCTAATGGAACGCGATTGGCCAAACCGGGATAGAGCTTCAAGAAGAGCAGATACCGTTCTTTGGCGTCGAGGTTCAACATGGTATTCGCAGTTTTGAGTTTGCTTTCAACAACAAATCCATAAAGTTTGGCCATCAACAGTGGCCAAACTTTAATTTCTTTTTCCAGCAGTGAGAAGTTCTCGAAGTCCAAACTCCAGATTTCAGTGTCTGTCAGGGACTCTATATAGTCATTTGAAGGGGTTCGATCCAAAAAGCTTTGGAGATCCCCGATAAAACGTCCTTCATAAATAAAATAGCGGGTAAAATCGTCGCCTTTACTATTGTAATATAGCGAACGGAATACCCCCGATTCTACAAAAGCAATGCTATTGTTTACTTTACCACAAGCGACAAAATAGCTGGCCTTTGGAATGCTTTTTTTTTCAAATGCCTGTCGGATGAGATTCTCTTCCCGCACATCGAGCTGTCCAAATTTTCGGATGTATTCCAGCAATTGCTCCATTTTACTTTTATATTATATAGCTAACTTAATCAATTCTTCCCGTTGAGGGCCTGTTGAAAGGTACTTTATGGGAACCTCTAGTTCTGCTTCGAGAAAAGAGATGAATATTGCTAAGGCTTCAGGAAGATTTTTCGCATGATTGACAGTTGTCAGCACCGTATTCCATCCGCTCAAATATTTCCAGACAGGCTTAATTTCCTGATCCGTGGATGCGGGCAATGCTAAAGCAATCTTCTCACCCTTTGTTTCATAATGTGTACAAATTGGAATCTCGGTCATTGCATTTAAGACGTCCGCTTTAGTCACTACAAGGTGGGTAACCCCATTCAACATAATGGCATATTTCAATGCGGGCAGATCAAGCCAGCCTATGCGGCGTGGACGTTTTGTATTGGAACCAAATTCGCCTCCTCTTTCACGCAAATCGCTGGCAGCTTGGCCTGTTATTTCTGTTGGGAAGACACCATGACCCACGCGGGTGCAATAAGCTTTTGTCACGCCGTATATTTTATCCACAAGCTTCGGTGATACGCCTAGACTCACGCAGGCTGCGGAAGCCAGGGTATTGGAAGAGGTAACATAGGGATAACTGCCATGATCGATGTCAAGTAATGTTGCCTGAGCTCCTTCTGCCAATACTTTTTGTCCATTTCGAAGCGCTTTATTCAGAAAGATTTCAGTGTCTGTAATCTGTATTTTTTTGAGGAAAATACATCCTTGCATAAAACTGTGATAAAGCTCTTCTAAGGCTGGCATTTCCTGTCCTAAATGCTGCAGTTCATTGTATTGACGATTCAAAATTTGATATACGTCATCCTTAAAATTGTCGGAATAAATATCCTCAACGCGTAGATTCTGTCTTTTTATTTTATCGGAATAACTTGGGGCAATGCCATTATTGGTCGTTCCTATCGTCCGATATAATGCAGACTCTTCCATATAGATATCCCAATAACGGTGGGTGGGTAATACAAGATGTGCTTTTTGGGATATCAAAATTCTATTTACGAGATCTTCTTCCGGGATAATATGAGCTAGTTCTTCAATTTCTGTTTTCAAAGATACAGGATCAATGACTACCCCAGTACCAATGATGTTTTTGATATGGGGTGAAAAAATCCCCGAAGGAAGCAGTTTTAGGGTAATCTTTTTGCCCTGATAATAGATACTATGTCCGGCATTCGCCCCACCATTGAACCGTGCGATAATGTCATAATCGCGCCCGATCAGATCGATAAATTTTCCTTTGCCCTCATCTCCCCATTGGAGCCCAATTAAAATGTCCATATTGCTTTTGTCTTGAATTTATGTCCAAAGCTAGGGTTTGAGAAGCAGGGAGCAATTGTCATTTGGCAAAAAGTGATGCTTGATATTTTTGTTAGATTTCCTTGAGGCACATCGATTGAGCTTAAGCTTGTTTGTGTCCCAGCTGTTTTACTTTTTGTAGCCACTTGTCTCGTTTAATTGGACCCGAGGTTTTTATAATGCCGATATAAGTGACTTTCACTGGAGATATGCCACAAAATTGCAGTGTCGATCTCTTTAGTTGGTTAACACTGGGTTTACCATAAACCAACGTATAATACCAACTGGGTTGATCGAGTGTTGTAATGATCCGGGCAGATTTTCCCTTCAGTAATTTATCCCAAAGAAGAGAATTTTCCCGATATTGAAAAGCAAACCCCGGTAAAAAAAGTCTGTCGATAAAGCCTTTCATTAGTGCCGGAAGACCTCCCCACCAAACGGGATGTACCCAAACTAAATGATCGGCCCACTGTATGTCTTCCCAGGCAAGAAGTAGATCCGGTTCTAGTTCTGTCCGTTTGCGATAACCAAATTGAAGGTTAGGGTTGAACTGGAGATCGATGATATGGATTGTCCGCACCGCAGCTCCGGAGGCTATTGCGCCTTCTTGATAAGCATTTGCAACCCCAAAATTGAAGGATTCCCGATCTGGGTGGCCGTTGATAATAAGTATTTTTTTCTGCATGATGTTGTTTTACATCACAAAAATAGAATAGGCCAGCTTCCTTTTACAGGACAAATGTCTAAAAAGAAATTTCGCTGCGAATACGGCTTAGGTGACGTTGGGTAATGCCCAAATAGGAGGCGAGGTATTGTAATGGAAGCTGTTGGATAAACTCTGGATGATTTTTGAGCAAATTTGCATACCGTTGGGAAGCGGTTTCTTTCTGCAATTGGAATATACGTTTTTCGAGTTCAAGATATTGTTCCTCAGCAACCATTTTAAGATACTTTGTCCATTTTAAACTATCTGCAGCAAGTTTGTCAATTGTGTGCTTTTTGATGGTCCAAAGCTCTGCAGAAGTAATGGCCTGCATAGTCTCGGTGCTTGGTCCTCCTGTGATAAAAGAAGAGTAAGCAGCTATCCAGGTATTGGGAAAGCGGAAACAATAGGTGATATCTTCCTTGTCTGCACTGCTATAATAGGAGCGAAAGATCCCCGATTGTATAAATGCTACCTCATGACAAGGTTGATTTTCTTTGACAAAAAAATCGTTTTTACGAAGCTTCTTATATTCAAAAAGCTGAATAATTTGATTAATCTCTTCTTCTTCGAATAAACGTAAAGACCGAAAATATGCTGCTATCATGTCGTCCAAACTTAGCTAAATTGCGGTATTAATGCAAGATAAATCCAATAGGGTTAGATTGATTCGGAATGTGAATATGTTAGACTAGCTAATGATAAAATAGGTAGTTTTATTGCGCATCTATTTATTCCGATTGAATGATCATTTTTTTGATGAGTGAAATTTGACCGAGGTGATAATAGCTATGTTCTATTACAGCTTCAATATTTCGGAGATAAGATCCATATTTTTCATCTATAAAAGGTTGGTCAAATTGCTCTTCTTCAAATGTGGAAATACTTTCGGCAAATGCAGCCGCATTTTTTAGGAATTTATTTACCAGTAAGTCCCAGTCTGCTTTTGATGCGATGACAGGAACATCAAAGCTGTATTTATCACTTATTTCCAACTTACCCCACTTAAATGCAGTTAATAGCCCTTCTAGGTAATAATTGATGTGGTAGGTCAGCGCAGCAATGGTATTCAGATTATTTATTTTGAATATGGCCTGTTGCCAAGTGGTATCCAGTAATTGTTCCTGATAATTGGTATTCGCAATCCAGTGTCCATTCAGTAAAACTTCGCGCAGTCTGTCTGCGATAAATATCCGTCTTTCCATTTTCTGTTAAAATTTTTTAATGATCGGTTTTTGCCCTGCCTTTGGCAAATGGGAGTTTTTTACATTTTACGGTCGCTTAGAGGAATCTTATTGATTTCGTAAGTCCAATTTACATACAATTTCCTTATTCTCAGCTTAAGCATAGGAAGCTGAAGTTATTCTGAACGATCCGGATCATCAATCGACTTACGCGGTGTTTTTATCTATTTGATTAGAAAATCGCCATAGAAATCGGGAATATCGCTGCTGTAGATAGCCTTGGCAACCTCTATTATTGGGTAATCTACCTTAACGATTTGGGCTTCCACCCCCTCTTCGGAAAGTGTTATGATGGAATAGGTCGCTTGTCTATCTTTTTCCTTACTGCGTCCGACGGATCCGCAGTTGACAAACAAGATATCTTCCGCTTGCTGAACATAGGAGTGATGGGTATGTCCCATCACCAGAATGTCTATTGCTCTTTTCTTTAATTGAGCGGATAAATCGGCCTTAGGAGTTGATTGATGAATATATTCATCATTACTTTGCAGACTCGCATGTACGAGCAGTATTTTTCTTAAGCTCTTTCCTATTTTAAATGTTAGTTCAATATTATAGGGTAAAGTGGCCAACCATTTTTTATGAGGAGCCGAGATTTGCTTTTTACTGAGGTTGATCGCTATTTCACGATTTAAGGTCTCTTGCGCATCATGGTGTGGCAAAGGGATAATCGCTTCATCAAAAGCAATTCTTTGGTCGTGGTTTCCCAAGAGACATAGTATGTTTTTTTCCTGTATGCGGGCTATCACCTCATTGCCCCAAGGGGCGAAATCAACGAGATCACCTAAACAGTAGATCTGTGTTATGTCTCTTCTACTGATATCTGCTAAAACCGCATCCAATGCAATTATGTTGGCGTGAATATCACTTATTAAGGCGAGTTGTATCTTCATTTTACCCTACAAACTTAACAATTCACTATGCGAATTAATCATGTTGTTTGTTGTTTTAATGAGAAAATGAGACTGCTATTATATTCAGTGTTAAATGAACAAAACTTGGCTGGAACCATCGATATAATATTTTATATGGGCTCATGTTTTCTTGCTTCGGCCTTAAACACGAGCCCATTCAATTCAGCTGTTATTTAAAGGTTCATTCCTCCGGATACTTCGATGCGTTGCCCATTGATCCATCTAGCTTCTTCTGTACATAGGAAAGCTACGACACCACCGATATCGTCAGGTACACCGGCACGTCCTAATGCTGTTACACCGGCGATGTGCGCATTCGTTTCTTTGTTATCTCGCACATGACCACCTCCAAAGTCTGTCTCTATGGCGCCTGGAGCAACTACATTTGCCCCAATGCCACGTGGGCCCAGTTCTTTGGCTAGATACCTTGTTAAGACCTCAATTGCTCCTTTCATAGAGCCGTAGGCAGATGATCCCGGAAATGCAAAGCGAGCTAGGCCGGAGGAAATATTAATAATGCGTCCTCCATCATTTAAATGAGGAAGTGTTTTTTGTGTGAGGAAAAATACTCCTTTATAGTGAATGTTATAAGCTGTATCAAATTGTTGTTCAGTTGTTTCTAGAAAAGGAGCATATAATGCTGTTCCAGCATTATTGATTAGGAAATCCAAATTTGACTGCCCTGTCTGTTCTCTTAAATGGCGGGTAACTCTTTCTAAGAAGCTATCAAAGGACGATACATTACCTGCATCCAATTGAAAGGCTGCAGCATGTTGTCCTAAAGACTTTATATGAGCAACAACCTGATCTGCTTCTTTTTGATTACTGTTGTAGGTGAGAATGACGTCAATCCCTTTTTTTGCGAGACTAATTGCCATGTTCCTACCTAACCCGCGACTTCCTCCAGTCACCAACGCTATTTTATTTGTAGCCATTTCTGATTTGTTTTAAATTCAACGTGACAAAGATCCATTGAAAAAATAAATCTTTCCTTGCGAAAAGCAAATGGATAATTGCGAAATTCAAATTATAACGTTTGGGAACGAAAATTGTTTGGTGCGAGCCTGGTCTGTTTTTTGAAAAAATTGGAAAAATGTGCTATTTCTTCAAAACCAAGTGAATAGGCGATTTCGGATATATTCCAGTCGGTTTGCCGCAATAAAATCTTAGCTTCCTGTGTTATCCTAGCAGCAATAATGTGACTTGTCGTTTTACCTGTATTTTCTTTCAGGGTTTTATTCAAGTGGTTGACATGGATGGCAAGCCGGTCAGCAAAATCATTTGCTGTACGCAGCTGTACCCGCTGTATTGGGGATTCAATTGGAAATTGTCTTTCCAGTAATTCTACAAATAGCGATGTAATTCTATTGGAAGCATTGTGTGTTGGGTTTGTGATACTTTTCGGTTGTAATTTTTGTCCATAATGGATGATTTCCAATACATAATTGCGCAAAAGATCGTATTTAAACGCATACTCGGAAGATAGTTCTTTGTTCATTTTCAGGAAGATTTCCTCGATTTCCATTCGTTGTTCTGTAGATAGCTGAAAAATAGGGAGTCCTCCAGGTTGAAAGATGGGGAGATCGTCTATCACAACACCGCTTTTATTTCGGGCAAGGAATTCATCGGTGAAAACACAGAAATAACCTTTTTGATGCTCATCTTTTGGTATCCAGTGATAAGGAACTTTTGGGGTCGCGAATACAAGTGCAGATTCATCTATTTCGATCACTTTGTCAGCATATTCGGCTGTATTTTTTCCTGTGATTAGACTGATTTTGTAATAAGTACGCTTGTTATAGGGCATAACTGGCTTATCTTTCAATTTTTTTGCTAGTTCCTCATAACTGAAAACATTAAAATGACCGATTTCTTGGGCTATTTGCTTTGGAATACTTGCATTGATCTCTTGATAGAACTGTTCGATGGAAGTTGTATTCATATAAATAACGATTTGCGATAATCAAACTTATGGAAAATATTTTGCATCCTGGCAATTTTCATTTTAATGTAATTTGCTAAATTATATTTTGCACAATATAATTTGTAGCTATACATTTGTATAATCAAAAACAAATTAAATATGAAAACGTTATATAATATCGGCGCTACGGCTAAAGGAGGACGAAATGGTCAAGTAAAAAGTGAAAATGGTGTATTGGATCTGGCAGTCCGCATGCCGAAAGGTCTGGGTGGGGCAAATGACGATTATGCTAACCCAGAGATGCTTTTTGCTGCGGGATATGCAGCTTGTTTTGATAGCGCACTGAATTTAGTGATTAGAACGGAGAAGGTGAAAACTGGAGAGACTTCGGTGACGGCAAGAGTGAGCATAGGTCAGCTGGAGAATGGCGGATTTGGGCTGGCTGCAGAATTACATGCAAATATTCCTGGGATAAGCTTGGAATTAGTGCAGCAATTGATCGAGAAAGCACACCAAGTTTGTCCTTACTCAAATGCCACAAGAGGGAATATGGAAGTCAAACTGACTGTATCAACAAATGAATAATATATGAATTATGTTGCCAATGTGCTTACGGCACTTGTACTTTTAGAACATCTATACATCTTATGGATGGAAATGTTTGCTTGGGAAACTGCTGGAAAACGTACTTTTGGAAAGACCCTTTCTGCTGAGCTATTTAAACCAACAAAGGGGCTTGCCGCAAATCAAGGGCTTTATAATGGCTTTTTGGCCGCAGGTTTAGCTTGGTCTTTTTTTATTAGCGATCCAGTCTGGAGTGATAACGTTCGTTTGTTCTTTCTGGGCTGCGTGCTTGTTGCCGGTATTTTTGGAGGAATTACAGCAAGTAAAAAAATATTTTTTGTACAAGGAGTTCCAGCATTGCTGGCATTATTATCTGTTATTCTCTTAAAATAAATTTATTATCAACATGTCATTACTAGAAGATTTAAAATGGCGTCATGCTGTAAAAGCATATGATCCAACAAAAAAAGTTAGTCAGGAAAATATAGATAAAATTGTAGAAGCTGCCCGTCTTGCGCCTACTTCTTCGGGTTTACAGCCTTTTAAAATATTGGTTGTTGAAAACCAAAAATTAAAAGAAGAATTGGCAAAGGGAGCGCTGAATCCCGAATGTATGCGTGAATGTTCTCATGTATTGATTTTTGCTGCATGGGATCGGTATACAGAAGAACGTATTGATAAAGTTTATGATTTCACAACAGATGAACGCGATCTACCTCGGGGACGTTTTGGATCCTATACTGAGAAGTTGAAATCGATTTACCTGAACGAGGCCGCTGAACGAAACTTTGCACATACCGCGAGACAAACCTATATTGCTTTAGGTCTGGCCCTAGCTCAGGCAGCAGAGCTTCGCGTCGATTCTACTCCTGCTGAGGGCTTCGATAACCGTGTGGTAGATGAGGTATTACAATTGGAAAAACATGGATTGAAAAGTGTTTCGTTGATGTATGTCGGTGTGGCGGATCCTTCCCGTGACTGGATTTCCACGATGAAGAAAGTTCGAGTTCCCAGGGAAGAATTCATTGTTGCGTATAAATAAACGGTATACAGCTTTTCAATCCCTAATAAACTCAATATATTTGCGATATGGATGATTTATTAAAATTAGACAAACAGCTCTGTTTTTCTGTATATGTATTGCACCGGGAAATTATGCAGCGCTATCGTGCTATTCTTGAAGAGATTGATTTGACCTATCCGCAGTATATCACGATGATGGCTTTATGGGAAAACGATGAGCAAACGGTAAATCAACTTGGTGGGAAACTATATTTGGATAATGGGACACTTACACCGCTGCTAAAGCGATTGGAGAGCAAATCTCTGCTTACACGGACACGGAGTAAAGAAGATGAAAGAGTTGTGAAGATAAAGTTAACCGAACAGGGAACTGTATTGAAAGAAAAGGCGAGCTGTATCCCGATGCAGATTTTTGAGGCATTAAAGCTGGACTATGCTGATATGGCTCAGCTTAAGGCTTTGGCAGAGAAGGTCGTCAAAAATGCTGGAGAAAGTTAGCTGTTTGTATTATATGAAAATAAAAAAGGATCGAATGCAGATAAACTGTATTCGATCCTTTTTTTTGAAATTTCGCCTCTAGATATTCATATTACATTAGCATATTTCGGATTTTTTTGCACCACTGTAATGCTGAGATTCGCTGAATGGAAAATATCATTCAAAAAATAAAGGATCTGGACTGGGCCGCGATTACAGAAACAATGCATACCCGGGGTTATGCGATTATTCCAAAGTTACTTACAGATTCGCAATGTGACTTATTAAAAAAGGGGTATGATGATTCAGGAGGCTATCGTAAAACTGTTATTATGGCGAGACATCGATTTGGGTTAGGAGAGTATAAGTATTTTGATTATCCTTTACCCGACTTGATACAAACCATTCGATCGGAATTTTATCCTTATTTGGCAATTATAGCGAACGCCTGGTTTCGGGCATTGGGAATAAAACTATCATTTCCTCCAAAACATAAAGATTTTTTGACGCATTGTCGGCTCCACGGTCAAGAGCAGGCTACTGTATTAATTTTGAAATATACAGAAGGAGGCTTCAATACTTTGCATCAGGACTTATATGGAGAAGTATATTTTCCGATGCAGGTTGTTCTGATGCTGGATGAACCCGAATTCGATTTCAACGGCGGAGAGTTTATAATAATACAACAAATTCCCAGAGCACAATCAAAAGCAATTGTTCTAAAACCTAAAAAGGGAGAGCTCATTCTGTTTGCGACAAATTTTAGACCAGAGAAGGGGCGGATTGGATATTTCAGAGTTAATATGAAACATGGAGTGAGTGAGGTCACATCAGGGAAGCGACATGCTTTGGGTATAATTTTTCATGACGCTGAGAAATAGATAAAACCATGGAATGGCACAAAAATATAACAGATGCTTTGTTGCATGCTAAGATTCGCCATGGAGAAATTTGCTTTGGCGGAAATGAAAAATTGAGAATTTATGGATTACTTCATTGCACATCAGGCAAGCGGATGAAGCGGAACAACAGAGTCTTTTTTACTTCAGAGCAAGATGCGTTAATACATCACTACCGTCCTTGTGGGCATTGCTTGAAAGCCGATTATGTGAAATGGAAAGTAGCAAATAAGGGAGTAAATCGAATTCAATAAAAGGGGCTTATCGCAATTTCGTTCTGCTTTGTTGATTTTTGTGTTTATCTTGGTCAAGGTTAATTTTCGGATCAAAAGAAAAATGCGTTTACTTTCGACTGCTGTTTATTTTATTTTGTCTGTTCTGCTATTGAGCAGCTGTGAAGAGCAGAGGCAAGATACAGAGGCTTTAACTTATATTGCTCAAAGTAAGCGTGATAGTGCCCGTTTGGACCTTAATCTTTTCGAGAGCCGTTTTCACGGAAAATTGTGGTTCTATAGACCGGGAGGTGAGGTCGATTCTGGCGATATTCGGGGTAATATTCAAAAAGATACGCTAATTGGGGATTATTATTATACACCATTCGGCTGGGGGCAGAAAAAAAGGAGACCCTTGGTTTTATTAAAAAAAGGGTCTCAATATATTTTGGGTACAGGTACGGAGCAAGTGTATATGGGGATTCCCCATTTTATACCGTCTACCATCAATTTCCGGGATTCGAAGTTTATTTTTGCAGAAATAGATCGTTAACGACAAGTGTATTGCTCCGATTTACATAATATTTTTCAATCTAATATATTGTAATAGCATAATAGTCTTTCCATCTTTGATTTCACCTGTATCAATCATCTGTAAAGCGTCCTGGATATTGATTTCGAGAATTTCAATATGCTCTTCCTCTTCTTCTAATCCTCCGCCGTCGCTCACTTTCATATTGTTGGTATATTCTGCGATAAAAAAATGTAGGATTTCAGTCACCGACCCTGGAGACATATAAGCTTCAAATATTTTTTTTGCTTCCTTGATTTGGTAACCGGTTTCTTCTTCTGTCTCTCTACGGATACAGTCCTGTGGTGAATCCTGATCTACAAACCGGCACAAGCTTCTATTAGCATGCCGGATTCATTACCGTTTATATAAGTGGGGATCCGAAATTGCCTAGTTAATATTACTGTCTGGGATGTTATGTTATAGAGCAGGATGGCGGCTCCATTACCTCGGTCGTAGGCTTCCCGGCTTTGTTGCTGTATTGTTCCGTCTGGTTTGGTATATTGATAAGTTAATTTTTTTAATGTGTACCAATTATCTGATAAAATTTCTGTTTTTACAATTTCAATATTTTTTATTGCCATTTCGTGGATGTTTAAGGTCTAAAGATAAAAATAAGAATAGCAATCCAGACTATACATGAAAAAGTAAAAGAAGCCTTAATAAGTTCGAAACTTCTTTGGGCTCATACCAGTGTATTGTTTGAAAAAATTTGAGAAATAGGGGGAGTCAATAAAACCGAGTTTGAAGGCAATTTCTTTAATGGAAAAATCGGTTGATTTTAATAACCTTTTTGCTTCTAGAATTGTACGTTGCTGGATGAGATGGCTTGGAGATACCGAGAGTTTTTGACGACAGATCTTAGCGAGATGTGGTGGAGATATATTAAGTTTTTTTGCGTAAAATGATATGGATTTCTCCTCTAAGAAATGAATGTCGATAAGCTCCTGAAATTTTAAAAGACGCGGATTGGATTCATTCCTCTGTTCATCCTGATACTTTTTTTTAACCTCTTTACTTAATAATGAAGCAATGACGGCAGTTCGTGAATAGATGATGTCGGCTGCGCAACTATGGTCTTCAAGTTCTTGTCTAATTGCGTTAAATTCATAATAAAACAACGCAAATGTTTCATTGGAAAGTGAGATAACGGGATTACGTTGATAATAGGCAAATGAATAACGAAAATTGGGGGAAAACTTCTCGAATTGCTCTCTGTCGACCATCAATTGGAATCCAGTCGTATTCGCACCTAATTTCCAGCTATGGACTTGTTTTGGAAAGAGGATATGAATTTGGTGACGATCAATATCGTAATCTTGAAAATCAATTGTATGAGTACCCTCTGCATTGTCAAAAAGTACCAGTAAAAAAAAGTGATGCTGATGGGGACGCTCTATATGATGCTCGCCGCGTAATTCCGAATATAAGTATCCTTGATTACCCGCAACCTGGTCTTTTCGAAAATCTTGAATATCTATTGTCGGGAATAATTCCATCGGAATGCTTTTAAAGCTAAATATAGGTGTTTTATTTTAAACCATCTTCCAGTACCTGTTTGCTGATGGTGAACTCCCTATAGCCAAAGGCTCCCGATTTATATCCAATTACTGCTCCGAATTCAATGTTTTTTGAAGTGGAGGTCTTCGGAAATACAGAAGAACGGTATACATTGGATGAGGCTAAAGGTTTTTCAAAGACGCGAAAATGTAAGCCGTCTTTTGAATAGGCCAAATAATTCATATCTGAGGTAAATCGATCCACATTCCCAATCGCCAGACATAGGAAATAGTAACCGTCAATATAAGATCCCTGTAAGTGCCAGGTTGAATATGCCTTGTTAAATTCAAGCCAGGGTTTATTGATAAACTCAACTTTTTTGCTATTTCGATAAGGTGTGAAATCTAGTCCATTTGTAGAACTACGGGATAAAATATTGGTCATTATGGGAGCCTTGTATGTTGGGCTAAAATCCACTTCATAGCTCGTTACATGTGTGGAATTTCTAACAAAGGTAGGAGAGAGGATATGATTGTCCTGGAATGAAGCTGGCTCATTACTATTATATACAAGTTCGATAGGTGTCCAGTTAATCCCATTTTTCGATGTTTGTCTTACAATAACCCGTTCAGCCTCTTCATTTAATTTTCTGCTATTGTTCTCGCTTTTGGCACCCCATTTTTTCAAAATTTTGCTTGAGAAAAAACAACCTCTATAGTATAATTCGAATTCTTGGCCATTGAAATTCCAGTCTACATCAGACCAGTAGCCCTGACTGGGGCTACCATCTTTTTGGATGAAAGAATCTTCTAATGCCGGGCGCCGTTGAATTGGGTTTATTAATCCCGCCGGAGTAATCCATTCTTTTCCATCGTTAGATACTACTACAGTCGGGTTTTCATACAGGGAAGCTGTTCTGTCGGAGCCTATTATTCCAAAATAAGGGGTAAATACCATCCAATATTTGTATCCATTGAAACCAGAAGGAAAATATTCGACATCGGGATGGCAATAACTGGCACTATTGCCAGAAATGTCTCGTATCAAAGCAGGCAGTTCTTCGCCCGGCTGATTTGCATTGGCAATCGTATTGATTTTTATAGAACCAAGATCATTGGTAAAGCCTGTTGGAATAGGTAATTTATCCTTTTCGATGACTTCTGTATCTGGAGGTACAACGCCCGGATGTATGTCTCTTTTACAACCGATAAACAATAATATTCCCAAAAAGAAATAGGTAATTCTTTGAAACGACATATGGAATCAATAAAAATAAAATGCGAATGGTAATTCGTTACGGCCTTACTTTTTCTGTTAATCTTAGCCAAATGATAGCAAAAGTGATCTATTTTTTTTATTTCTCAAAATCGATTTGAAAAAATATGGTAATTGCTATAAATATTTGTTTTCGTGGAGCATAAGTGTCCTTTTGACTCGTATTTCCGGTGCTATTTATTTGTTGTGAAACTGCCTGTCGGATAGTTTGCGAATAAGTTATAACGGGAACTCATGAGCTGCCTAGATGAGTTTTTGCTTTGCATCATTGCTGTTTCATGGAAGCTTTGTATGTAGTCTTATTTTGTGTGTTTTAGAGGTGAAATAAGCTGCTCCTGTTAAAGTATTTGGAAAGAGGTTCGAATGAATTTGTGTGTTAAAGATAATTTTAAGATTTAATCGTCAATTTTAAGGTATTGAATGTATGTGAATGTCCAATAAAATAAGTATGCTAACAGTAGCTGGGAATACATTGGTTAAACCTGATAAAGCACGCATAAGGGATTTATGATAAGTCTGTCGTTCAATTTATGCTTCATTGGGTAATCTGTACCTCTTCTTTATTGCAGTAAGTACTTTTTTATAGTATTTAGTTTTATCGGCTTCATCAATAACAACGATCTCAACATCATTTGCCTGAAGCAATTGCATCTTGTCCTTGGAAAGTTCATACCATTTTTTTGTTGTGTAATAAAATAATTGATTTACAATAAAGCTACTTCGTTTGTAGTATTTATTTCTTGCACGATAAGTAAGGAGCCACCACAGATCAATCTCTACGAAATCAAGCGAAAGGCCAAATATGTGGATATCCTGCGTGAAAAATAGATCAATCCATGATTGGAGCTTGGTGTCCTTTTGCTGGCTTAATCTTTTTGTCAATGGGGCTCTATAAACAGTTTCCGAACTGTAATTTGTACCATTAACAACATAGTCTCTCATTTTTTGCAGCTGACCACAATAATGTTCATAGCCAAGGTTAATGGACGATGGGTTTAGACAGTCTCCATGTATATGCCAGTAGGTTTTGTTGTCGCTTTCGTGTCTCCGAAATACACTATAGGTAGTTTCTCGGATTAGACCGGTATTCGTAGTCGCTGCTTTCCCTTCCAAACTAAATTCATAATTTGAGGTAATGATATTTTCGGTTGAAACATCCCTAATTAACTGGTGTATTTCGTTTTGGTTTATCTGCGAAACACAATCCGATATATAACTTTTTAGTTCCTTCTCATTGATATGCTTTTCTTTAATTGCATTAAGAAATATTTCTTCATACAGCATAGGAAAAGGTTTTTGCCCATTTTCTAATGAACTGACGTTATATTTTGCTTTGATATTATGGAGCAAATCGCTCCAGCTAATTCCTGGTGAAATATTATTTATATCGTTTCCAACGAATAAAGTAAACTTGGTCATTGTACTATAAATCAAGAGTCCTGCCTAAAAAAAATCCGGCAATGTTGAACAATCACATACTTTGTTGTAGGGAGGATATATGTTGAATTTGGATCTATCCCACACTAATTTAATAAAAAATCTTGAAGGATTGATATGGCTTAAATTTGGTGTTTTTTAGATAGCGTAGACTTTGGCTTATTATTTTTTTTAGGAAAATGAATCGTAAAGGTTGTTCCCTCATTTAGTTTACTTTCCACGGTGATTGTTGCTTTAAGCCGCTCCAGGATTCTTTTGACGATGGATAATCCTACTCCTGAGCCATCAAATTCAACAGCATTGGGTAGGCGATGGAAAATTTCAAAAATCCGTTCTGTTTCTTCTGCCGAAATTCCGATACCATTGTCGTAGATCTTGTAGACGATGGCATGACCACTATCTTCGCTATCCAGTCCTATTATTGGTATTCCCTTGTTGCTGCTATATTTTATAGCGTTACCCAAAAGGTTTAAGAACAGTTGGTAAATCAATGTTTTTTCACCATCGATAGGCAGGATTTTGCCTTTTTCAAATTCTAGGTTCTCGATATTATATCTGACTTTACAATCATCAATAATATGTTGAATGAAGCGCTCAGGATACACCAGCTCATATTCGAAGTCATAACTCTTTGTACGGGCAAAATCTACGGTTTTATCAAGCATATTATTCATCAAAGAAATTGCTTCCATCATATTTTTACCGGCTTTTGTCAAGAATTCCTGACTTAATCCAGCTCGGTCCCGGATCATTTGTGCGGTCATCTGTAAAGCGGCCAGCGGGTTTTTTAAATCATGACTCAATGTATAGCTAAAAGTTTCAAGTACATTATTGATTTCCACTAATTTTTCATTCAATGCCTGGATCTCCGTGAATTTCTTTAAACATGCTTCCTGTATAATAAAACTTAGGTTTTTTAAAAAATCAATCTCCCATTCTTTCCATTTTGGCGCGGTCCCACTAACAGTTTTCTTCCAAGCTTCAAATGATGTTCGGGGAGATGGAAAATTGACCGATTTGTTAGGATCATAAATAAGCCGTTTCTCAGGTTGTCCTGCCCAAACTTCTTCAATTTTCACTTCTTCCCTAAAAAAGTAAATCTTAAAATCCAGTTTATGCTCCAGGTCTATGCTTGCGATGCCTGGAAAATGGCACAACTGTTCTTTTTCATTCTGAGGCCATTTAAAATCAGATTGCCAAAACAATTCGTCTTTGCAGTGGTTGACCAGATTGTTTTCCAACTGTTGAATGCAATCTTTATCGGGCGTTTTGCCTATCATATGCCATTTGCCGCGGTATTTGAATGCCATTCCATCCGCTTTTAGGATGTCCATTAAACTAGAAGTAAGATTTCCGATGACCTTATGGATATCTTGCTTTGAGAATAGACTTTGTCTGATCTCAAATTCGATACTTTTTGTTTTCAGCTTGAAGTTGTTTTCTGCAATTTGTTTGTTGGCCAAAAAACTGTTTACTGCATATTGGACAATAAATACGGAGAGATGTCTTTGGGCTAAATCTATCGTTTTGGGCATTCTATTCTGGCAGGCAACTAAACCCCACAATTGACCATTAATGATAATAGAGAAACTCCCACTTGCACGAACTTGAGCATTACGAAGATATTGAAGATGGATCGGAGACATGGCCCGTATCCCAGTCATGGAAAGATCTAGTTCCTCTGGATTAATGCCAAGTACCGGAATTGGCTTAGCCTCCACATCTGGAGTTACCCGGGCAAAAATTTTTGTATAGAGCCTGCGTGCTTGTTGAGGAATATCGAATTCGGGATAATGGTATCCCAAAAGAGGTTCTAGCCCCTCAGACACATGCTCGGCAATAACTTTGCCGTCTCCATTTTTTGAAAATTTGTAGATCATCACACGGTCGTATCCCGTTACGGTATAGATATTTTCTGCGAGCGCTTTCCAGATGTCTTTATTGTTATTGATATGTTGGGCATAGTGGTAGATATTTTTGAATTGATGAGAACGCGATTGGTGCCTTTCTATTTCAATAAATATCTTATCGTCAAAAGGATAAATACTAAGGTAGTGTGTTTCATCTTGCAGTTGAATATCGGCTACATATCGGTGCTTGAAAGTCTCTATGTTGTCCCTTAGTATCTGATCTAGATCGATAGGGTGAGATAGCTTAAGGTTGCTGATAAACGTTGATAGGAGCAGCCCTGTGTATATGCTGTGTTCTGGTAAGCCGATTTCCTGCCAGTTTTCACTCCAGCCAATACAATGATGAAATTTATCAAATACGATCAGGCAACCAAAGTTTTGTACGTGACCACAAAGATGGATAGCTTCCTGATCGCAATTTAAAAAGTGAGGGTTGTCCATAAAGACTAACTTACAAAAAAAAGTTGTATTATAACCAAATTCTGTATGGAAACTCATACAAAGGATCTCCAAACAGAGGGAGAAAGACCTTTAGATCCAACAAATGGATGTATAGAAATTTCTTAAACTTATCTACTATTATCGGGCAATGAGGTTAAAACTCCTGTCCATTGATATACTGGAAGGCTGTCGAAAGCATTTCTCTACGCGACAAAAAAGGCTAGGCGAACCAACTTCCTAGCCTTCACGGTATAACTCATCCTATGCTATAACACCCAGATAACAAAGGAGTGTAAAAAATGTTTTATTCAGAGTTAAAATATAAAATTTTCTACTTGTTGTTTTGCTTTGGAAAAGACATCATCTTTGGCTTCCGCTAGATTAACACCTTCAACTCTAAAAACCTCAATATCTGTAATACCCAGAAATCCTAAAACATGTCGAAGATATTGCTCAGTATGATCGAAATCTTTCATGAAACCTTCCGAATAAATCCCACCAGTAGAAATCGCCAGATAGGCCTTTTTGTTCGTTACGAGTCCTTTTACACCATTCTCTCCGTATTTAAATGTAACCCCTGCTCTGGCTATCTGATCGATCCATGCTTTTATCGTAGAAGGTATAGTGAAATTGTACATAGGTACATCGATCACCAAGGTATCTGCTTCCATAAGTTCGGCAATAGCCTCATCTGAAGGACGTATTGTTTCAATTTGATCTTTAGTTCGTTCGTCTGCTGGAGTAAAGAAAGCTGCGACATGCCTGTCAGATAAGTGAGGCAGTGGGGTAGATGCAAGATCGCGTTCCTTTACTTCAACGGGATGTTTGGCTTTTATTCGTTCAATAATAGAATTCCCTAATTTATTACTGAAAGATGCTTGGCCTCTTAAGCTCGAGATGATATGTAATATTTTCATTGTTTTAATTTATTTTTCTTTTGACAAATTTCCAGATAAATACTATAGTTTTGTTATCTGTTACAAAAAGGATAGTACTTACAAAAAGAATAGTATATGGAACATACTGCAGAACGTTGTGCTAAAGCAAATTTGGCTATTCGGGATACTTTAGATGTCGTTGGTGGTAAATGGAAACTCGTACTGCTTTCGGTCTTGAGAAATGGAAAGCGTGGTTTTAATGAGCTTTCACGTGAGGCGAGCATTTCCCCGAGAATCTTGTCGAAGGAGCTTCAGGAATTGGAAATGAATGGACTTGTGAAACGTATGGTCTGTGATACCAAACCTGTAACCGTACAATATGAGCTGACCGAATACAGTAAGACACTGGAGCAGGTTCTGATTGAGATGGAGCAATGGGGGCAGCAACATCGTCGTAAAATAATAACTGGCCTTTAACTTGTTTATAATCATCTATAAAGGATTAGCGTTTTCATGGCTTTGGGTTAGTTCAAATTGACATCGAAAAGGGATGATGGTTTTTGTGTCAATTGAAGATAATTTTCTTCTAGAAGTTTGTACTCCTCCAAAGCTATTTCCAGTGTGCTATCTAAAATAATTGTAACCAATTTGGTGTCTGGATCAATTCTATAAAAATAAATTCTACCGCAGATACTTGATTCATAATTGTTCGTCTTGTGGAAACCGATCTTGTAATCTCTTGCCTCAAATGATCTAAGCTCTGATAGTTTTATGCCGTTGTTAATCTGATAACTAATGTTATCTTTTGCTAGTATGAAAAATTCTTCGCCCGCACGGTGCCATCTATAAATTTTAAAAAATCCAAAAGAAATGAGCAGACCCAGGCTCAATACGAATAGAGAGGATGGCCCTAGTTCTGCAAAAATATTGAATATAGCAATGAGAGAGAATGTGCCTAAGATTGACAGGACACATAGACTAGCGAAGATGAATAGATATAACTTAGGATGCACCATTTTGATAACAAACCTCATATAATCTTCACTTTTGTCCAAATATATGGCATTTCACTTGCGTCCTAAACGTTTAAAAAGTGGCGGTGTTTGGATATAGCAAAGTTGCTATAT
>JALAGS010000183.1 GCA_022712315.1 Sphingobacterium sp. | reverse complement strand
TTCAGCATCTCGTTTATGTTTTAGACTTGATTCATATGACATGCGATCCTCCTCCGTTAATTTACCTATTTCTCCTACTTCAAAGATAAGACCAAATATCCTTTTATCCAAAAACGAGGGCAACTTATCCATGGTGCTCAGATGTTTAAGCAAATATAGCCATTGATCCATGATCGTGTACAATTCTGCCGGCGTCTTATTGAACAGCGGTAGTGAAACCAGCTTATACCCCAACTTATCATAAAAAATTTCATGCGTAGCCTTGTCACATAAGGCAACATCATAGAAATACGGGCGGTCCGTATGACGCTTTGAAAGGGCATTAGCATCGCCATCAAGCTTAAATTCTAAAACACCAATAAAATAAACCTCTGGCAGACAGTAATTATTGCCTTTCTTTCCCTTGGGCAGCTGTTTATTAATCAGACGCGAAGTATAGTAAACAGCACGATCCCTAAAAAATTCCTGAAATAATTGCTGCATTTCGATGATAAATAACTCCCCATCACTGCCGATACAATGCAGATCGAAAACCACACGCCGCATATCTTCCTGATCACCATCATATTCTACCTTTTTATAGAATAAATCAGCAATCACTTTCTCACCTTCAAATAAACTATTCAGGAATTCGATCAGCAGAATTTTATTTTCTTCCCGCCCAAAGTAAAGCTTCCATCCAAAGTCGGTATTGGGATCAACATATTTCCCAATATATTTAAACTTAGCCATAATTATTAAGTAACTGGTTATCAATAATCAAATATAAATAAAACTAAATATATTAGCAAATAAAATATTTTTTGAGCAAAAGAGCAGCTGCTGACCGAACATCCTATCTATATCTATATTCCAAAAGAAAAGTTCAGATCCGATGTCGGGTCCGGCGACTATTTAGTATACGGGCCATTGATCAATATTATGTACATGGCCAGATTTCAAGTGAATCCCGGCCATGCAAACAGCTTGATAAACAGCGCCTAAAAATTATTTTTTACACCATTTCCGCCGCAGGCAGCCCAACAGATATCCCGTAGCGAAACTGACTATTGTACCTAGCATTGCCATCAGAATCGTTTGGATAATCTCGCCAAATGAGATGCTTGCCCATACAGAACAAAGTGTTCCGCCGAGCGCTGCAACACGCATGTCGTTAGCTTTCATTGTCCGGTTTCCTCTCTCCCATTCCTTCAGTCAGATCAGCTGAATTTTTCGGCACATCAGGAGCCGGCGGCGGCGCATCTGATTTATCTTCATCCAATACACGTTGCAACAAGCCAACGCCGACGGCAATATATTTTAATACATTGACCACCTTGCCCGGCAATTTTATGGGTGCCAGCAGCAGCACTTGTAGCATAGCACTTACTTTGTTTATCGCTTTTTTCATTCGTTTAAAATTATTTATTCATTCAACAATTCACCCTTTAAAGCATTAATCACTAGATTTAGTCAAATTGACATTCCATTGATCAGCTGATCTGGATAAACACTTCATCCCCCATATCCCAAAGACTATATACAAGCGCCTTGAGCTTTATCAATGCTTTTCGGCTTTCCGTCCCCTTCCCTTCACCTGTTAACATTGTCACTGGCGCAATACATCCCTGCAAATCCTGCAGGGCATCATTTGCTGGATGAAACATGATAGCTTCACGCCCCAGCACGTTGGTGATGGCGATCTGCTCTCCATTTTTACTGAACTGATGTTTCTTGAGCCTGTAGGTACCTGCCGGAATACAGCTCAACCGGCGCAAATTGTTTCGGTCTGGCAGCTCGATGGTATGACAGATCTTTTGGTTATTATAGTATAAAGTTCCATTGGTGCCCTGGGCTCCATAAGTCCGGTGCAGCCGCAAGGTATGTTTGATAGACATTTTTTTTGTTTTTAGATAATTTTTGTTTGAAATAACTATTCGTCCAATACATTGCAGCGATCGAGCAGCAAAGCACGGTAGACTTTGGGGCGTAATCCCCGCTGTCTACGGTCTTTGCACGTAGGTGCCGATTTAGCACTGCGCAGTATTATTGGCTCGTATTCTGCCAGTTTGCGCCAATTTTAAGGCACATAGACCCGCTTAATAGTAAGGGCATTGTATTGCCCATTTGAAAGCGGATAATATGCCCCGTTGACCAACTGAAAGTATTCCATTCCTGCCAATAGCAATACTGATCTGTCCGAATCGGCTTGCAAATTGGCAACCAGCTGCAGATCCATCGGCGTATTTTCGCGCAACGAAATGTAGGAAGACCTATTTATCACAGGGCGCTGGTCACTGTCGTCGCCATTAAATTCTTGCAGCACAATCGTATAGCGCACATGTGTGGCCCCCTGTAGCTTAGCGATGTTGAGGTGCGGAATAAGTCCCATGCTTTCCAGTATCCCATCACCGCTGACCCGGTCGTAATCCAGTGAAATCGGTACCAGTGAAATATCCCCTAGTTTTGTTCGGTCATTACATTCGAGATGCTGCAGCATGACTAAATTTTGGGGCGTCAGGACACGTTCGCCACGAGCGCTTTTCGTATCGCTCTGAATCACTTTTAGAAACCTACTGGCCAGACGTTGACTGAATTTGCTATCCGAATTCTGGAACAGCACATCGCGCAGCAGATCCCTCAGTAGCTTGCCATACTGCTGTGCACGCCCAAATTCGCTGCCATTTTCACGGGTACGGGCAAATGCAGGGTCGGTGGCGATCCGGTCGCCTGAGACGCCGGTTTTCATTCGAGCCTGAAAACCGATTGTTTTTGATTTAAAGAAGGAAAGGTCCCCGACGTTCCCTTCTAATTTGATTAAACTTACTTGTTTTGCCATGACATTATCTGATGTTGACAATACGAAGATGCATGATGTGCTAAAAAGGTCAGGAAGAAATGTCAATGGATGGAAAAAATGGCTAGAAAAAGGCATAAATGACAAAAAAAGGTTACCTTGAATCTGTTTACATGGCCTCCTGAAACCATGGAGAGGAATCAGACCAATAGCCGCAGCCCTATTCAAAGTAGCCGTAAAGCATAGACCAAGCGTAGATAAACCGATACCAAAGATTTGATAAGCGCTATGGCGCTATATACCATTTTGCAATGAGCTAAGTGTGTAGCGAGTAGGTTATAAGCACGCATTTAACGCACTATTAGCACTGTATCTACGCTTAGGCAACGCCTGATCGATACTTTATCTATGCCCTATCCTCTTTACAATCCGCGTCTGATATGACTATTGGGGCTCCAAAAATCAGAAAAATGAAAAGAAACAATCGCATGTTGATCTACCCAAGGGAGGCGGCTCCCCTGCTGGGCAAATCCGAGCGGCAGTGTTACCGCCTTTTTGAAGATATCCGGGCAGCTTACAATCTGCCAGCAAAGACCGCTATCCCCATTAAACTATTTGCCGAATATTTTTATCTGGATGCGCAGCAGGTGCAGAGCAGCCTGATTTAACAAAAAATAGAATCAGCAGGAGAGGGCTGATTTCTTCATGGCCGTTAACCTGTCAAGAGGCTGACTAGGCAAGCGACAGAGATCCGGTGGGCACCGCCGTAATTTTCCGCTGGTTAATGGCACTCTGCTCAGCCAGCCAGTTTTTCCAGCCTGGCTGCTTCCTCCGATACGATTCGCCATATTCGATCTGTTCGCCATGGTGTAAAATCGTCAATAAAGGAGTATTGGCTGCAAGTATCTCGTATTTTATTATTGCCTGTCCTGCAATCAGAAAATTGCGCGAAACAGGCTTGAGTGAGGGGAATGCCTTGACCAGATCGTTCAATGATTTCAGGCCAGGATGATATTTGGTCCCATCCATTAGTACGATTTCCTGAAAAGAATCTTCTCCTTTACGGTGATGACCATAGCAATAGGCAATATCCCGTTCAAAAATAGCTATTTCCATACCGTTAACCTTAAAGTGAAATACCGCATCTGACCGGCAATTGAGATTGGTACCCATCTCACTTCCCTGATGATTCAATGCTTTGAGTTCTACTATTTCCAGCTGTAGCTCCTGGTTACGTCTCTCGGCCTTTATACGGGCCTTTGCCTCTAGGTTTCTTTCAGCTTCCAATTGCTGTCCAAGAAGTATCTGGCGCTTGTTTTCCTTCTTTAATTCGTCCAGCTGCATAGCGAGCCTATTTTTTCCTTCCAGCAGGCCATTAACTGTTTTATCGGCCGTGGCGACCAGTTGTTTATATTGTTGTGCATCAATTTCATAATGTGCTATTTCTGCCCTTAAAAATTCAACCTGCTGTACTAATTTTTCTTTACCGCTGGCTAATTGTTGCCTGATATCCACCATCATTTTAAGTTCGTTCTGAAGTAAACGGTTGGCCAACCAGTAGTTCAGTATGATCAGTAGCAGGACCATGAACAGGATATCCCATTGAAAGCGGTCATCCTCGACGATGGATGCTGGATAAATGAATAATATTAATCCAAATGTAATGATAGCGGGCAGGACAACTCCTACTAGGGCATGAATCAACGTGGCCCTGCCCGGCGAACGTTTCCAAAAACCAGACACGAAAATCTGATACCCCACCCAAAACTCAAGGCATAGGATGATAAAGCCTATGCCCAATGTATTAGCGATCACAGCCATCACATTAGGTTTAATTAGATAACCGAAGGACATATTGTCAAAAGGAAACAGTGCCACTGCTCCAGATGCGATCAGCAATAAACTGCACCACCACAGCACCGGAAAAACTTTTATATAGGACTTAATAGAGGTACTCATGGATAACAAAAAAATTTAGTTAGACAGCACACACATTAATTTACCACCACTTTAAAGAACACAATATAACTATTAATAGTTCTTTATCCAAACCCGATTGGATGAAACATCGAGGGGATTAGATGGTAAAAAATCGCTTTTGGATTTTTTACTGCTTAAAAAAAGCCATTAAAACGTGATTCAGGGTGTATATTGGGTACTTTAAATTTATACAAGTATGAAAAATCTACAATTTAGTTTCGATGGACCAGGTGTCAATAGCTGGCAAAATTATCTTTATGCGCAAGATACTATCGTGATCGAAGATGAAAGAATCTTTATCCAGACCAACTTCTCGGACTGGCTCTCCGAGCGTTTTAAGCTGACCGGGGCACAACTGCAGTTAGCAGCCGATTTAGGCAGCGCTGCACAGGATTATTTTGCATCGCAGATAGCCGAAGCGATCTCATTGCGCACGCCAATTGTGCTAGAACGCGAAGAAGCCGAAGAAGGTATCGGCAATAGCAAGACCGGCAGTGTTACACAGGTTTTTATACCAGTAGACGGAAGTTCGATGATATATGGCAGGCGATTAATAATCAAGTTTTACTACAGTTAGGAAGATGGAAAACCTAAATTATGAAAACCAGTTTTACGCCATTTTGGAAAACACCGGCCCTTTGGGGCCGGCGCTCCGCTATGCACTCCGAAGCATTATACAGATCCAATCCATCAAGAAAGGGAAAATACTGAAGGCACAGCCTTTTGATCTGCATATCATACTCGAGGGAATGGTCATAAAACGCCGCGATTACACAGCCGGTAATGCTATTCGCTCGGAAGTCCTGGATTTCATCGGTTCAAATGAGGCGATCTATCATACAGCCACCGAATATGACATTTATTTTCAAGCCGAACTGGACAGCATAGCCATTCTGATCCGTCAGCCGGATATTGTCAGTATTATTCAGCATCACCCTCGATTTTCCGAGCAGCTGAATGCCTTTCTCTCCCATCTGCTGTCGGAGCGCACATTTCGGGGCGGGCTGATCAACATGAGCTCAAAAGAAAAAAAAGAAGCATTCTGGCGTCATTATCCATTTGCGGCACGCTATTGCCGCATCAAGGATATCTGTTCTTTTTTGGGGATAAACCCCAATACCTATTCAGGCTTATAAGCTTCAAAGTAGGAAGAAGATGATTGAAAATCACATAAATATGAATTAATTTTCTCATAAATATGAAATATAAACAGCCGCTGAGCCTGCTAACTTTACTCAAAGTTGATCGTGCTGACAATTACGATGTCTCCTCTCCCGTCGGTGATTGAAAGATTGATCAACATCTAGTTTTAATAGCATTATAACACCATTGGAATGGAACAAAATGTAAACTATGAAGCAGGGAAAGATAAACGGCAAAGGACAAGGTGACGGACATCGCTTGAAAGAATGCTCCAGCTGCTCACGAATGAGCAATCAGCTAAGGGGCCATGCAGCTATGCTGCTAGCGGGTGCTTATTACCTTGCGGAGGATCGCTGGGGTCTGCCGCTCGGCTTTGCCTGCGAAAGCTTTACCGTCAAGCGGTACAGGCGTAAGCTTGCTGTATTCCCGCCCTGGCGGTAAGGAGATCAATGGTCTGACAGAATAAGGAGTCCCACCGTCAGATCAGAGAGTCCGCTATGGGCGGACTCGGGGCCAATGCGCTGTCCAACTTTTTGACCGATATTGACAGCGGCATTGTGATCAGTTCATAAATCTAAATTAGACAATTTAAATCAGACAATTATGGCATGGTTTTCATTTACAGGTACTAATCCTTCTGAACCTTCGCATTATAGTCTAGTCTCCACTCAACCAACTTGTACTGGCGCACAATCTGTATGTGCTATACAAGCGAACGATGATGGAGACAATAATCCCATTTTAACAAATGCTTTGAAGAATGAAATGATTCAAGCATTAAACGATGGGGTTTCCAGTACTAATGTGAAGTTGAGGACTAGACCTACGACATAAGCAAATCGTAAAACGGATGCTAACTTTAGAAAGGGTATGATAGAAGTCATACCCTTAATTTGTATTTTTAATTTATTTCTTCGATAACAAATACATCCAATTCTTCATTCCCATATACAATTTCCATTCCGTACCCGTTCAGTTGTTCATTCAGTTCTTTGATTGTATCAAATTTGGACAGCGATAAGATCTGATCAGATTTTACATGATCTAATACCGGTGGATAGTTATTTTGATAATCCATCATCGCCGCCAATACCGCTGTGCCTTCATATTTGATATCTCCACTCTTGGGAGAATGGTTTCCATTCGAATTTTCCAATCGTTTTAAGATCAAACATTCTTTTTTTTCCTTCCCCCAATACGATTTTATGCCCAAATTATGGTGAAAATCATTCAGTATCATCTTGGCCACAACCGAGTCAGGATATTTTTTACTAGCTATCCTTTGATAACAGACGCCATATTTGCCCAGCCATTCCTCTCCTATGTTCAAGATATCATCATATCGTCCCGGATCTTTTACAATCCATTTTACTCGGTTTTCATTGACCAAAAAATCCGGTCTCTGGATCCTGCTCCATGTATTCAACAATGCTCTAAAAATAGATCTATTATACATGGAACTTCTAAATTTCCCTGTCACGCTATCAGTATCAAACTGTAATCCCTGTGTTGGTATACCATTTTGATAACCCGTGATCCAAGATCCTGCTACGATATTTGACTGGCTATTTAAGTCCTGAATACCACCTCTATCCACAGCAAAATCATCTTTCAACGGTAATGTAATGGATCCAGTTTTAAAGAGCGTCAAGATATTTTTTTCATTGATGGCAGATGAAAAAGTAATCGCCTGTACTTTCCCACGGAACAGTAGTACCACGTGGGGCTTCCCCACATGTGGAAACAATGTACCTAGATAATCATCAGCATAGATTACAGGCAGATTCACTTTATTTCTTTTTAGAAACTCATTTTTATCAAAAAACCTAGTCAATGTGCTCCTGTCTTGCCATCCTACATTGATGATCAGCAACTTACTACCTAGTTTATCTTGTAATTGTTGTAAATGTGGCATGGCCTCAATACATGCAGTACAAAACGTGTCAAAGAAATCCAGCACAATCACCTTATCCTGTAATGAAGCCCAATCAATTGTATTAAAAGGCCCCCGCATTATTTTTATAGTATTTGGTGGAACGAAATCATCCCCGACCTTTAATACCTTTGTATGGTCCACCTTTTGGCCGACCTGCCCAAACAGCTGCCCTATTCCATTTAACAGTACAAAAACTGTCAATATATATATTCTTATAACTTTCATTTTAAAATTGTATTAACGTTTATTTTGACTAATTTTTCCATTATTGATAACCGTTTCCGGTAGTCTGAAAGCATATTTGGGGCTATTTGGCACCAAAGTAAACTCTTTCCCATTGACAATTCTTGTGAGCGTTTTCTGGAAGCGATCATCCAAATTCAGCCGTTTCAGATCAGACCATCTCCGACCTCTAAAAAGAAGTTCTTTACGGCGTTCTTCCAATATTATTTTCAGCAACAGCTCCGGATCCGATTCAGTTATAGCGGTATATTGTTCCGTCTTCCAACGGCTATACCTCAACTTATTTAATGACTCCAGCGCTGATTCAATTTTACCAGTGCGGACCGCTGCTTCTGCCTTAATGAGGTACACCTCACTGGTAGTCAGCCCTACAAATAGCTGCGAATATGAGCCACCATAATTTCCTTTAAAGTTGTAGGCTCCATCGATATTATCACTCAGCTGAAAAAATATCTTTTTACGTAGATCAAGTTTGTCATAGCTATTATATAGTTCCATATCTACCAATGCCGTATAATACCCCATTGGACCTGCCCCGGCACTCATAGCCGGAAACAGTACCTCCTCATTAAACTGCTGAATAGGAAGGTCATCCGCTGCCCTCAATAGATTAAAATTCAATAGGTCACTTTTGATAGTCAGACATGAGTCAGCCATCACAAAAGCATCTTCATATCCACCCATCGCCAGATATACTCTTGCCAATCCTGCAAATGCAGCCGCTTTGTCCGGCTGACCAATGATATTTTGTTGATTTGGCAACTTTATTATTGAGGCGCGATAATCAGTGATGATCTGGTCATAAGAGTCTTTCAGTGAAGCCCTGACTGAATTTTCATCTAAATCGGGTTTAAGCCGAAGCGGAATACCCAGTTCAGCCGATGCAATCACAGAAGAATAACCCGGGCAGAAAACTTCGACCAGTTGGTGGAATGCAAAAGCCCTAAAGAAAAGTGCAGTCCCCGTGAGCTTGTCATGAAGCGCTCTGTTCTGCTCGGATGCATCCAAACCTGCCAGTACATCCAATGCCTGATTGGCCACAAATACAGCCTTGTAGGGACGCTGCCATTGCACGGGATCGACGTAAGATTCATCTATCCAGTTATATGCATTGCGTTGCACGAGATTGGATACAGCTTTCCAGCTATCATCTGTCAGGTAATAGTCATCTGTCCCTAATTCACCATAATTTGGATACCCTGTATTCAGCGTGGTATAATCGTGGAGCAGGAGCTCCGCATCTTTTATAGTCTGTGGAACGATTAATTTAATATCCGGTTTTACGTCCAAAAAACCAGAACAGGAGGCTAGAGTAAAGATCATCCCCAAGCTCCATGATATATTGTTCAATTTCATTTTTGTGATCATTAGAGGTTAAAACTAAATCCCAAAGAGGACATCAGCGGGTCTGGTATGGCACGGCCGTACTCGGGTTCAATACCTTTCTGATTGGCCCGCCATAATACCCCTACATTTTGCACATAGGCATACAGCCGGCAATTTTTAAACCTATTGGCTATAGCATTCGGAAAAGTAAATCCTACCTGAATATCCCTCAATTTTATCTGTCCTGCATTTTCGACCAAAGCCGATGAGCCCATATACACCTGGCTTGCATACATATTGTTTGGATAAGTAAAGGCTGGCACATCAGTAGTCATTTCGTCCCCCGCTTTATGCCAGCGTTTGGCATAATCTGCATGCCCCACGGCACTCCCCAGAAAATTACCGTTACTAAAGGAATTGCGTAAAAAAACATGTCCAAGCTGATACGAAATATTAAACGAGGCGTCTATTCCACGATAGCGGAACGAATTCCTAAATCCCCCAAAATAGAGCGGTACGAGCGAACCCTGATTTTCCAATTGGTCTACAGGCGCATTGATGATACCGATATAATCTTTTGAGATAAGTCCGTTCAGATAAGCTCTGGGCTCTCCTGTCTGAGGGTCCAGCCCCGCCCATTTATACGTCAACAGGGAGAAAAGATCCATCCCTTCTATAGCAGTTATTGCCCTTCCACCTGCAGCACCCACAAAATTACTTGCGACATCATCGTCCACATACGACTTGGTTACTTTCGTTCTACTGTAGGAAAATACAAGATTGGTTGTCCATTCAAAGTAGGTATTTCTCATGGGCACACCTTGTATAGATACATCCCAGCCTTTTGTATCGAGATTTGCCGAATTTATCGTCAATGTTGAATAACCTGTACTGGGATCAACCGGAGCAGCAGCAATTAGGTCTTTTGGGTTCTTCCGATAATATTCGATACTACCTGAAAGTCGATTTGATTTTAATCCAAAATCAAGCCCCAAATTGATATTCTGCACTTTCTCCCATCTCAGCGAGGGGTTGGGAGGTGACGACATCAAAGCATAGTTTTGCCCGGTAATATAGTGGGCCTGATCCTGGATCGACATGACCGGATAGGCTGCCACGGTGTTGTTTACATTACCGTTATAGCCATAGGTAGCCCTTAGTTTTAGCATGCTAAATGGCAGCTCTTTCAGAAAATCTTCGTGAGATATCAGCCATGCCCCACCAACAGACCAAAATGGCTGTCCGCGATCGTTACTTTTGACACCGAAAAGATTAGAAGCATCTTTGCGAAAGCTACTGCTCACTGTATAGCGTCCACGATAGGTATACGCCGCATTAGCATAATAGGAAACAAATCTATTTGTAAAATGGGCAAACGAATTACGGTCAATCAGATTATTCACTCCAGCCTTTCCATTGAGTACAGGTACCTCCAGTCCATATTTCACCGACCTGAAGGCTCCTGTCTGCGGATCATATCCATAATATTGGGATACTGCATTTGTTCTTTCCAGTGCCCTGACATCATAGCCTGCCAATACATTAATTTCGTGCCTATCTCGCCATTTTTTGCTGTATTCAAGCCCAAATCTGCCCTGGTGGATATAGCTGTCCCAATGATTGATCAGGTATTTATCACCTACAGGCAGATTCCAGATGACTTCATTTTGGTTCCAGCTTGCATAATAATTGATCTCATCGCGAAGGAAAAAATTACTCAGCCCACGCCATTGAGAAATCGGGTTCATATTACGTTGGTAAGCATAGAGACCATTCAGTTTCAGACCGAAGTCAAAAGCGTAACTGCCCGAAGCGTTGACAAATAAGTCCCTTGATTTTTGAATTATCTTGGAAGAATACAATTCTTTTAAGGGACTATAAGACCAGTCCAATAATCTTCCACCGGCAACTGTATCGCGGTACGCCGGATTTTTCTGAAACAGTTCCACATTGAGCGGATTCCCCTGATCATCGGCAAGCCTCATATAAGGGTAATTGCTTTCCCCACCCCCCATTCTATTGTAAGCGATCTGGTCATCACTATCCGTTGTATTGGATTCGGTGTAGGTGATCCCAATATCCAGCAATAAATTTTTCACAGGCCGTATCTGGGTCACTGACTTTAGGCTAAGACGATCTAGCGCTGATGTGACCAGCTCCTGCAGGTTCCTATCATAGCCGACGGAAAACAGGCTATTCATTTTCTGGCCTCCAGCCTTCAACTGGAGATTGTACTGCTGGTTAATGGCGTTGCGGTACACATATTTTGTAAAATCATCGCGTATGTCTATACCGCGCAGTTTGTCCAGTTCGCTATTAAGTTCTGCATCCGAGATCAGTCCATCCTGTTGCTTTTTCATGAGCATCACTATCGGCTGGATATTGGACTGCCAGTCACTTAAGACGGAAGTGTACCGTCCCTGTTCAAAAAGATAATGCTGTAGGTCGATATAGTCAGATGTATTCATCTGAGGGTAGTAATACAGGTCTGGCTTGTTGCGTATGCTGACATTTGCATTGAAGTCTATCTGTACTTTTTCATCAAACCTGCCACGCTTGGTCGTGATCACAATAACACCATTTCCGGACTGTGCCCCCCAGATGGAAGCCGCCGCTGCATCCTTTAAAACCGTAATATTTTCAATGTCATTGGGATTTATATTATTAAAGGCACCTCTTCCATAGTCTGCGAGCTTATTTTCATAAGGGACACCATCGATAACGACCAAAGGCCACTTCTCGGACTGTAATGTACTCACACCACGAATATTGATATTGAGCAAACTGCCCCTATTATCCGCAAACACTTTGGAACTAGAGATACTCGGCACCACGTCCTCCAATCGGCTTACAAAATCTGTGGAAACCTTACGGTTGAATAGCTTGTTGTCCACAAATTCAAAGCTACCTGTTGCACGCTCTTTGGGGATCTTCTGGTAACCTGTGGAGACCACTTCGACCTCTTCCAATTGATTTTCCAGCGGTAACATCTTAATCATCAATGATACAGCAGCGGAGTATTCGGTCTCAAGAGGCTTATAGCCCACATAGGTAAATTTGACCTTTCCTTTAGGCCTCTTTACCCGTAGGTTAAAAGAGCCATTCCCTTTGGATGACACCCGGAGTTTCTCTGCTTCGATACTTACCGATACGCCCTGTAATGGCCTGCCGTCAATAGCTGAGATGACAGTCCCTTGTAAAATAAAATCTGTAGGCCCATTGGCCCCGCTGTCCTTGCGGGGCGTCTGAGCCGATAAACTAAACATAGAAACTAAACATAGGATAGATAGCAGGGTACTATATATACAAGTTTTCTTCGGATCGGGCAAGAGCATTCCTGCCCTAAAAAAATGAGTCATTTTTTTAAGTTTTAATGGAGCGGCCCGAGGCAGAGACTATCCTGTCCGATCGGAATCAGCAATTTCATCCCAGGGTTCTGACCTGAGTCACTCCGGTAAATAACTAGAACTATTAATAGGTCTACAGATGCGGTGCAGGACAGTTACACGTGATTTGATATAGACGATACCGCATCCGATATAATATAAAAAACCGACCTTATATATAGATAATCTATAAATGCAATTTTCTAAAGTTTTGCTTTTGAATTGCAAAATCCCTACTTTTAAAGTGCGAATAAAAAAGAGAAGGGCGCTGTGCAATTTTGGGGCATAGAACCTAGAAAAGTACAGGTCGGCAAAATCAACAGTGGCGGTGCTGTCTATAGGCCTTTGCAGGCATTAGTATGCACATTCCTCTACCGAGGTAAAGGGCATTGCTGATTTTAAGCTTTCGAGAGGCTATTCTGGGGGACAATATTTGTTTTTGAAGAGCAGCATTACTGCAAGCTGGTTCAGCTGATCCTTGATCTGCCCCCCTGCTGTATACGTGATTGACTCAATTAGCTTCATAATCTAACATTTGGTTAACAAAAGAGTCTCGAGGAGGGAAATTAGAAGAGGATGTCTAAATATAAAAGAGGCGAGCCTCACTATCTTCCACTGAACATCGGGCACGGCAAAGAGCCTTGACACAGTTTCCAATAGAGAGTGCTCGCCCCTCCTTGTTGTAAAGATACAAAAAGCTTAGGGGGTTCGCAAACCCTACGTCTCGTGTCATTTGAAATTTGCCGTTTCGATATTCGAGACTAAATCAGATTAACTGATTATGATACAAATATAATTAAATAAATTTTTTTAACAAAATATTTTGTAAAAACAACAAATAAAATTGATGAACATCGGACAGAAGATTAAGGAAATAGCGGATAAAAAAAACTTGTCGCAGAAAATGGTTGGTGATCTAATAAATGAAAAGCAGCAAAATGTTGGAAATGATTATAAAAAATCCTCTCTTTCCTTTGATAAACTATTAATTTATTCAAAGGCATTAGACCATAATTTCATACAATATTACTACAACGACGAGCCATTTAAAAGCTATAGAGAAGAAGAATATAAACAATGGGATGAAAAAATCAATTCTCTAAAAGAACAATTCGATCAAGCCAACCGATTAATCTCTATGCAGGAGGAAACAATACAAACACAAAAAGAATTGATTTCTACGCAGAAAGCGTTAATTGAATCTCTATCTGGTAAATAATAGCATTGTGAAAATTTATTGCACTACTATACGCACCTATTGGTCAATTCTCCAACAAAAGATCGAACGAGGCTTGCAAAATTCATCTAAGATATTAACCTTACCGAAGGTGAGATCACATCTGCAATTAGAGCCTGTGGCAGTCTAATAAGCAGAATCCGAAATGCAAATGATGAAACCGATTTTTACCCCATTCAAATGCAGGCTATAGCAAAAGCATATCAAATTAAACCAAACCAACTTTTCGATTACTTTTACGGGGAGGGAGAGCGTCCAATTATTGGGTTATAAACGGGCATATAGCAAAATCCCAAATTTGAATATAAATTCGGATCTTTGAACTAGATAAAAATGAAAGATATTAAAAATGAACTACAAAATATCATTCTTAGAGATGGACCTATTGGCAGTTCAAGCAAACTCAAACAAGTCCAGCATTTCCTTAGAGAAAATGCGAACCCAAGCCAAGGAATTGAAAAACAATAGCATTTCAAAGGTGAAGAAGAAAAATGCCTAATTGATTTCGCGACGCAACATTCTCTCTTCTATTTAGACGCGATAGATGAGCGGATGTTTATTAGTGAGGGCGCTGAACAGCGTGTCTACAAATTGGATGACTTTAACGTTATAAAGCTCAATTCATCGATATTTTATGAATATTGGTTAGACTACTTCAATAATTTACTTATCCACAATTTTTTCTTTAGTTCTACTAATTACGATTTTTTAGGGTTTAAAATGATTGACGAACAGCTGTGTGCCATAGTAAAGCAACAATTCGTCATAGCGAACGAAACAACTAATCTTCAATCGGTGCGCTCTTTCCTCGAATATAACTCTTTTCGCAACATTCGTAAAAATTAGGTTACTTAGACATCAAAAAGGTTGGAGCCAACAGGATGTTCAAAGAGATTGCAAATATCAATTCCTGCATTTTCTAAAATGGAAACAGGAACCACGGATCTAAATCTCTCTCGGCTAAACCAAATAGCAAAGTTATTTAATTTGACAACCGTGCAGCTGTTAGCAGATTCTGATTCAGATGAAATTAAAGACTATGAAAAAGAAGTGAATGCAATTACGCAAAAGTTGCAACAACGTGAGGAAGAAATTATCGAACATTAAAAAAAGGTTATTGATCTGTATGAGCAATTGTACAAACACAACAAAATTTAAGATGGCTAACAAAGGACTTATTGAAATACCTACCTTCAATTTGAAGATCACCGATTATTCTGACCTGTAGCCTGCTGAGAGAAGGGTTTAGTGGCCGTTCAAGCACAATCAGATCCAGCCTCTGCGCTAATAGTCCAGATTTACCAGGCCGAAGTCATTGACAACAAGTAGGTCTGCCTTTGATATCTTATCCATCGGCCTGTGCAGTGTACCTTCCAGACGAACGATCTTAGTCTTTAGAAGTAGTTTTTGCAGATTAAAGTACAGGGCTTTATATCCTGCGCATTCACGTATTGCCAATTGGGAATATTCTAAACTGCAAAGAGGTTCTAATGCAACGAAAGCCAGTAAAGTTTAAAATTTGTTTTGAATTTATTTTTCCCCAAGTTGTCTTAATTTAAATGTTAACCTGGTTTTTATGACTTACAAGTTAATCAGAATCCAGATTATCTAGATCTGCTATTCTTTAATATATCGGCGAAAGTAAATTTTTGTAGGTTATTTAATTTATGCTTTTTCAACAACTCCATAGATTTAAACTCCCGTACGACATAATAACTCTATTGCTGGTTGTAATAAGTTATATCTCTTTTAGTCACTATAAGATTATCTTTTTGATTTTCAGTTCGCTCCGTCCAGTTCCCTATCTTATCATATTTATATCGGTAAATAATTGTACTTCTATCAAATCCCTGTTCTTCAGTATTCCTACTATAGAAAATTCTTTCTGAAACATCTCCATTTTCGTTATATTTATATTCGTAAATATAACTTTTTACCCCGTGAGCATCATAATCTATCTCTTTTATCTGTTGATTCATATCGTTATATTCGAACACTTGCCGTGGGGTTATAACACCTTCAGTAAAAAAAAGTTCCTCGATAGGGTAACCGTTTTTATTATATTTCGTAGTTCTTTCTAACTTCTTGCCTTTGTAGACATTTTGATAGTCAGGACTCCCATCTGTAATTATTATTTCTATAGAAATGTTTTCAGGATAACGGATCGTCTGTTTAACAATTTCCCCATTTAAATAGTTTATTTCCTTTAATATTTTATTTGAAAAATGGAATCGTTTTTTGATAATATCTCCGTATTCATTGTATATTGACGAGGAGTCTATTATTGCACTAACAGAACCATTGGACTCTTCTTTCAGCTGCCCTTGTGTATTATAGCCCCTAAACTTAATTTGATCGCCATTTTCATCATATAGAAAGTATTCTCTATGATGTCCATTATAGTAATTAAAAGGTTCTTTTTTTTGTACATCATTTCTATTATTTGATCTAAAATATTGATTTTGCAACGATTTAATACGAGGTTTTGGATTATCTTTAGGCATATCCTTGATCCGTTCCATTGAGGATAAATTTTGCCCATTCGCGGCTGCGATACAACCGGTAGTTATAAAAATAGTTAGAGCGTAAGAAATGATTTTATACATATTTTCCATAATAAAATTGTCAACCTATTAAAACCATAATCGAAGAATTAACTCGAAAAGCACCCATAAACCGAAAGAAATAAAAAGTATCTTAATATCCCACCACTTCATTTCTACTTTTGTTCTTGCAAGGGAAATTAGCAAAACAAAGAAAATCAAAATGAAGATCAAATTTTCTCTAAAAAAACTACAATAAGTTGAAAGTATATTTTCAATCATAAAATTAAAATATCAAAGTTTGGCCTGTGAGCTCTTTATGAGTTGTAAGTGCGATTAGCTGTTTCCAAAAAATTGAACCGACTTAAAGTTTATTTTTAATACATTCGTGATTTAATTTTTAACCCAGCGCAAAAAATAGCCCTTGTTTTTTTAGGCTGCCCCCCTATTATTGGTCACCGTTACATTCAAACCTAGCTGTGATGACGTGAAGGAGGAGTAAAAAGACTAAATACACTTATTTTATATGGCTGCTTCTTTTCTTTTAATCACTTACTCTTTTAATTTCCAAAGATAATGTTTTTATATTGCTTTACAATAATTCTTGTCAATAGTACTTGAGATATGCCCCCGGAGAAGTAGTGCAAATTAATACAATATATCCCAAACTACAGCTTTTCTAAT
>JALAGS010000182.1 GCA_022712315.1 Sphingobacterium sp. | reverse complement strand
GCCGCCTATAAAAGGAAAAAAGGGACAGCTAAAGATCTTCGCAGATTGAAAAATAGGGGTCAATATCGAAATGATGAAAAAAGCTATGCTTGTACCACAGAAATCCAATCCTAAAATTTATTTAGGACAGATGTGAAATCAAGTCCCTAAAATTGGAATTACTATATGTATTTAACTGATTTGTTTTTGTGGAGAGACTACCAAATCCAAACCTTTCGAGATTAAACCATAAGATGCCATTAGGATCTCGATAAAGCATATTTAGGTTTGGAGCGATACTGTACAATGTTTTGATTTTTTTGAAACTATAGTTTTTAACAATTGGTTTATCAAAAGTAAACATCGATACTCCTTTCCCTCCGACGGCTAGCCATAAGGTGCCGTTTTTATCTTGATAAATATCGTTGAAGATATTCGTCGTATTATTGAAGTGGTTAGAAAGGTCGATTTCTTGCAATTGACCATTTTTGTACTGAAGTGTTGATATGCCTGAGAAAGAGAGAATCCAAATATAATGACGGCTCTGATCCTGAATGATATTGTAAAAAAGATCTTCTTTACCTACATGACGGCGTTTGTTTTTGATTTCAATTTCCGTATATGGATTGTTTGGCTCTTTTGGATTGAACAAATATATTCCATCACCCCAAGTACATATCCACAATTGTCCGTGATCATCTTCCATGAGTTTGAAGGGACTGTTGCGCTGGCCCAGTCTAGGGTAGGCGTGAAGTGTTTTGTTATCAGGACTGAGTTTGAATAAGCCAGATCCCCAGACACCGATCCAAATCTGCGCTTGGCTATCTTGAAATATTGTATTAATCGTTTTGCCTCGCATGGTACTGTTCAGGATATATGAACTTTGGGCTTCTGTCAGAGGTTGTAAATCACTGTTATAAATAAAAATACCATTATCTGTGCCGATCCAAAGTCGTTTTGAATGGTCAACCATCAATGCATTTACACGGACGGTTGCTACACGTGGATCGTTTAGGGGGAATACTTTATAGTTACGTTTATCTAATACGTAGACACCTTTCTCACCGCCCAAAATCAGTTTATTTTCTAGTTCTATAAGCGTCCGGATCGCTTGCTGGGAGGTCACTTTTCCGGTAGCATCCTTTAGTTTAAAATTCAGGATATTATAGGCATCATAGCGGCTTAATCCCTGTGTGGATGCAAACCAGATGTAGCCTTCTTGATCCTGAATAGTCTGATTAATCGTTAGAGAGGGAAGCTCATAATTTTTTGTCACAGGGTTGAGTCCCATTTGTTGGCTAAAGACAAAAGTTACTAGAGATAGAGATAGATATAAAAATGTAATAATCTGCTTAATACTTGCATTCATCTTAATAATTTTTAATTCCACCTGTCCAATCCAGTTTAGGTAAATTTCTTATCCCAGTAACAGGTTCTGTGCTCCATCTCTTAGGAGGTTACCCTGCTGCGGTGTAATTGTGCTTCAATAATATCCGTATCGTATCGCGAAAAGAAAGAGACCAACTGAATATTTTTAGGTTTATATTGATTAAAGATACAAATGTTTTTTTAAATAAGTGTATATTGTACGCTTATTTGGAATAGAGCTCTTAAACACGATAAATGGGCCTTCTAGACCTAAATTGATCCCATTTTGGGTCATGATTAGTCTTTATTCAAACATCTTCCATATTGATTTGAAGTAGTTTTGTTTATCCCGGTTTGGGAATCAAAAATTATAAATCTTAAGACATGCGTATCAATTTTATTTTATGCCTATTGTTTATCGGACATTTCTCTTTTGGACAGAAACTGAAAAAAGAAGTTGTCCTTTCTCAACTTAAAAGTGCAAACCGGTATTGGCAATCGAATCACAAGCCCGAGGTTTGGGCATTTTGGGATCAGGCGGCCTACCATACTGGAAATATGGAATTCTATAAGATTTCCAGGTCGAAAAGCGACCTGAAATATTCTGAAGATTGGGCAAGGTTCAATGGTTGGAAAGGCGCTAAATCAACCGACAGGCAACATTGGAAATATAGCTATGGTGAAACGGACGATTATGTTCTTTTTGGAGATTGGCAGATTTGTTTCCAGACCTATATTGATCTTTATAATCTATCGCCAAGTCCAGAAAAAATAGCCCGGGCCAAAGAAGTTATGGACTATCAGATCCATTCACCCCATACTGATTATTGGTGGTGGGCTGATGGCCTTTATATGGTCATGCCTGTCATGACCAAAATGTACAAATTGACCCAAGATCCTCTTTATCTGGATAAGATGTATACCTATTTCTGCTACGCGGATAGTATGATGTTCGATAAGACGGATAAGTTATACTATCGTGACGCAAAATATGTTTATCCGAAACACAAAAGCCTCCATGGCAAAAAGGATTTTTGGGCTCGAGGGGACGGCTGGGTGTTCGCTGCCTTGGCGAAAGTTCTTCAAGATCTACCCAAGCAGGATAAACATTACGATTATTATCAACAAAGATTCAAAGAAATGGCGGTTGCGATCATAAGCTGCCAGCAGGATGAAGGGTTCTGGACGCGAAGCATGTTGGATCCGGATCATGCGCCTGGGAGGGAAACTAGTGGTACCGCATTCTTTACCTATGGTCTACTTTGGGGAATCAACGAAAATATACTCATTGATCCGAAGTTTTCACAGGCAGCGCTTAAAGGCTGGCATTACTTGAGTAAAATTTCCCTACAAGATGACGGCAGAATCGGATATGTGCAGCCTATCGGTGAGAAAGCTATCCCCGGACAGGTAGTTGATGCCAATTCTACAGCTCCATTTGGTGTAGGGGCATTTTTATTGGCGGGTACAGAAATGTATCGTTATCTGGATAAAAAATAAAATCGACTATGAAAATTAAGATGCGAATTATACCTTTTTTCCTGTTGCTGTTGGCAGTTCAATCTGTCAGGGGGCAAATTATAAAGCAGAAATCTACTGGTAATGAGGAGACAGGGAGAACTTTTTGGCTTCGAGAAATGGACCGTATGCTACGTCCGGTTTTGCGAAGTTTGGCGCATGATAGCCTGCGATTAAACATGCCTCAGATGACATCAAATCAGGTGGATAATAGGGAACATCGTATAAAAGTGCAATATGTTGAGGTATTGGGGCGAGCATTGTCAGGTATAGCCCCTTGGCTTTCATTGAATGGTGGTTCTGTGGCTGAAAGAAAGCTACGTGATCAATATAGGACTTGGACGATTCAAGCGCTTAAAAATGCATTGGATAGTAATGCACGGGATTTTATGCGTTTTGATCTCGGGGGGCAACAGCTTGTGGATGCCTCTTTTATTGCTTTAGGCTTTATGCGAAGTCCATGGCTATGGGATCACCTTGATCAGCAAACCAGAAAGAATTTGATTGCATCGATAAAGATTACGCGACAATTTCGTCCAGCATATTCAAATTGGTTGCTTTTCTCGGCGATGAATGAGGTGTTCTTAGCCAAATATTCGGAGGATTGGGATGTAATGCGTGTCGACTACGCCTTGCAGCAATTGGAGCAATGGTATGTTGGTGATGGTATGTATATGGATGGCCCACAGTATGCTTTCGATTATTATAATAGTTATGTTATTCATCCTTTTTTGGCGGGTATCATGGATTTGATCCAATTGAAAACCCATAACTATGATAACATGTTTGCGAAAATCAGGCTTCGAAACGAACGCTATGCTATTATCCAGGAACGGCTAATCAATGCTGATGGTAGTTTTCCGCCAACAGGAAGATCTGTAATTTATCGGGCTGCTGCCTTCCACCACTTGGCAGACATGGCGTTTAAGAAGCGGCTTCCAAAAGAACTGACAAACGGACAGATCCGTGGAGCGCTGTCCGCTGTATTAAAAAAAACAACAGAGAATCCAAGTACTTATCAAAATGGCTGGTTGACATTGGGCATGTACGGCAGTCAACCTGGTCTCGCCGATCCTTATAACAATCAAGGAAGTCCTTATCTCTGTGCGGTGATTTTTTTGCCTTTGGGGCTACCGGATGATGATCCTTTCTGGACAAGTGAAGTTACAGACTGGAGTGCCAAACGTATCTGGTCAGGACAGGATTGGAACAAAGACCACAGCATTCATTAAGGCATCTATGAAACGAGTGTCGTGAGCTCAATTAAAAAAATGAATGAAAAGATATCTTAGTCAAATTTCGAGAATAGGGATGCTCTGTTTTACATTCCTATTATTTCTCTGTCAGGTGCAGGGACAAAAAATTAAGGAAACAATAGCTGGGAGCGGATGGGCAAAGAATACGGTTAATACAGCTGTATTTCGCAAAAATTCCCTAACCAGCAACCGCAAATATCAGTATATAGCTTATTATGACGACGAGGGGTATGTTGTTTTAGGTCGACGTCTCCTATCGGGGAAAGCATGGCAACTACGACGTACAGCGTATACCGGCCATGCCAAAGATGCGCACAATGTGATCAGCATCATGGTGGATAAGGCTGGATATCTTCACGTATGCTGGGATCAGCATAACAGTCGATTGAGGTATGCACGTTCTCTTCATCCCAATAGCCTCGTTCTTGGTTACGAGCAGGTTATGGTAGGTCGAGATGAGACACTAGTGACTTATCCCGAATTTTTAAAACTCCCCAATGGCCAGCTGTTATTTCTATATCGAGACGGGGGATCGGGCAACGGCAATCTCGTGGTGAATAGCTATGATGTGAAACAGCAGCAATGGAAACGTATTCATAGCAACTTGATTGATGGTGAAGGAAAGAGAAATGCATATTGGCAAAGTTATGTCGATCATCAGGGAACGATACATCTATCCTGGGTCTGGCGTGAAAGCCCGGATGTGGCAAGCAATCATGATATGGCTTATGCCTGCTCAAAAGATGGCGGATTAACCTGGGAGCGCAGTAATGGAACGAGATATAATCTGCCGATAAATGCCTCTACCGTAGAATATGCAGCTCGTATCCCGCAGCAGCACGAACTGATTAATCAGACATCAATTGCTGCTGACGACAAGGGAAATCCTTTTATAGCAAGCTATTGGCGTGATCCAGGATCTCAGATTCCGCAGTATAAAGTTATTTATTTGCAGGATGGGGAATGGAAAGTCCGATCTTTTGATTTTAGAAAGACCCCATTTAGCTTAAGTGGTGGTGGAACAAAAGAGATTCCTATCGCTAGACCGCAGATATTGGTCCGGGGCAAAGACAATCGAACTGCCTTAACGCTGATCTTTCGAGACCAAGAACGGGGATATCGGCCATCGATTCTGACCTTGCGGGGGATGCAGCAGGAAGCTACTGATCTTGTTGATCTTTGTGATGAATCTGTAGGATCTTGGGAACCTACTTACGATACTGAGCTTTGGCAAAAAAAACGCAAGATAGCACTATTCGTACAGGCTACGGTGCAAAAAGATGGCGAAGGATTAACCGAAACAGCTCCGACAGCCGTTAAAGTGCTGGAGTGGCGCGATAAAACCAGAAAAAAATGGAGAAATTAAAAATATGAAAATAAGACAGCGAATGCCTCGAATTTTGATGCTAGTTTGGCTTTTTGTTATGTTCGGAACGGTTGTACGGGCGCAGAAAAAAGTGGTTTTTGAGCTGAAAAATCCAGATTTTAAAAGAAGCCCGTATACTGGTCTGACACGCCAGCATTGGTTGGATGCGGCATCCTATTTGTTAGAGGGTGCTTTTTCGAAAGTTCAGGATCTTAATAGTCCCATGTTATTTGCCAAGCAGCCTGGACGGAGCTATCCCAGAGATGGGGTGCACAACGAAACGGAACGATTAGAGGGGCTGTGCCGCACGCTTTTCATAGCTGTCCCCCTTTTAAAGGAAAATGCTGACTATCAGATTCGAGGCATTCGTGTGGCGGATTATTATCGGCATCAATTGGAATGTCTATTGAATGAGAGTTCTGAAAGTTATATTGCCCCACTTCCCGCAGATGGAGGACCAAGTCAAAAGCTGGTGGAATTTGGTGGTTTAGCTGTCGCACTGATGGCCGCTCCGGAAGTGCTGTGGGATCCTTTGCCGGAACATACCAAAAATGCACTTGCACAGACCATGCTAAGTTATGGCAATGGACCAACAATACAGATGAATTGGCGCTTTTTCAATATTATGATTCTAAGTTTTTTTAAAAGTAGAGGCTATGCTGTTCGAGAAGATTATCTCAGGGATCTGTTGGAAAAGTGCTTAAAGGACTATCATGGCGATGGTTGGTATAATGACAGTCCATATTATGATTACTACAGTATGTGGGCTTTTCAGCTCTATGGGACACTATGGGCAAATTACTATGGCGCGACAATGTATCCTGAACTTGCCATTCAATTTAAGGCAAATCTACATGACGTTGTTAAAAGCTATCCTTATTTATTCAGCCGCAATGGTGAAATGATTATGTGGGGACGTAGTATTTCTTATCGTATGGGGGCCGCTGTACCCTTTCCGTTATTGGGGTTATTGGGTGATCCGTCCATTAATTATGGCTGGATGCGAAGAATTGCATCCGGCACGCTGTTACAGTTTTTAGAAAACCCCGATTTTCTTTCAGATGGTGTTCCAAACCTTGGTTTTTATGGCGCTTTTGATCCTGCAGTACAGGAGTATAGCTGCCGGGGAAGCGCATACTGGTTAGGAAAGTTTTTTCTAGGTCTTTTAGTTCCTAAAAGTAGTAGGTTTTGGACGGCACCGGAAAATTTAGGTGCGTGGGATAATCAAATTCCTGAAGCGAAGACATTAAATACCTATGTTAAAGGTGCTGAAATCCTCATAACTGATTATGATAAGATCGGCGCCTCTGAAATTCGCTCTTGTAACTCAAGCGAGAAAGTGGGCTATTACCAAGGAACAGAAAATTATAATAAGCTATCCTATAGCAGTGCATTTCCTTGGCAGGCCGATGGAAAGAACGGAGAAATTTCGATGAATTACACCTTTCAAAACGATTTGAAGAAATGGGAACCACTTCGTATCTATCAATTTAAAGGTTATGAGCAGGGAATATATCGTCGTTTGGCAACCTTAGCCTCGGACACGACTGTACATTTGGCCTTATCAGAGATGGCATTGGCAAATGGAATTTTGAGATGTGATCAAGTACTTACAGATAAACCTCTGGTCTTCCGTTTAGGACACTATGCCCTTCCAAAATGGAAAGATAAGCCCATTCATACGCATAAACTTCAGTATAAAGGACAGGAGGCGATGATTTTAGATAACGGTGAGTACCAATTGGCTATGGTGCGGCTAATGGGCTGGCAGGGAATAGAAAGCGTAAGTTGTCATGGGCTTCATCCTGTAGCCGAAGAGAGCGCCGTGTTGAATTGTTTTGTACGGGAAGGAAGACCGCGGGAACAATGGTATGTCACTTTGCAGCTGTGGAAAAAGTCAGGGGAAAAATGGGCAAATGAAGAGCTGTTCCCACAATTGAAAGCGACGGATAAGAAAGTGGAGATCCGGTGGCAAAATGGAGAAAGACAAGTGTTTGATACCTTTATAAAATAAGTACTGCTTTGATGTCAGGGAGGGGCTGTCCAGAATTGGACTGCCCCTTTGTTATTTAATTTTAAAGGTATTCTTCTACCGGTTTTATTTCAATTAGCTGTGGCTCACAAGGCTTGAATCTTCTCTTTCGAGTCTTTACTGAAGGTTCAATCGTGTGCAGTAATACAACCTCAATAGAATCTCAAAAAGGTTCGATAACGTCTTTTTTTTGTGTTTTGAAGCGAATTTCAACTCAATTGAACTAAAATTAAACACACTGATTTCACTTCAGCGCTACTTTTGTCCTAAGTCTAACGGTACTGTCTGACGAAATTATTTGCTTGTTTACACGGAAAATGTGCGCGCTATTCTCCAGTAAAACAAGAACACCAATTATAAACAACAAGCTATGAATCCAAATTGAGAAGAATATCCAATGGACATTCTGGCATTGCTAGGTTGATTCCAGAAATATTTAGAAAATAGTATTCTAACCAAATCAATTATTAAATAAACTATGTTAAATCATTACTATAACAGATACACAAAAAGAGGTCTCTTATTGAATAGCCTTTTTTTGATAGCTATGTCCAGTTATGGGCAAAGCACAAATGTGAAGGGGATAATTAAAGACACTTCAGGAAAGGGCATTGCAGGGGTTACAATTCGTGTCAAAGGTGGGACAGAAACGGTACAGACAAATGCTCAAGGGAATTTTGTGATTCAAGCATCCGCTGGAAGTACGTTAATCATCACGTCAGTTGGATTTCAGGAGAAGCAGATTACGGTTGGACAGCAGGCCAATTTGGACATAGCACTTTTGCCTTCAGAAAATGTTTTGGAAGAGCTTGTTGTAGTAGGCTATGGTAGCCAAAAAAGATCAGACATAACAGGCTCAGTAGCCTCCGTTCCCAAAGATCGTCTTTCAAAAATTCCTGTGAACAATGTGATGCAGGCGATTCAGGGGGCAGTGTCCAATGTGACTGTCTCTCAAGCATCATCGATTCCGGGAGATGCTCCTTCTGCACAGGTACGTGGTAGAAACTCGATTAATGCAAATTCTGAACCTTATATCGTAGTTGATGGAATTCCATTGTCGCGTACTGATGGGTCAATTAACGATATTAATCCCAATGATATAGAGTCAGTCGAAGTACTTAAAGATCCATCGGCTGTAGCGATTTATGGGGTCAATGGCTCGAATGGTGTCATTCTTATTACCACAAAAAGAGGAGTTTCAGGGAAGCCTTCTATTCGATATAGTGGTTACGGCGGGGTGGAGAATGTCGCGCACATCCTCGAACCAGTTTCTGGCGAAGAGCTGTTAAAACGTTATGCGGAATATGCGCGTATCACGAACACAAGCTTATATAACGGCGGTCCGGTACGTAACCAATACGAATATGACAATTATAAAAATGGAGTGACGACAGATTGGTTGGATGCGGTGATGCAGACTGGAGTTGTGCAAAATCATAATGTAAGTCTGTCGGGCGGAAGCGAAAATGCAAAGTATTTTGTGTCGGGAGACTATCTAAACGAAAAAGGGGTGCTATTGGGGTACAATTACAAACGTTATTCCTTTCGGACAAATACCGATTTTAAGGCTACAAAGTATCTGTCGGTAGGTACGTCTTCATTTATCGTCGCTCATAATAGAGATGGTGGACGGGCGAATCTTTTGCAGGCAGCGGCAATGAGTCCTTATGCTAGAATGTATAACGAAGATGGTTCGTTGACACAGTACCCGATGTATTCTGAGCAATTATGGTCCAATCCATTATTGCCAACGACTTTGGATCCACAACGCCGACAATTTAATATTTCATTGAATGGATATGCCGAATTAAATTTTGGTGAATTATATAAGCCATTAGCTGGATTAAAGTACAAATTGAATGCGGGTTATTCTTATGTACCAGTCAGAAACAATGAATATGAAGGGAAATCGGTGTATAATTTTGCTGGGCTCGGACGTATTACCAATAGTGAAACACAATCCTATACCGTAGAGAATATATTGACTTATACCAAAGACTTTGGTAAGCACCATTTTGACTTTACAGGGCTATATGCCGCAAAGAGCAAATATTGGCAACAAGCAATCGCAACAGGGGAGGTATTTCCTAACGATGCTTTAGGATGGGGAAATTTGGGGGCTGCTTCAACGCAAAAAGTTTCGTCTACTGCGGATTTATATCGTTCTATTTCACAAATGGGCCGCTTGAATTATGCTTATGATAGCCGCTATATGTTGACCTTGACTGTTCGTCGGGATGGTGCATCTGTTTTCGGAAGAAACAATAAATATGGTGCATTTCCATCGGCGGCAGCAGCATGGAACATTCATAATGAATCTTTCATGCAGAATACAAAACACATTGTCAGCAATTTAAAATGGCGTATTTCTTATGGCCTTTCTGGAAATGAGGCGATAGGTATTTATCAGACCCAATTCTTAATGAATTCGAATCCTATGGCAATGAACGGTCTATCGACGACGGCCTTAAATATTCGTACATTGATGGGCAATGATAATCTGCAATGGGAAAAAACGAAAGGTCTAAATACTGGTGTGGACTTTGGACTTTTTAATAATCGGATCTCCGGTAGCATTGATGTCTATAAATCCAGTACCTATGATATGTTATTGCAACAACTTCTGCCAAAATTAACTGGTTTTGTGAATGTATATTCCAATATGGGCAAACTGCAGAATACTGGTCTAGACCTGACCTTGAATACAAAAAATATTGTGAAGGATCATTTTAACTGGTCAAGTACATTGGTATTCTCCCGTAATAAAAATAAGATTACCGAAGTATATGGCAATGGTAAAGAGGATTTGGGTAATAGATGGTTTATTGGTCAGCCTGTAGGTGTCATTTATGATTATACGAAAGTTGGTATCTGGCAGGAGGATGAGATTGCGTCTGGTGCGAATAAAGGTTGGGATGATGCTGCGCAAGCGGGAGATCTTAAATTGGCTGATCTTAATGGTGATGGCAAAGTTGACGACGGCGACCGATCTGTTTTGGGACAGACTGCGCCGAAGTGGACTGCTGGTTTGACAAATACGTTTACTTATAAAGCGTTTACGCTCAATGTTTTTATCAATACGGTGCAAGGGGCGTTACGTAATAACCCGCAGATTGGCGGAGCGTCGGATGAGATGGGACGTCGTAGTACACCTGCAGCACTGGGCTATTGGACGCCGGAAAACAAAAGTAATGAATGGCGTTCTTTGGGCAACCATTCCAATATCCATGGCTATGGTTTTCCCTCAAATGCGAGCTTTACCCGTTTGAAAGATGTAACCTTGAGTTATACAATGCCGCAACAACTTGTCGAAAAAATTGGTGTACAAGGCCTGACAGTATACGCAAGTGGTCGCAATTTGTATACATGGACCAACTGGTTGGGCTGGGATCCTGAGGCGCGCGATATTACACGTGGATCCACGAACGATGCAATTAACTATCCGATGGTCAGGACTTATGTTTTAGGGATTAACCTTAGTTTTTAACGATCCCGCATCATTTTCAAAATCAATTATATACACATGAAAAAGACGATAAACAATTATACAACTTTATTTTCCATGCTGGCTTTGTTGTCCGTAGGAGTAAGTTCTTGTGGTAAAGGTTATTTGGACGAAAAGCCTTATTCAAGCTACGATGCGACGAATGTTGATCCGACGACAATTGAGAACAGATTACTGGGCTTACATTACAATTTTGCACAGCTCTGGGGTTACAGTGGCCGGCAAGGATTTCTTTCCTGTTGGCAGATTGGGACAGATATTACCAGCGCTGGATCAACTGAGGGAGTCGAAAATCCTTTTTATCAGTATGCCGATCTGAACTCCGAAAATGGAGGCGTAAGCTTTTTATGGGAAAAATGTTATGCATTTATTAATAATGCCAACCTTGTGATAGATGGCGTGGGGGATAGTAATGCGAAAGCTTCTGCCGAGGCAAGATTTTTTCGCGCCTATGCCTATAATATGCTTGTTACCCTTTGGGGTGATGTACCTCTGCTGACAAGTTCGATTAAAGTACCTTCATTTAATTATACACGGACCTCGGTCGCAGAAATTGACAAAGTTATAACCGAGGATTTGGATTATGCTATTAAAGAACTTCCTGATCTTGGAAAAGCCAGTGCGCCTAGCCGCATTAACAAAGATATGGCAAGACAGCTTGCAGCTGAGGCTTTTCTACGTATCGGTATGCGTGATGCAAGCTATTTCACAAAAGCAGAAGCAATGGCAACAGCTATTATCGATGGTGGTAATTATAAACTGATCGAAGCACGTTACGGAAAATATCTGTCCGAAGGCGGTGATTATTTTAGAGATATGTTTCGGCAGGGTAATATGCGTCGTGGACAGGGAAACACCGAGGCGATCTGGACTTTTGAAGTAGAGCTGAATCGAGAAGTAAATGGTGGTACTATTGATAACCCCCAACAACGTCGGGTATGGCAGCCGGCTTACCATAAATGGGATGGGATGATTAATGCCGATTCGCTGGGGGGAAGAGGAAATGGCCGGTTAAGACTTAGCAATTTTATGAAGTATAAGGTCTGGCAAGGTTTAAAGGGAGATATCAGAAATAGTAATTTCAATATTCGACGTACAACGAATTATAATCGTCCAAACTTTAGTGCTGAAATTGGTGTTGACGCGGATGGGTTTCGGGTAGCAAAAGGTGCCGGAATTAAAAATGTAGTCATCAAAACAGGGGATAAAGTTGTCCCTTTTCGAGCCGATAGTTTGGAAGTGTGGTATCCTTTTCCAACAAAATGGGGCGGTTATGATCCATTAGATGATTTTGGCTATGCGCTGGTAAAAGATTGGCCTGTTATGAGATTTGGAGAAACCTACTTGCTACGGGCAGAGGCTCGTTTGCGGCAAGGAAATACCACAGGTGCCGCAGAGGATATCAATAAACTGCGAGACCGCTCATTCAAAGCAGCACGTGTGGAGTCCAGTAATAATCAATTGGGAAAAGTTGGGGCCAGTCAATTAACGATTGATTTTATTCTAGACGAAAGAGCTCGCGAGCTGATTTCAGAGGAGAATCGTCGAATGACCTTAGTCAGAATGAATAAATTGAAGGAACGTATTTTACTTAATGGTGATTCCGGTCCGGCAAATAAGATAACGACTGGTTTTCAGGATTACAACGTCTTATTGCCTATTCCGCTAACTGAAATTCAGCTGAATAATAAAGACGGAGATAACTTGAAACAAAATCCAGGCTATAAATAGCATTTTTCTCCTTGAATAAGGATACTATCCGGTAGGTGAATCAACCTATTCTCCGACAATGGGCTTATTCTTGAATAAGCCCATTGTGTTTTTTTGGATAAATGTTATTTTCGTACAAAGGAAAGAGACATGAGTATAGCATTGATACTGAATAGCGGTAGAGCCGAAGAGTGGAAGGCAGAGATCGCCAAACATTTACCTGAAATAAAGATAGAGGTCTATCCTGAGATAGAAAATTATGAGGAAGTCGAATTTGCGCTTTGCTGGAAACCTGAAGCTAACTATTATACCTATTTCCCGAATTTAAAAGTTATCCAGTCTGGAGGCGCAGGCATCGATCATTTGTTTCCCAGCGATGTACCGTCGCATCTCCATATTTGCAGGATCATAGATCCGATGTTGAAAAGCGATATGTTTGAGCATGTCTTAACTTGTTTGATGCATGCGATGAAGAATTTTTCGGTTTATGCCGCTGACAAAATACAAGAACATTGGCATCCGCTGTTGTACAAATCCATTGGTCAAACCAGCGTAACAATTCTAGGTATGGGTGAGATCGGAGGTTATGTTGCAGAAAAATTGGTTCATTTGGGATTCACTGTAAAAGGGTGGTCAAATTCACCGAAGAATATTCAAGGTGTCAACTCTTTTGCGGGGACAGAAGAACTTCATTCTGCACTTGAGGATACAGATTTTGTTGTAAATATTTTGCCTTTGACCACTGTGACAAAAGGAATTCTCAATCATAACCTTTTCAGTTTATGTCGGAAAGGAGCTATATTAATTAATGTTGGTCGGGGAGAGCACCTCGTGGAGCCTGATTTACTAAAAGGAATTGCAGATGGCCAGATTGCTCAAGCCTACCTTGATGTATTTCATCAAGAACCACTGCCTAAAAATCATCCTTTTTGGCACTGTCCTTCTATTTTTATAACACCTCATGTGGCTAGCAGAACCAACATCAGATCTTCCGCTGAGCAGGTTGTGGATAATTATATAAGGATGACCCAAGGGCGTGCTCTACTTAATGAAGTTTCATTGGCAAAAGGATATTAAATCATTTCGTTAAGAAAATACGTACGCAATTTAGATTGCTTTCGCTTGAAGAAAACAAAGAATAGTTAATTGTTTGTCGTAATTGCCCTTCGATATTGACGGTTTGTCCCCGCTATGCGCCGATTGAAATAGTTTATTTTTGATAGACAATAATCCAATTTTGAATTGGAATTGTTTTATTAAAAACTAACCTTTTTTGTTATGCGGAAATTAATAATGAAAATGTCTATTTCGATTGATGGTTTTGTTGCCGACATCAGTGGTGAGACGGGATGGATGTTCAAAAGTGGTGATGATCATTCTAGGGCCTGGGTTTTAAATATCTGTGCGTCTGCTGGTATTCATATTATGGGGCGAAAGACCTTTGAAGTGATGGCCTCTTATTGGCCTGCTGCGACAAACCCTTTTGCGGGAGCAATGAACGACATCCCCAAAGCTGTCTTTACCCGGAGGGGATATAATCCTACAGTCAAAGGCTTTTCTAATAAATTGAATGCCAAACAGTCGAGCGAACAAGGGGATGATTTCTTCAATCGTGAGGGGGATTTGCTGAATTCCTCTTGGACGGATGCCCGGGTTTTTGATGGAGATCTCTCGAGCGGGATAAAGGAACTCAAGGCAGAGTCCGGGAGCCCTATCGTTGCTCATGGCGGTGCTGAATTTATGCGAAGTTTAATTGAAACCGGATTAATTGACGAATATCATTTGATCACACATCCAATTGCATTAGGGGCTGGATTGCCTATATTTGACGGTCTTTCCAAACCCTGTGAGCTGAAGCTTGTGGATGCGCAGGTTTTTCCGGGCGGTGTTATCGCGCATACATATCGTCCAGAGTAAGATGAAAATACGACATCTAGATGTCGTATTTTCATTCGTGCAGCTAGTCTTTTAGAAATTCTGTGAATCGGCAGAAGGCCCATAACTTGCCGGTAGGGGAATGTCATTGAGTCTATAATAAACACCCAGCTGTGCCCTGTGGTGTGTAATCTGATTTAACGAATGGCGAATAGCTTCATATTTGCTCCAGCTCGCCAATTCATGACCATCATTTTTGATGGTCCAACTTGGGATCAAGTCCTCTTCTTTAGCTCCTTCCAAAGCTGTTTTTCCAGCTTCATAATCTTCATCGAGTTTTTTTAATAGGTCATCTCTTGTCGATAGGTTTGTCGGTACATAACCTCCTTTTGCAAAATCAAGTTCGGAAGTTTTTAAAATGGTACTTGGCCATTCGAAAACTTCGACTAAGTGAGTTGCTAGACGCATCATTTTCATGCTTTTTTCATGTGGGGCATACTCGTTTTTGCCTTCGGGAAAAAGCGCAATAAAGTTTTTTGTAATTTGATGCTCATTCGCCAGCTCTGATTTTAATTGTTGTAACGTATCCATGTTTTTTATATTGATAATGGTTTAAAATTCGATTTGTTATCCTACTAATAGCTTTTGCTATAGAATTGTTTTCTTGTTTATTATTTCCTTTTCCTGTTCAGGTTTAACAAAGATAATACTGGTTAGTGACAGCTATTTGTCAGTAGTTATGGAAAGGTTTATTCGTTATGACCAAAAATAAATGCAAGATGGATTCTGTTTCCATCAACTGCCTAGTGTCCAGCAGTTGTGCTTTGCGTTAGATCAGATTGCGGTTATTGAGACAGTTACAGCAAATAATAAAGCATGTCGGGCGAATTGTAAATGGTAAAGAACTGAGCAGATAGCCTATGTATATTTGGTTGATAGTTAATTAAATAATATTAAAATATGAAACATAAAAAAGCAATATTCACTTTTGTTGGACTCGTATTGGTTGCAACAATTGCTATTGGTATTTGGGCGAAGCGTGTCTTAGGTGATATGGAGGAGGATCAATCAAAAACAGAACAATTATCTTCCAAAATCTTAGCTGGTTTTAGCGATCATACCGCTATTAATAAATATCCCGTTCAATTAGCTGCCTTAGATTGGGGAACGAATTGTTTAGTGTTGGAAAATGGCGGTGCAGGCGATTTAGGAATAACTTATAAAAGCAAATGGAATGAGACACTGGGGACAGCCGATAATTATCCGGGCGAGAATGTGAAAGGGATTATTATGATCGCTATGGATATGAAGGAAAAAGGGGAGTATGTCAACAAGATCGGACAGAAAGATAAAGCTTATCAACGAAACTATATCGTTAGCTATGTCGATCTTGATAAGAAAGTAATTATTGCCCGTGATACGTTATATGGGGAAGAACCGCCTTTGGTCAATCGTTCAACTGGTTCTGGCGCCGGCGATTTTCCATCTGATACAGTTGTAATCAATTCGATTAAAGGCCGTTTGATGTTGTAATTTTTTTTTTTTTGGTTATGGAATTTTGATATTCTTCGCATCCATGCATGAAAGTTGAAGTGCTGGACGAAAGAAATCTAGTGCTTGGCTTTAAGTAAATTTATCTATTTTTAAATGAATTTAGCCAGTATCTTAGTTATGAAATGGAAGTCAATTATTGTTAGTGTTTTAGCTCTTATTTACTCAGTAACTCTCTTTGGGCAATCAACGTTGCTCAACAGCCAGCGTGGATCTTCGGAATATTATATTTATAAGTTGGGCCCAGAAGTTTTGAAAAAAATTCATCTGGAAGAGGGAAAATTTGATGAAACAATGCTTAGCGAACTTTTTCTCAGCTATAAAGTGGGCGATCCGCAGCCCGCATTACCGCGTGGTAATTACGTCCGGGTCGTAGCTAGAGAAAGTGAACTCATTTACCAAGAATTGGTTAGTGACGATCTTTATGTCAAAAGTATTCCGACAGAAATGTTTGCCATTTGTTTATACGATTCATTGGGAACAATTATCAATGATGCCCGGCTAACAGTGAACGGACATAAAATGTCATACGATAAGAAACTGCATTATTATAAGGCATCGAATGCACGTGATGAAGATATTGTCAGCATAGAGCATAAGGGAGTATATCACTACTTGAGCGTGGAGAGAAGATGGCCATACAGCGAGAAAACTTCGTTCTGGAAAAGACTAAAAAATAACTGGCTCCGGACCAAATTTAAGATCAAAAGGATCTTCCATAAAAAGGAGCGTCGGAATACGGAGAGCTTTATGGTTTTTAGCAAACCTATGTATAAACCGAATGAGAACGTAAAATTCAAAGCTTACATTGAGAAAGAGCAGGGAAAACCGTACCGTGATTCTGTAGCAGTACGTTTAAGGGGTGGATATGGTTATGAAAAAGATACCATCTTAACAAAACTGGCTCCCTATCGTCCCGGGATGTACAATTTTACTTTCGATCTGAAAGGCCTTGGACTTATTCTGGATAGACATTATAACATTTCATTAGAGTCTACAAAAAGTAAAGAGATTCTGTATCAACAGAGTTTTCGTTATGAAGACTATGAACTCAAGAGTCTTACTTTTAGTATGACGTCGGGGAATACGAAATATGCAAAAGGTGACAGTATAAGGCTAAAGCTAAAAGCTGTCAACGAAAATGAAATGCCGATTTATGACGGTAAAGTAGATTTACGTGTTATGACAAGTCCGCTTTATGACCGTAGCATGAAAGCCAATCGGATACATTTTATTCCCGATACCTTGTGGCAGACTACGGTATCCCTTGCCGATGTGGACGAGAAGGAAATTGTATTACCCGATTCAATTTTTCCGGCAGATATTGGATTATCTTTTCAAGTGATTGGTACTTATTTAAGTTCGGATAATGAAAGACATGAGCGGCGGCTTAATCTTAATGTCTTAAATAGCGAAAAGGAAATTCGTATTGCAGTTCGCGATGGTCAGGCTGAATTAAAGTATTTTGAAAGGGGAATCGAGAAAGTCAGTGATGCTCAAATTCAGTTATTGGGTGAAAATGATGAGGTACTGAGAACTGAGCATTTGAGTTTGCCGCAGGTTATACCGGTCGATTGGCAAGCGTCAGAAATCGTTGTTAAGTCGAATGGATTGACTGAAGTGGCTGATTTAGAAGAAGAACAGCAAACACAATTGAGTTATCGATTTTATCGAACTGTAGATTCCGTCATATTACGTGTCAATAACCCTGCTGCGATTCCATTTTGGTATCGGGTCTATAGGGCTAATCGTATGGTCGCTTCGGGATATGATACCAAATTGAGCCACGCATTTTTAGCGCGAGGAAAAGAAGGATACAGTCTGGAGCTCAGCTATCTTTTTGGAGGGCGTTCAAAAGTTATTCGTGAAGAACTACCTTTCATAGAGAAAAATCTAAACTTAGCCGTCAATACAGCAACGACCGTATATCCTGGACAAAAGACTCCTGTGGAGCTTTCCGTTACCGATAAAAACGGTAAACCATTGAAAGATGTCGATATCACAGCATATGGTTTTACATCCAAGTTTAAATCGGCCACTGTACCCAATATTCCTATTGGTGGGCTAATGCGGAGAGCAAAGGTAGCACAAAATCTAAATTTTGAGCTGGACGAAGATAATAAATCCCATCAGAGCGCTTTTCAAAATTGGACGAAATGGTCGAAAGTAATGCAATTGGATACGATGGCTTTTTATCGGTTTTTGTTTCCGAAAGATTATTATCAAGAGTCCTTGCCTCTTGATAATGTCAGAAGTCAAATATCACCTTATATTGTTGTCAATGGTGCGGTTCAGGGGGTACATTTAGTATGGGTAGATGGTGTGTTGACTTGCGCAAGGCAAGGTCAGCAAAATGAAAATAATATTTTTGAGGTCTATCCCGGGCAGCACGATTTTCGATTTAGAACAAAGGATAGAGATATTCATGTGCGTGGGTATTTTGTGGAGAAAGGAAAAAAAATAATTGTTTCTTTTAATGCATCACAGGATACCATAGGTTTTACTTATGCAGATAAAACCCTCATGAAGGGACAGATTTTGACTCGTGTGTTGCCCAAAAAGGAAGTTGGGAAGCTCTACGATACAGAAGTGGCTGAGTTGAATCGTCAGTTAATTTCGGTAACGAATAATTTTGGGGCATGGCAGCTGCCAAATAACGGTGCACTGGTTGAATTGCCAGCCTATATACAGACAGCCGGAGATCTTTATTACTTAAATCCCGTGAAAAGATCAACTTACGATAGTCGATTACGGACACAGGTTCCTATCCCTGTATTGGTGGGACCATTTCCTCGGACAGAAATGTATAATGGAGTACCTAAAATAGCGACTCTAACGGTTGATACTACAAAAATTGGACGATTTGAGATTGAAGGCGGTTATCAGTACACACTTTATAAAAATTATCAAAAGCAGAAAAGTTGGGACGCTAATTTTATTCGGCAGGATCTGTATGATTTTATACCGAATTTAGATTTTAATGCGAAAGTGTTGTCATTGATGGATATCAAAGAAAATGTGGAGCTTCGATTTAGGGAAGCAATGCAAAATAGCAGTGGGACGGCCCAATTTGCCACTGTCAAAAAAGAGCTAAAAGCTTCGGTATTTAAACTAAGTGTAAACTTGGGCAAAGATATCGCTGGTCAAGCCATTCTTCCCGCATTGATCTTCGTTGAACCGACCAAAGCGGAAGATAGAATGTATTTCCGTTTGTATTATGGTGGGCAACGTGATTTTGGCGATCTTCCTGTAGATGATATTATTTTACATATCGTAAAGGATGATTCGACCGCCTTTAGTTTGCCTATAAAGCTGAAAGCGAATGGGATGAATTATCTTAGACTGGACTCCATTCAGTGGAACAGAACGTCGAATGCAGCGAAATTAGCTTACAAACTAGTGCGGGATGAAATTATTGTACGTACGGTTGATAATCCATTGCGGGATTCTGTTCCGCATGAGCAGGAGCTAGACCCGCGTGTTAAAAAAATAGACAAAGCCGATTTTAGAGCGAAAAGAAGGAATGATGGACACACCAGAATCTTGATTTATGATGGTGATACACCGTTAATCGGAGCTAAAATAGTTGATCTGAGTTCGAAGAAACAGTATTTCGCTAGTTTTGATGGCAGTGTAGAATTTGAGCTATCTGGCGATAGAAACACAAGGTTAGAAATAGCCGCTTTGGGATACAATGCCGCAGCGATCGAGGTGTCAAGAGGAGAGGATTATTTCGTGGAATTAAAACCCTCCGAAACCCAATTGGATGAGGTTGTTGTCGTAGGCTATGGGGTACAGCGCAAGAAATCGTTGACCCTCTCAACGAAATCTATCGCCGCTAATATGGACATGGGAACAGTATCCATGTTGCAGGGAGCGGTTCAGGGAATTAATATCCGGGGAGCTGCTAGTACAGCAGCGAATGTAAGACCGTTGATTTTAGTAGATGGAGTCCCTTTTGAAGGAGATATCACGAGCTTAGATCCATCTTCCATTGCATCAATAAATACAATAAAAGATCAATCCATGCTCGGTTTGTACGGATCGCGGGCTGCCAATGGAGTGATTATGATACAGACCAAATCAGGAACTTCTGTAGGGGCAAAAGGCGCACTAGAAATACCCTATTTAGAAGCTGGAAATACCATGCGCGTAAACTTTCATGATGATGCTTTTTGGCAACCTAAACTGACGACTGATGCTGAGGGGAAGGCTAGTTTTGAAGCGACTTATCCGGATGATATTACCAATTGGCGGACGTTCTTTATAGCTAAGGGAGCGAAAAATTTTGCAGACACCAAGGAATTAAGTATTAAATCGTTTAAGGCTGTTTCGGCTCATCTGGCAACGCCACGCTTTGCTGTCCGTGGCGATCAATTTACGGCTATGGGACGTATTGTCAACTACCTAGGCGATAGTTTGCAAGTCGCACGAACCATAAATAATGGATTGGCGTCGCAAGAAGCATCTTTGAGAATCGCTAAATCATATCGGGACCCGATAGCGGTGCTAGCCAATCAGGGGGACAGCCTTCAGCTTTCCTATTCGATAGGTCTTTCCAATGGGTATTTTGATGGTGAAAAACGGAGTATTCCGATCTTTGAAAAAGGACTTGAGCAACATGAAGGTGATTTTAAAGTACTCAATAGCACGGCCGAATACCTATTAAAAACTTCACAGGCATTAGGCGAAATTACGGTGCATGCTGAAGCAAGTTCACTCGAATTTTTACAACGTGAAATAGAATCCATCGATCGTTATAAATATCTCTGTAATGAACAGATGGCTTCTAAATTGAGTGCCCTCCTTTCAAAGAAAGAGTTGGCCAAATTAGTTGGGAAACCTTTTGAAGAAGATAAAAAGATCATCAGTCTCCTAAAAGAACTTCAAAAGAACAAAAATACTGCCCAAGGCTGGGGATGGTGGGATAAGAGTGAAACGGTGTCGTGGATTAGTAACTATGTTATAAGCGTACTGCTTGATGCCGAAGAGGCAGGCTATCAAGTGGTGCTCGATAAAGCATACTATACCGAACGTGAACAGGCATTATTAAAAAATAGCCTTGCTTCTTTAGATCTTCTGTTGGATAAAGATAAACTTCAAACGGCTAAAGAGAATCTGTTTGGCTCCCTTGTTTTCTTAAACCGTTTGGATCCGAAGGCCGATTATAGGCATTATTTCAATGAAATTGATGTCAAGCTGAAGAGCAAATCTACTAAGGATAAATTGCTGCGGTATCTTTTGATTTCTAAACTTGGAATTGCTGATGTACATGCTGCTGACAGCGTGCTGAAATATGCTTCAAAAACAATTTTAGGCGGATTGTATTGGACCTCGGGTGTGATCGCAGAAAAAGGAGTGTTATTTGCACGTCCTACAGAAACGAATACAGAAAATACATTACTGGGTTATAGTGTTCTAAAATCAATCGGAGGACATGAAGCGGATCTGGAGAACATTCGCAATTACTTCTTTGCGCAGCGTCAAAACAATCGTTGGAGCAACATTTATGAATCTTCCCGTATTATACGGCGTATTTTACCCGATTTGTTGAAAGCTGGAGAATCTTTCCAGCAACCTGTGATGGTCATCAATGGCAAACGGATTACTAAATTTCCATACACACAGACTTTTACGTCCTATGAACAAATTAAGGTAAGGAAAGAAGGGACGGGGCCAGCTTTTGTGACGGCTTATCAAAATTTTTGGAATCCCAATCCAGCTGTGGAAAAAGAAAAGGGACTTGTCGTTGAAACTCGATTCAAAGAGAATGGAGCTACAGCAGCAACACTGAAAGAAGGGAAACCAGTAAAACTTGAAGCAGCGGTAACATTGACTGGTGAAGCTGAGTACGTACAGATAGAAGTCCCTATCCCGGCAGGCTGTTCTTATGAGAGCAAATCAAATGGATACTTTAGGATGGAGGCACACCGTGAACATTTCAAAGATCGTGTTGTCATTTTCTGCAATAAATTAGGAAAAGGTACGCATACCTTTGAAATAGAACTCTTACCTCGATTTACAGGAACCTATACGGTCAATCCAGCAAAAGCTGAATTGATGTATTTTCCAATATTCTATGGAAATGAGAAAATTAAAGAGATTGTGGTGGAATAATTATATTGTTAAAATAAAAAGGGACTTATCACATGATAAGTCCCCAACATATAAAAACTAAAATTAAAAGCGTATTACTGATGGTCCCATCCACCGCCTAGCGATCGGTATATCGCTACACTTGCTTTGAGCTGGTTGACTTTCTTTTCAACAAGCTCAAATTTGGACTCCAATGCATCACGTTGCGTTAACAACACTTCCATATAGTCGGCACGTGCATATTTAAATAGATCATTAGAAATACCAATAGATTCATTTAATGCATCCACCTCTTTGGTCTTAATATCCAGACCATTTTCCAGATTTTTAATTTTGGAGAGCTGGTTTGCCACTTCTATATATGCCCCCAGTATCGTTTGCTCATAATTGTAGACAGCTTGTACTTGTCGTGCGTTGGCGTTATAATAAGCCGCTTTGATTGCTCGTTTATTGATCAGGGGTGCAGTGAGTTCTCCAACGAGCGAAGACAGAAATGATTCCGGCTTAATGAGGTAAGTTGGATCAAAGGCTTGAAACCCTACACCAGCAGCAATATCTAGTGAGGGGTAAAAGCGGGCCTTAGCCGATTTTATATCCAGCTTGGAAGCTGCGAGTTCATACTCCGCCTGTTTAATATCGGGTCTGTTTTCTAATAGCTCCGAGGGAATACCTGTGTAGACGGTTTGAGGAACAAGCTTGTCAAAGGAGGCTTGGTCTCTTTGAACCGGCTGCGGGAACCTACCTACGAGGTAATTGATTTTATTTTCTGTCTCCGTGATTTTCTGCTTAATATCATATTGCATACCTTGTGTTTTCAAAATCTGCGCTTCGAATCTTTTGACTGCTAGCTTATTGGAACGAGCATTTTTTTTCAGGTCATTCACAACTACCAAGGCGTCATTTTGGATCTTTACATTTTCATTGATGACCAGCAGTTCATTATCGAGGGCCAGTAGTTCATAATAAGAATCTGCGATTTCGGAGATCAGGTGTGTTACCATGAAATTTTTACCTTCCACGCTGGCTAAATACCGCTGCAATTGTGCCTTAGTGGCGTTGTGCAGTTTACCCCAGATATCTGTTTCCCATTGTGCCTGGACACCAACGCCAAAATCAAATAGTGGTTCAGGCATCTCCCGTCCGGGTTCGATTTCAGTATTCTTTTCCATCGCTCCAATATTGGTGTAACGGCTCACTTTGTCGACACTGGCACCAACTTTTACACCTACGGAAGGTAGATATTCACCTTTCTTGGCATTGACCTCATTTTTGGCAATTTCAATTTCTTGAAGGATAATATGAAGCTCCTGATTATTGGCCAAGGCCTGTCCTATCAATGTCTGTAAGTTAGGATCATTGAAATAGCTGTTCCATTTTATTTTTCCTGTATTTGCTGTGTCGCTGTCAGCATAGCCATATTTTTCGGGTACGGTTCTATTTTCAGTACGCTGTTTTATTTCTAAGGGTTTGCAGGATGCCAAACTAAGTAAGAAAAGTGCGAAACCTGTATAGTGATATAATCTATTCTTATTCATAATGTATCATGTCTTCGCTTAAAGGTGAGTCGTCTTCGGCCTGGATCATTTTTCTTCCATCGGCCAATTTTGCAAAAATGTAATAGAGTCCCGGAATGACGATAACGCCAAAAATTGTTCCGACCAGCATACCGCCCAAAGCAGAGGCACCTATGGTATGGTTTCCGATCGCACCTGCACCGCTAGCAAAAACGAGGGGTACAAGTCCCGCTATAAAGGCAAAGGAAGTCATCAAAATCGGTCTGAAACGAGCCCGTGAGCCCTCTATTGCGGCCTCTAATATGCTATCTCCAGCCTGGCGCCGCTTAACCGCAAATTCTACAATAAGCACCGCATTTTTACCAAGTAAGCCAATAATCATAATCAAACCTACCTGTGCATAGATGTCATTTTCAAGGCCCATTGCTTTTAATAAGAAAAATGATCCGAATACACCGACAGGTAGCGAGAGAAGTACGGCAAATGGAATGATAAAACTTTCGTATTGTGCAGCGAGCACGAGATATACGAATACCAATACGACCAAGAAAACGTAAATGGCTTCATTCCCGCGTTGAGCCTCATCATAAGAAAGACCTTCCCATGCGACTTTATAGCCATGCGGTAAGGTTTTGAGCGCTGTTTCATTGATCGCTTGAATGGCATCTGCTGTTGTATAACCATTTGCCGGAAGACCACGGATGGCAGCCGAGTTATACATGTTGTAGCGTGTAATCTCATTTGGTCCCTGTGTTTTTTTCAAACTCATAAAGGCCGAATAAGGAACCATCTGATCGTGGTCGTTTTTGACATAGAGATTCATGATATCGGAAGGCAATCTTCTAAATTCAGGCGATGATTGTACATATACCTTAAAGAACTGCCCAAAGCGGATGAAGCCTTGTTCGTAAGTACTGCCGATGAGGATATTGAGGTTGTCCATCGCTTTGCCAATGGAAACTCCTTTTTGCATAGCAGCGTTATTGTCAAATACCAATTCATATTGCGGGTAATTGGCCGCGAAGAAGGTGAAGACTCCGGTTAGTTCCTTGCGTTTCTTGAGATTAGCAATAAAGGCTTTATTGACTTTATCAAAGTCCTGGTAGTCCGTCGTTCTATTGAGGTCCAACAAGCGCATGGAGAAACCACCAGAGGATCCAAATCCGGGAACAGCAGGTGGTTCAAAGAACTCAACCGTAGCACCTAGGTTTTTTGATTTTTCTTCAAGTTCTTCCATGATTTCTTTAACAGAGTGCTCCCGTTCGCCCCAGGTCTTTAGGTTGATAAGACATGTTCCTGCATTTGAACCCCGGCCTTCGGTCATGATTTCATAGCCAGCCAACGAAGAGACAGATTCCACACCATCTACGCCCTGACAGATCTTCTGAAGTTCCCGAGAAAGTTTATTGGTCTGTTCCAAGGTGGATCCCGGAGGAGTCTGGATGATGGCATATATTGTTCCCTGGTCTTCACTTGGAATGAAACCTCCCGGAAGTGTTTTGTTGATCACGAAAATCCCCGCACAGAAAGCTATTAAGATGCTCCATGTGATCACTCTACGGCTCGCGATTTTTCGAAGGAAGCTGGCATATTTACCTGTTATCTTATCGAAAGTGTTGTTAAAAAGATCGAGTGATCTGGTGAATATAGTTGATTTTTTGGCTTTTCCATGGTTGTTCTTAAGTAACATTGCTGCAAGCACGGGCGTGAGCGTAAGTGCTACTATAGCAGAAATTACAATGGAACTCGCCATGGTAATCGAAAATTGACGATAAAATGTTCCAACGGGTCCCGTCATAAAGGAAATAGGGATAAATACAGCCACCATAACCGCGGTAATAGCGATAATAGCGCCCGCAATTTCGGCCATTACTTCCTTCACTGCGTTATAGGGGGATATTGCACTTTCTTCCATCTTAGCATGTACGGCTTCAATCACGACAATGGCATTGTCTACCACAATCCCGATAGCGAGGACCAATGCAAAGAGTGTGACCAGGTTGATCGACATACCGAACCATTGGATGACAAAGAATGTACCGATTAGGGATACGGGAACGGCAATGATGGGGATTAATGTTGAACGCCAGTCGCCAAGGAAAATAAAAACGACAATGGCAACCAGGATAAAGGCATCCCGTAAGGTGTGCATCACCTGTTCGATTGATGCATCCAAGAATTGGGATACGTCATAGCTGATTTTGTAGTCTATGCCGGGAGGGAAGTTGCCTTTCATTTCAGCTAGTTTTGCTTTTACATCTTTGATGACGTCATTTGCATTACTGCCGTAGTTTTGTTTTAAGACAATAGATGCCGAAGGGTGTCCGTCCAAGTTGGAGTATATATCAAAAAACTCACTGCCCAGTTCGATTTTGGCAACGTCTTTCAGCTTAATGTTTTCTCCATCAGCATTTGCGCGGATGATGATGTTTTCGTACTCCTCTGGTTTGTTATATTGCCCTTTATAGGTTAGCACATATTCAAGTGATTGTGCGGCGATACCTGAACTCTGTCCCAAACGTCCAGGCCGGCCGATAATGCTCTGCTCGCTTATCGCTTTCATCACTTCATCAACAGATAGGCTGTATGCACGCATGCGGTCAGGATTCAGCCAGACGCGCATGGCATATCTCCGGCTACCTAGGATTTGCGATTTGGCGATTCCATGGATACGATTGATTTCGGGAATGATGTTTACTGTAGCATAATTGTACAGAAACTTCTCATCCATGCTTTTATTGGTGCTGTAAAGGTTGACATACATCAGCATACTGGGCTGAATGGGATTTACAACGACCCCTTCTTTTTGTACGAGCTCGGGTAAGAGGGGCATAACCTGATCTACTCTGGTCTTCACCAGTACGACGGCATCGTTGGGGTCAGTTCCGGGATCAAAGATAACGTTGACGGTTGCCTCACCGGCACTGGTTGCATCTGTCGCTATATAGCGCATGCCCTGGACGCCATTGATCGCATTTTCTAACGTAATTAGGGAGGATTTGACGAGCACGTCAGCACTTGCCCCCGGATAGGCAATGGAAACTGCAACAGTCGTTGGTGCAATTTTTGGAAATTGTTCGGTCGGAAGCTGTTTTATCGCTAGGCCGCCGATAAATAGGATGACAACCGATATGACAATAGCAAATACCGGTCGATGTATTACTTTTTTAAACATAACGTTGCTTTTTAATTACTCTGCATACAGATCTAGATTTGACATTACTTTTTCGGGAGTTTGGTACTTTGATTCGATTGTCTGGTTTTCTTGTACCATACGAAGTCCATTCAGCAGAATTTTTTCGTCTTTATTCAACCCCGAAGAAACAACATAGATGTGTGGCAGCTCGGCAGCAACTTTTATTTCTCTTGCTTTTACTTTATTATCTTTTGTGATGACATATACATATTTCTTTTCCAGCTCCTCAAATGTGGCCTTCTGTGGTATCATAAGGGCATTGGTATAGGGCGATGTAATAACAATATTTCCTGTTTCTCCATAGCGAAGCAATCCTTTTGGGTTCGGAAATGTCGCTCTATAGGCAATATTCCCAGTTTCGTTATTGAAGTCTGATTCAATTGTTTCAACAATACCGTCTTGATTAAATTCCTTCCCATTAGCCATATTTAATCGAACGTGCATTGGACTGTTGTCTTTTTTGGCTTCCATCTGATTGAGATATTCTGCCTCTGGTACATTGAAGTAAACCCACATTTTGCTATTATCGGAAAGTTCAGTAATCAATTCACCTTCATCAACAAGACTACCTTTACGGACATGCAGTTTACCGACGATACCTGAAAATGGTGCCACGATATCGGTAAATCTGAGGTGTGTATTCATGGATGCAAGTTCTGCTTTGGCTTTTTCATATTTTGCTTTCGCCATTTCAGTTTCCTGAGGAGCTACAATATCCTTTTCTGAAAGATTTTTGGTGTTTTGGTATTCGATCTCTGCATATTTGACCTCGGCTTTTGCCCGGTTAACATCAGATTCATAAAGGTTGGGCATTATTTTAAATAAAGGTTGTCCTTTTTGAACAAATTGCCCCTCATCGACAAATATAGATTGAATGTACCCTTTTTCTTGTGCACGTAATTCAATATGATTGATTGAACGGATCTGCGCAACATAGTCTTTGTTGACCAATGTATCTTTGACTAAGGGGGAAGTAACGTTAAAAACTGCGGCTTCTTTTTTGTCATTTTTCTCTGACTGGCAGCTCGTAGATAGAATAATAAGGCACAGGCTTATATACATGAAGCTTTTCATGACCATGATAATCGTTTTTTAAATAATTTTTTCGAAAAATTGAACAATAGTGTGACTAGCTTTCAAAAGCTTTGAAAGCTATTTTTGATGTTTTTTTAAAAAATTAGTTAAAAATCACAGCCTGAAGACACTGTAATGGATATAGAGTGCGTTTTTTCGTGAAGTAAGTTGGTTGGAATTCGCAAGCGAAATAGCTGTGCGCGTATTGTGAAATTCGGGATGGATGTAGGAAATTAGATTTCCAAAATCATTTCCGCTTAGTGCGAATAAATTCGGGCTATTGGAATCGCTTCCAGCGTCATCATTTTCATTATCATTTTCTGAAAAATAAGCCCTTAGTTTTTCATGTGGATGACGTTTACCCTTACGAATGACCTCGATTTCATCATACCCACTTTTTACCTGTCTATCGAAGTGCTTAACCGCATGAAGACTATAGGACGGATTATAATTATTTGGTGTTGAAGCGCAGTACCAGCCAAAACTGACAAGTATTGCGCACAATACGCCGAACAAATATTGATGGAATTTTCCTTGCATCCTTGAAGCAAATGTAATTAAACTTTAAAAATGATACAAGCAATTTAGGTGTGGAATTTTTAAAATTTATCTAATATTGTTACAATTATTGAAAAATGGCTGTCTATGTGAT
>JALAGS010000181.1 GCA_022712315.1 Sphingobacterium sp. | reverse complement strand
AGTAAATAATAAAATTTTATTCTAAATGCAAAATTAGCACTTTACCTATTGCCAATTATTGTAATTCCTGCTACCTTGAGGAAATGAAAATCGAAAGTTTTTATAGAAGCTTGAGATAGCATGATTTACCACCAAAACCAGAACAAAGGGAACTATTATACTAAGGTAAATTTTGGGTTATGAAATATTACGACAAAAACACATTGATTTATTTGGATGGAGCTTTCCAAAAAGCTTCAGAGGTTGCATTGGATCCCTTTGCACAATCGCTGCATTATGGATATGCTGTATTCGATGGTTTACGCGCGTACAACACCCACAATGGTCCTCGTATTTTTAAAGCAGACAAGCATTTCGATCGCTTAAAGAAATCATGTGAAGCGGTTAATATCCCCTATCGCTGGAGTAACCGGGAGCTAATCGACACTTGTTATGAGCTCTTGGCCATCAACAACCTAAGAGAAGCATACATACGTCCATTGGTATTGACCGGTTCAAATATGCACCTCACCTCATCAACCGAAGCAAACATCATGATTGCCGCTTGGGAATGGGGCCCATATCTTGGCCAAAACTTATTACGCGTATGTATTTCCGACATCAAAAGACCTAATCCAAAGTCGTTTAAAATTGATTCGAAGATCTCTGGGCAGTACGTTAACTCTATTCTTGCTACAACAGAAGCAATCAGAAAAGGTTATGACGAAGCATTAATGCTCGACCATGAAGGTTACGTTGCCCAAGCGTCCAGTGAAAATATTTTCATCGAAAAGGATTTCAAAATCTATACGCCGCCCACGAAGAATATCTTCCCGGGCATTACACGCCAGACCGTAAAAAACATCTGCAAAAAATTGAATTTCGAAGTCGTTGAAAAGCAACTGACTGTAGAAGATATTTATACTGCAGATAGCGCGTTCCTATGTGGGACTGCCGCAGAAATAATTGGAATCAAACAAGTCGATGATGTCATCTATAAAGAAGCGTGGGAACATAGCATCGGTGCATCAATCCAAAGAAGATATAAAAATTTAGTATTAGAGAACGAAAATTATGAAGTCATCATCTAACGGCGAAAACACAATGAACAAATACAGCCGTACATTTACACAAGACGAAACGCAACCTGCTGCAAAAGCAATGCTTTACGGTATCGGTCTTACGGATGCCGACATGGAGAAAGCACAGGTCGGTATTGCCAGCATGGGATATGATGGTAATACGTGTAATATGCACTTAAATGATTTGGCACAAATCGTCAAAAAGGGCGTTTGGAACAATGATTTAGTGGGTTTGACCTTTGGAACCATTGGCGTCAGTGACGGTATGAGCAATGGTACAGACGGGATGCGTTATTCATTGGTAAGTCGTGATGTGATCGCTGACAGTATCGAAACAATCTGTGGCGGTCAATATTATGATGGTTTGATTTCTATTCCTGGATGCGACAAAAACATGCCCGGCGCCATCATGGCAATGGCCCGTTTGGACCGTCCTTCTTTAATGGTATACGGTGGAACTATTGCTCCGGGGCATTACAAAGGTGAAGAATTAAACATTGTTTCTGCTTTTGAGGCATTGGGACAACGCATCTGCGGAAACCTTTCTGACGAAGACTATGAAGGCATTATCAAACATACCTGTCCGGGTGCTGGCGCGTGTGGCGGTATGTATACAGCCAACACCATGGCTTCTGCCATCGAAGCTTTGGGAATGAGTCTTCCTTACTCATCTTCTAACCCAGCGATCTCCGAAGAAAAGAAAAATGAATGTTTAGAAGCAGGGAAGCATATCCGTACTCTTCTTGAGAAAGATATCAAACCATCTGATATCATGACACGTAAAGCATTTGAAAATGCGCTACGTACCATTGTTATCTTGGGTGGTAGTACCAATGCTGTACTTCACTTCATTGCGATCGGTAAAGCTGTCGGTGTAGATATCACGCAAGACGACTTTCAACGTATGAGCGACGAAACGCCTGTATTGGCCGACTTTAAACCATCCGGCAAATATTTAATGCAAGATCTTCAGCAATTTGGTGGAACTCCGGCTGTCATGAAATATCTTTTAAATGAAGGTTTACTCCATGGCGATTGTATCACTGTAACCGGAAAAACAGTTGCCGAAAACTTAGCCGATGTGAAGTCGATCATGGAATACGACCAACCGATCATCAAGCCATTGAGCGATCCAATCAAAGCTACAGGACACTTACAGATTCTTTACGGGAACCTAGCAGAGAAAGGTTCTGTTGCCAAGATCTCTGGTAAAGAAGGAGAAAAATTCACAGGTCCTGCACGCGTATTCGATGGAGAGCATGATTTAGTGGCTGGTATTGCCTCCGGTAGAATCAAACCCGGAGATGTTGTTGTCATCAAAAATGAAGGCCCTGTAGGGGCACCTGGAATGCCAGAAATGCTTAAACCCACATCATTGATTATCGGCGCAGGCCTAGGTAAATCTGTCGCTTTAATTACTGATGGCCGTTTCTCGGGTGGAACCCATGGTTTCGTCGTAGGACACATTACGCCAGAATCTTACAAAGGCGGATTGATCGGTCTTGTAAATGATGATGATATTATCGAGATCGATGCCGTCAATAACAGCATCAATGTGCTTCTTTCTGACGAAGAGATCGCACAACGCCGTGCAGCTTGGGTACAACCGGCATTAAAAGTTAACAAAGGAGTTTTATACAAATACGCTAAAACTGTTGCCGATGCCTCAGAAGGCTGTGTAACGGATCAATAGAAAATAAAAAACAGAGACATTAAGCAAATAGAGACCTAAACAAGCGAGGCTTAATGTCTCAGATCTAATATCTAAATACTAAAAAGACTGAATAATCAACAATAAAAAAATCAACGTAATGAGTACACTGGAAATAACAGAAAATAAGGCCGCTACAGCGCAGAAAACTCCGACACAAATTTCGGGATCGAAAGCTGTATTGGAGGCCTTATTGAGCGAAGGAGTTGATACCGTATTTGGTTATCCCGGAGGCGCAATTATGCCAATCTATGATGCCCTTTATGACTATACGGATCGTCTGAAGCATATTTTAGTGCGCCATGAACAAGGTGGAATCCACGCGGCGCAAGGTTATGCAAGAACTTCAGGTCGTACAGGCGTCGTCTTTGCGACAAGTGGTCCTGGAGCAACAAACCTAGTTACTGGTCTGGCTGATGCCATGATTGACAGTAACCCTATCGTCTGTGTCACAGGACAGGTCTTTGCTTCACTATTGGGAACAGATGCATTTCAGGAAACAGATGTTATCAATATCACAGCACCCGTCACAAAATGGAACTACCAAGTCACCGACGCAACTGAAATTCCAGCTGCACTCGCAAAAGCATTCTATATCGCCAGCACAGGCCGTCCGGGACCTGTATTGATCGATATCACCAAAAATGCACAATTGCAATTATTCGATTACTTTGGTTACGAAAAATGTAACCATGTACGCAGCTACAGACCTGCGCCACAAGTTCGTAAAGAATATGTCGAACAAGCGGCAGCATTGATCAATAATGCAAAAAAACCATTTGTTCTTTTTGGACAAGGTATCATCTTGGGAAAAGCCGAAGAAGAATTCAAAGCCTTTATCGAGAAAACCGGAATTCCTTCCGCAGCAACTGTAATGGGCTTAAGTGCGCTTCCAACGGATCATAAACTCCACGTAGGTATGCTGGGCATGCATGGTAATTACGCACCGAACGTTATGACCAATGAATGTGATGTTTTAATCGCGATAGGTATGCGTTTTGATGACCGTGTAACTGGCCGATTGGACAAATATGCCAAACAGGCGAAAGTGATCCACTTGGATATCGATCCGGCGGAGATCGATAAAAATGTACAGACGACCGTACCTGTATGGGGCGACTGTAAAGAATCGCTTCCAATGCTTACCGAATTGGTAAATGCAACGGATCATTCTGCTTGGTTAGCACAGTTCCGCGAACTTGAAAAAGAAGAAATCAAGGAAGTCATCCAAAATGAGCTTCATCCACAAACGGATATCATGACCATGGGTGAGGTCATCAATGTACTGAATGAATTGACGGGCGGTAATGCAATCATTACAACAGATGTAGGTCAGCACCAAATGGTATCTTGCCGTTATGCAAAATTCAATAACAGCAAATCGAATGTAACCTCAGGAGGTTTAGGAACGATGGGATTCGGTCTTCCAGCAGCTATTGGTGCCTGGTATGGTGCGCCGGAGAAAACTGTCGTAGCCATTATCGGTGACGGTGGTATACAAATGACTATCCAGGAACTGGGAACGATTATGCAATTTGGCGCCAAGGTCAAAATCATGATCCTTAACAATGAATTCTTAGGCATGGTACGCCAATGGCAGCAATTGTTCCACGACAGACGGTATTCTTTCGTGAACATTACCAGTCCAGACTTCGTTGCCGTTGCCAAGGGCTATTATATCGATGGACAGAAGATCTCAGAAAGAAAAGATCTTCGCAATGCACTACAAACCATGCTTGAGCATGATGGTGCGTACCTGTTGGAGGTTATGGTCGGTAAGGAAAACAATGTATTCCCAATGGTTGCCCAAGGAACATCAGTATCTGAGATACGTTTAAAGTAGAATTTAAAATGGAAAAACAAGAATATACCATCACCCTATATACAGAGAATTCTATCGGTCTTATCGGTCGGATCTCAACAATATTTTCAAGAAGAAAAATTAATATTGAAAGCTTGAATACCTCCCCTTCTGAAGTAGAAGGGATTCATCGCTTTACCATCGTCATTACGGAGGCTGAGGATGTGTTGCGGAAGCTTTGTCGTCAATTGGAAAAACAGATTGACATCCTCAAAGCTTACTACAATACCAATGACGAGGTCATTTGGCAAGAACAGGCCTTATACAAAGTTCCTGCAGATGTGGTCAATGAGAAAGTATATGTCGAACGCCTTTTACGTCAATATGGTGCCAATGTAGTGGTTATCCGTAACGATTATATCGTGTTCGAAACTGCTGGCCATCGCGAAGAAATTGATAAATTGACCGAGGAACTAACAAAGTACGGTTTGATCGAATTTGTCCGTGGCGCACGTATCGCCATCATTAAAGATAGTGCAGGTTTCCATTCCAAATTGGTTCAGTTTGAAGCCAAGGAACCATCGATGGAAATTGTGGAGAACGAATATCTCGACAAACGAGATGATGTATTTACGATGTAATCTTTAATGGTATTATGCAAGAGACATTTAAATTTATCTTAAAGTCACGTCAAAAATTCATTGAATTAATTGACGGTCTTTCCGTGGAGCAGCTCAACCAGATTCCAGTAGGTTTTAACAACAATATCATCTGGAACTTTGCGCATATTGTCGTCAGCACACAGACTCTAGTCTATGTGCGTACCGGCATCAAGGCAGACACCACTTGGGTAAAATACAACGAAGACTATAAGAAGGATACCAAACCAACTCGTTTTGTTGAACAAGCAGAGATTGATGAATTGAAAGAAATCGCTATACGCAGTATCGAGCAAATTGCCGCAGATTATGAAAGTGGTATTTTCAAAGAAATCACTTCTTTTTCAACAGCGACCTACGGTTATCCGATGCACACGATCGAAGAGGTCATAGCCCTGACATCAGGACACGACAACGTTCATTTCGGTTACGCCATGGCGCAACGCAGATTAGTACAAGAATTAAAATAAATAATCAACAACCAATAACAGAAAGAAAGTAAAACAATGGCAAATTATTTCAACACCTTACCGCTTAGAGAGCAGTTAGAACAATTAAGTCACGCTGAATTCATGGATAACACTGAATTCACGGATGGTGTAAATGCTTTAAAAGGTAAAAAAATCGTAATCGTAGGATGTGGTGCACAAGGCTTGAACCAAGGTTTAAACTTAAGAGATAGCGGACTGGACGTTTCTTATGCTTTACGTAAAGAAGCTATTGAACAAAAAAGAGATTCTTGGAAAAATGCTACGGACAACAATTTTAACGTAGGAACTTACGAAGAATTGATCCCTACTGCGGATTTGGTCATCAACTTGACACCAGATAAACAACATACTTCAGTAATCAACGCGGTAATGCCTTTGATGAAAGAAGGAGCTACATTATCGTATTCTCACGGTTTCAACATCGTTGAAGAGGGTATGCAAATCCGTAAGGATATTACCGTAATCATGGTTGCGCCAAAATGTCCAGGTTCTGAAGTACGTGCAGAATACCTACGTGGTTTTGGTGTGCCTACGTTGATCGCTGTCCACCCGGAGAATGACCCACAAGGAAAAGGCTGGGCTGAGGCAAAAGCGTACTGTGTAGGAACCGGTGGACACAAAGCTGGTGTATTGAAATCTTCATTCGTAGCCGAAGTAAAATCAGATTTGATGGGTGAGCAAACTATCCTTTGTGGACTGTTGCAAACAGGTTCAATTTTATCTTTCGACAAAATGATCGAAAAAGGAATTGAAGCTGGTTACGCATCCAAATTGGTACAATATGGCGTAGAAGTTATCACTGAAGCGTTGAAACATGGTGGCGTAAGCGGCATGATGGACCGTTTAAGCAACCCTGCGAAAGTGAAAGCTTTTGAGATCTCCGAAGAATTGAAAGATATCATGCGTCCTTTATTCCAAAAACACCAAGATGATATCATGTCAGGTCACTTTAGCAAGACGATGATGGAAGACTGGGCAAACGGTGATGCAAACCTATTGAAATGGAGAGCTGAAACTGGCGAAACTGCATTTGAAAAAACGCCAGCTGGTGATGTTAAAATCAACGAACAAGAGTACTTCGACAACTATACACTGATGGTTGCTTTCATCCGTGCAGGTGTTGAATTGGCATTCGAAACGATGGTTGAAGCAGGTATCAAACCTGAGTCAGCATACTACGAATCATTGCACGAAACACCATTGATCGCCAACACAATCGCACGTAAGAAATTGTTCGAAATGAACCGTGTTATCTCTGATACAGCAGAATACGGTTGTTATTTGTTCGATCAGGCTTGTAAACCATTATTGGCAGACTTCATGAAAACTGTTGATACGGACCTAGTAGGCAAGAACTTCAATGAAGGTAGAGACGCAGCAGTTGACAATGCACAATTGGTTGTTATCAATGAAATTTTACGTGATCACCCCGTAGAAATCGTTGGCCGTAAATTGCGTAAAGCGATGACGGCTATGAAAGCAATCAAAACTGTTTAGAAAGTTCATACGAAATTATACATGCGCCAAAAATCATGAATATTTCGTAATTTAGTATATTGAAATCAAGGTGATATTGAGACATTTACAATATCACCTTGATTAATATAAAAATAACATAAGAGAGAATAAAAAATGTCAAAAACATTAGTAGAAAAGATTTGGGATGCTCACGTCGTCAAACGTGAAGAAGGGTTTCCGGATATTATATATATCGATACCCACTTGATTCATGAGGTTACTTCACCTCAAGCTTTTGATGGCTTGCGCAAAAGAGGAATCCCAGTTTTTCGTCCAAAGCAAACGGTAGCTACTGCCGACCACAACGTACCGACACTCAACCAACATTTACCGATCAAAGAAGAGCTATCGCGCTATCAAGTAGATATGCTGACCAAAAATTGTGCTGAATTTGGTATTGAATTATATGGTTTGGGACATCCATACCAGGGAATTGTACACGTTATCGGTCCAGAGCTGGGTATTACCTTACCGGGTAAAACAATGGTGTGTGGCGATAGCCATACCTCCACGCATGGTGCTTTTGGAGCTATTGCTTTTGGTATCGGAACCTCTCAGGTAGAACAGGTCTTCGCCACACAATGTCTATTGCAGTCGAAGCCGAAAACAATGAAAATCGAAGTTAACGGTACTCTTCAAAAAGGTGTTGGAGCAAAAGATATCATCCTATATATCATCTCCAAAATTTCTGCTGCCGGTGGTACAGGTTATTTTATAGAATATGCTGGTTCAGCAATCCGCTCATTAAGCATGGAAGCGCGTATGACTATCTGTAACATGAGTATAGAGATGGGAGCTCGCGGAGGCTTAATTGCACCAGATCAAACCACTTTTGACTATGTGGAAGGCCGCGAATTCGCACCGAAAGGTGAAGAATGGGATAAGGCTCTTGCCTACTGGAAAACATTGTATTCTGACGAAGATGCCATCTTTGATAAAGTATTGACTTTTGACGCTGCTGACATTGCTCCAATGATTACTTATGGTACCAACCCAGGTATGGGTATGGGTATCGCAGAGCATATCCCTGCAACTAACGCACAACCGGAATCAGAAAGACCATCTTATCAGAAAGCATTAGATTATATGGGCTTTAAAGATGATTCTGTCGTATTAGGTAACCGTGTTGATTATGTTTTCATCGGAAGCTGTACCAACTCACGGATCGAAGATTTACGTGAAGTAGCTTCGTTCGTCCAAGGCAAACAAAAAGCACAAGACGTTGAGGTATGGATTGTACCTGGATCTAAGCAGGTAGAGAAACAAGCCAAAGAAGAAGGACTGGATAAAATATTTGAAGCAGCAGGATTCCAGCTGCGTGAACCAGGCTGTTCGGCATGTTTGGGTATGAATGAGGATAAGATCCCCGCTGGCAAATATTGTGTTTCCACCTCAAATAGAAATTTCGAAGGACGCCAAGGGCCTAATGCCCGCACCATGCTGGTATCACCTTTGACAGCAGCAGCAGCAGCAGTAACAGGTAAAGTAACAGATGTAAGAGAGTTGATCTAAGCAGAAAAAAATGAAAAAATTTGAAACTTTAACTTCACAGGTAGTCCCTCTGCCTATCGAAAATATTGATACCGATCAGATTATCCCAGCACGCTTTCTAAAGGCAACAACACGCGAAGGCTTTGGAGATAATTTATTCCGTGACTGGCGCTTTGATACAGACAATCAGCCAAAAACTGATTTCGTATTGAACAACCCCACCTACTCGGGAAAAATATTGGTTGCAGGTAAAAACTTTGGTTGCGGCTCGAGCCGTGAACACGCTGCCTGGGCTATTCAAGATTACGGTTTTGATGTAGTCATCAGCTCTTTCTTTGCCGATATCTTCAAAGGAAATGCCCTGAACAATGGTGTATTGCCAATACAGGTACCCGAAGAATTTCTAGGAAAAATCTTCGAATTGGTAACCCAAAATCCTAAAACAGAAATCATCGTCGATCTTGAAAAACAAACAGTCATGTTGACAGAAACAGGTGATCAATTTGAATTTGAAATCAATCCATACAAAAAATCATGCTTGATCAATGGATACGATGACATCGATTTTATCCTTAATCAAAAAGATTCAATCGAATCATTTGAAGCGAACAGACAATGGTAGATCCTGTCGTCCATATTGCCAATTTAACTATTCAGTACGGTAAAGATACCGTACTGCAGGGTTTAAATTGGCAAATTTTTCCTGGTGAACAGTGGATCTTAGGCGGTCCTAGTGGCACCGGAAAAACAACACTTGCAAAAGCCATCGCTGGACAATTGAAATATGAAGGTACGATTGCATTTCACCTTGATCCCAATAGCCCACTTCCAGCCAAAATTCATTACGTTTCCAATTGGTTTCAGTTTACAAACCTCGAAGGAGATCGTAACTTCTACTATCAACAGCGCTACAACAAATTCGCAAAAAACGACACGTTAACTGTCTTTGCCGAATTAAAACATTTCGCACAGGAAGAACAGCTCTCTTTTGACAACGTACGTTCCTATTTGACAATTTTTGGATTTGAAAACTTCAAAGACCAACAATTGATCGAACTTTCCAGTGGCGAACACAAAAGGCTCCAATTGATCAAAGCCCTCTGGCTTCAACCTCAGGTACTCATCATCGACCAACCTTATACCGGTTTGGATGCACAATCCCGAAAAGATCTCAATCAGATCTTTGATCAGCTCGCCGATCAAGGCGTTTCGTTGTTGCTCATTAGTAATGATGACGAACAGCCCAACTGCATCAATCGTTTTGCGGAGATTCAGGATGGTCAGATAGTTATTCGCCAAAGTAGCGAAGAACTATCCAGAGGATTGCCCCGTACCCGAAAGGCTTTGCCTTATTTTCTGCAACGGGCCCCAGAAGTATCTTCTCAGGTTATGGTAAAAATGAACAAGATCAATATCTCTTATGGCGAAAAACAGGTTTTAAAAAATATTGATTGGGAAGTTAAAGCAGGCGAAAAATGGTTATTGCAAGGTCACAATGGATCTGGAAAATCAACTTTGCTTAGTCTCATTAACGGAGACCATCCACAGGCTTATGCCAATGATATCCATCTTTTTGGTAAAAAAAGAGGATCTGGAGAAAGTATCTGGGACATCAAAGAACACTTGGGGATCATATCTCCGGAATTGCATTGGTATTACGATATGAATGCCAACGTTGGTCAGACTATCGCTTCGGGATTCTTTGATTCCATGAGCCTGTACCAACGTTTAGGATTTGAACAACAGCAAAAACTGGAGCAAATTCTTCATTTTTTTGATCTCAAGGAGGTTAAACACAAAACATTGGGATCTTTACCTTTAGGCCAACAACGTTTGGTTTTATTGGCCCGCACGATTGTGAAACATCCTGAATTGCTGATTTTGGACGAACCCTGTCAAGGTCTGGACAAAGAGCAAACCCAGTATTTCAATGACGTCATAGATGACCTCAGTAAAAGCGGCCAAACCCTCATCTATGTAGGCCACTTCCAAACCCAGTTGCCAACTTGTATTGACAATAAAATTGTGCTGGAAAAGGGAGAAGTAAAGGCAGTAACTGAAGTTATCCACAAAAATGAAGCGTTATCAACATAAAAAATGTGGAAAACCTCAATAAAATTTGAAAATAAGAACTAAAAAATAAAAAGAGCATCAAGATGTCGGCAGAAACACGAGAAATTAAACGTTAAAAATAGAGACAATGAAATAGGTCTAAGACGTATAGTCCAAAGTTTCCATATACATAGCAGATAGCTCAATACTAAAAATACAATGAAGAAAAATATTTTAATCATACCTGGAGATGGCATCGGCCAAGAAGTAACGACTTGGGGTAAAAAGGTTTTAGAAAGAATCGGTGAGAATTATGGACATGAGTTTAGCTTCGATGAAGCTATTATGGGCCATACGGCGATCGAAGCTACAGGCAACCCACTTCCTGATGAAACATTGGCAAAAGCGAAAGCTTCTGATGCGATCCTTTTTGGTGCCATTGGCCATATCAAGTATGATAATGATCCTTCGGCGAAAGTAAGACCTGAACAAGGCTTGTTGAAAATTCGTAAGGAGTTGGGTCTTTATGCCAATCTTCGTCCAATTTTATTGTTTGATGAATTATTGGATGCTTCGAGCTTAAAGCCTGAAATTCTTCAAGGAACAGATATTCTTTTCTTCCGCGAATTGACAGGAGACGTCTATTTTGGTGAGAAAAATCGCAATGAGGATAATACCTTTGCTTCAGACTTGATGAATTATCACCGTTACGAGGTTGAGCGTATCGCACGTAAAGCTTATGATGCAGCACGCACGCGTAACAAAAGACTATGCTCTGTTGATAAAGCCAATGTATTGGAAACATCCCGCCTGTGGAGAGAAGTTGTCCAGGAAATCGCAAAAGAATATCCGGATGTTGAAACCGAGCACATGTTTATCGATAATGCGGCCATGCAATTGGTTAAAAATCCGAAAAAATTCGATGTCGTATTAACAGCCAACCTTTTTGGAGATATCCTAACCGACGAAGCATCACAGATCGCAGGCTCAATGGGTATGTTGGCATCTGCATCTGTAGGGGATGGCACAGGCTTCTTCGAACCAATCCATGGTTCCGCTCACGATATCGCTGGCCAAAATAAAGCCAATCCACTTGCTTCAATTTTATCCGCAGCACTTATGCTTGATATTAGCTTTGGTCTTCAAGAAGAAGCAAAAGCCGTTACAAATGCTGTAGCTGAAACATTAAAAGCGGGCTGGAGAACCGGTGATATTGCCAATAGTAGCACAGAAGCTTCAAAAATCTTAGGAACTCAGGAAATGGGTGAAAAAGTATTGGAGTTTATTAAATAGTATACCCTTTTTAATTTGTAAATCTTTTTGAATTAAGAAATTATGTTACACGATCCTAATCATCTTTACATTTTCGACACCACATTACGTGATGGCGAACAGGTACCAGGCTGCCAATTAACCACTCCGGAAAAAATTGAGATTGCCAAAGACCTGGAAAAACTGGGGGTAGATATCATCGAGGCCGGTTTTCCAGTATCAAGCCCTGGTGATTTTCAATCTGTTGTAGAATTATCCAAAGCGGTAAACGATGTCATCATATGTGCGTTGACCCGTGCTAATCAAAATGATATTGATGTCGCTGCTGAAGCCTTAAAATATGCCAAACGCCCACGTATCCACACTGGTATCGGCTCTTCGGACATGCATATCAAATATAAGTTCAACAGCACCAGAGAAGAAATCTTAGAACGTGCCGTTGCTGCTGTAAAACATGCCAAATCTTATGTAGAAGATGTGGAGTTTTATGCGGAAGATGCTGGTCGCGCAGACCTGGAGTTTCTAGCCAAAATGGTTGAATCTGTCATTGCTGCCGGCGCTACCGTGGTCAATATTCCTGATACAAATGGTTATTGTTTACCGGACCAATATGGTTCAAAAATCAAGTATTTAAAGGAAAATGTACGCAATATCGATCAGGCAATCATTTCGGCACATTGCCACAATGACTTAGGACTTGCAACTGCAAATTCTATTGCTGCGATACAAAATGGTGCCCGTCAAGTAGAATGTACCATCAACGGTATCGGTGAACGTGCAGGAAACACATCGCTCGAAGAAGTGGCCATGATTCTTAAAGTGCACAATCAGTCGTTCGGAAGCTTAACATCAAATATTGATAGCCGTATGTTTACATACTTATCCCGCAAGGTAAGTGACATGATGAATATGCCTGTACAGCCAAATAAAGCTATCGTAGGCCGTAATGCCTTTGCGCATAGCTCAGGTATACATCAAGACGGCTTCTTAAAACACCGTGAAAACTATGAGATCATCAGACCAGAAGATGTTGGTCTAGTTGAAGCTGATATCATCTTAACGGCCCGTTCGGGAAGGCATGCACTTAAGCATCATTTGGAACGTTTAGGCTTCCATCTAGAAAAAGATGATTTAGCAGATTGTTATCAACGCTTCCTAGTTTTAGCCGACGAAAAGAAAAATATTTGTGATGATGACCTAAAAAGCCTCATCCGGGAAAAGATATAAAAAAGGAAGGCTGCAGATGCAGCCTTTTTTTATCAAAAGCACATTTTTTGAAAGAATCCATTTACTACCTTAACTAGGCAATCATCTAACAATGAATCTATCAACCTTAAACATCAACTCAGAAGCAACGCTTGACCGCATCAAATCTGTGGTCAACAGAACACCGCTCCAATATAATCGGCATCTGTCCGAAAAATACGGCGCTGAAGTCTATCTCAAAAGAGAAGATCTGCAAGTCGTACGTTCCTACAAATTGCGCGGTGCCTATAATAAAATTATTTCGCTCACAGAACAAGAGAGACAACGTGGTGTTGTATGTGCAAGTGCAGGCAACCACGCACAGGGTGTCGCTTTCTCCTGCAATAAACTCGATATTAAAGGTGTGATATTCATGCCCGGCCCGACACCACGTCAAAAGATTTCACAAACAGAGATGTGGGGCAACGGTAACGTCGAAATCATCTTGACCGGCGATACCTTTGATGACTGTCAAAAAGCAGCCTTAGCTTACACAGAAGAACATGGCATGACTTTTATCCCGCCATTTGATGATCTCAAAGTTGTGGAAGGACAAGGCACCGTAGCGGTTGAAGCATTGCAGGATCTCCCAGATATGGATGCGATATTTATCCCTATCGGCGGTGGCGGTCTAGCTGCCGGCGCAAGTTATTACCTGAAAAGTAAAAACAAAGCAATCAAATGTTATGGTGTAGAGCCTGAGGGCGCACCTTCCATGCAAGCCGCTTTGACACATGGTGCACCGTTCGAACTCGAGCATATCAACAAATTTGTTGATGGGGCTGCAGTAAAAAAAATCGGTGCAACGACCTTCGAAATCGCAAAACAATTGCTGGATGACACACGCTCGATTCCAGAAGGAAAGATCTGTACCTGCATCTTAGAACTTTACAATAAGGATGCAATCGTCGTTGAACCTGCAGGTGCCTTATCGGTAGCAGCCCTTGAATTTCACAAGGAGGAGATTAAAGGTAAAAAAGTCGTCTGTATCATATCGGGTGGAAACAACGATATCGACCGCATGAGTGAAATCAAAGAACTGTCTTTACTTTACGAAGGCTACAAACATTATTTTATCGTCCGTTTCCCACAACGCCCAGGTGCACTAAAACTCTTCGTTTCTGAAGTACTGGGCCCTAAGGATGATATTACCCGTTTTGAATTTATCAAAAAGACAGAGCGCGAAAGAGGTCCTGCCCTAGTCGGTATCGAGCTCAACAAACCTGAGGATTACGAGACCTTGATCGAACGCATGAAAGAGTATAAGTTTGATGTGATTGAAATCAACAAAGATCAAACGCTGTTTGAATACCTTGTATAAGTAAAAGCGTATAAACAGAAAAAAGCTCGTGCACAAATCACGGGCTTTTTCTGTTTATAAGAACACGATAGCCATTCCCAATTATTCAAAAAAAACTAACAATTCCATCACTTAAAAATCTTATATTTAATTGTTTAATCAATAATATGCGAAAAATGAGAGTACTAATTTTAACAATTCTGACCTTAATAGGCCAACTTACCTTTGCACAGACGGACAAAAGCAAACGCCCAAGTCCTCCAGACAACACCAAGGTAACCACTACTGACGGTGTCACAATCGATATCAATTACAGCCGCCCTTCACTAAAAGGCCGCCAGCTCGGTGTTGATATTGCCCCTATCGGCATTGTATGGCGCACAGGTGCAAATGAAGCGACCACCATCGAATTCAATAAAGATGTATTGGTTGAAGGCAAGAAATTAGCTGCCGGAAAATATGGTCTATACAGCATTCCTGGAGAACATGAAACGACGATCATGTTCAATAAAGTGTGGAATCAGTGGGGAACGAAGTATGATGCCAACGAAGATGCCTTACGTGTTTCTGTCAGCAATACTACCGCAAGCACGTCGCAGGAACAATTTAAGATCAATGCGACTCCACAAGGAACCGTCTCTTTAGAGTGGGGACAATATGTGATTCCTTTTACGGTTAAAGCGAGCAACTAAGTTCAAACACATGTCTATGTAATCGGCACGGTAAGATGATACGGTCTAACGATGGTATATTTAGATTAACGGCCGGCCGATTACATGATTCCTTTCTTCGCCTTTCCTATTTTACAAATTTTTGATCCGTTTTATTCATTCCATATTTTGACATAAAAGCATCGTATTCAGCCTCATCGCGGCACATCTTATCATACCAGTTCTTTTTAAGAATGAGTGTGGTAATACCCAAAATCAGTATGCTGGTCAATAAACCCTGCCCTTGTTGAATGACAATGTACATGGGTATCAAAGTCAAACAGCACTGCCATATGATTCCCACACCTACATTAAATAGATCGCGCTTAAAATGACTGTTCCTTTTAAGATCAGGATATTTTTCCAACGCTTTTTGATGGATTGGCCCCCAAAATCCCCATGGGCGAACGCGGACATAAAAATCGACAAGGACATCGTCTTCAGTAGGTTTGGATAACCAGGTCCCCATCAGACAGCCCAGCAACGATAGGACAAACAAAAAGGGGAAATAATAAAGCGGCAAAGTATGAGGGAAAAACTGGGGCAAAATAATCGCCCCGAATATACCGGTCAACATCCCCAAAAAAAATCCTGCCCCGTTAAATCGCCACCAATGCCATTTGAGCACATTCGCAGCAATATATCCACCATAGAGTGCTGAAACGATCCATTGCAGTACCGAATTGATGTTTTGGACATATAATCCGATGATCGTGCTGCAGACAACCACAGAAACAGAAACAATATAACTCAAACGAATCTGTTTTTTTGGCGAAGCCGAACGATAAAAAAATTTGAGTAGAACATCATTGACCAAGTACGCTTGCGCAGCATTTATCGTTGAAGCAAAAGACGACATAAAAGCAGCAAGAAGTCCCGCCAATAGTAAACCGGTCAAGCCAACCTTTCCAAAACGGCTGATCGCTTTAGGCAAGATGATCTCAAAATCCATATGGCTTCCCATCGCGCTAAACTCATCCCGAAAGAAGACAAGCGCCAATACCGTAAAGCCCATGATCATCAGATAACGTGGGATCAGCAAGATAACAGATACCGATCCGCTCATTAATGCGGCTTCTTTTGGTGACTTACAGGCCAGAATCTTTTGCATATCATAGTTGGCCGCAGGCCCGGCCATACTCATAAAAATACCTTTGAAAAGCATCATCATCACAAATACCGTAAACAGGTTATATTGATCATCGGCTATTCGGTCCATAATGGAAGGGAGTAAGTTGCTCCAGTCCATATCCAGGTGCCATCCGAAGAAGGGAGAATCCCATCCCTCAGGCGTATTGGCAGCCAATAATTCAGGGCTTACCTGCCGCATGGCAATCACGGCAATAGCAATACCGGATATGATCATAATTCCAAACTTCACCATATCCGCCCAAACAATGCTATGCATACCGCCAAGCATCACATAAAAAGTCGTGATTGCCGTGAAAAATATGCCATAAAGCTGGGGAACATGCATAGGGTCAATGTTCAATGGAACAAAGCGCGACAGCTGTTCCCACGGGAAAAACACCTCCATAAATTTACCGATTCCGATAAACCCATAACATAGGAAACCCATTACCGCTACAATGGCATATAAAATCACGATGGTATAAGCCCCATCTGCCCCCTTACCATGTCCAAAACGGGTGCGAATCCATTCAGCACCTGTCAGCACATTCGAACGCCGCAACCATACCGACAGGTAAACCATCAGGAAAATCTGATTAAAGACCGGCCATAACCAAGGAATCCACATACTCTTGAGGCCATAGACAAAGGCAAGATAAACCATCCACATCGTGCCCGAAATATCGAACATCCCCGATGCATCCGAAATACCCAACATATAGTAAGGAAGGGATTTCCCTCCTAAGAAATAGGAATCGAGATCCTTAGAAGCTCGCTTTTTAAGAATCAGGCCAATGACAATCATCGTCAGCAAATAGCTGACGATGATAATTATATCTATTACGGAAAGTTCCATGAATATTCTTCTCGTGGTCAACCGCAATCTACAATTATATTTCTATTTCTCCAATTGGCCGATCACGACTGAAACTGGATAATGATCTGATATTCCTTCAAGATCGGGACCATTATGTACCTCGACCTCCTTGACCAAGGGTGACAACGATTCCGACAACAAGATATAATCAAGTCTTTCTGCCACCGCTGTTAATCGACTGTCGCCCCAATTCCAGCCATAAAGTGTTGCTGTCGGAAAACTGACCCGCTTATTTTCTGGAAATACCATACGTCCAATACAATCATCAAAACCCGCTGCCATAAAAGTCGACAGTACACTATAATCGAAACGCTGTCCACGCATATTACCATATTCCGGATGTGCCTGATCCCAATTCAGTAAGTTTTTCCTCAAGTGGTCTTTACGTTCCAGCCAAATTGCATCTAATGGAGAATAAGCATTGAGATCGCCCATAATCATACAGTTGTTGAGGTGATTATTTTTTATATAATCCACAATCTGTTGCGCTTCCTTTAATCGATACTTCCAGGAAAAGGGACTGAGATGTGTGACTATAAAGTCAATATCTTTAATTTTCACATGTAGCATACCATGCCAAAACGAATCTACCTGTGCTTTGATCAACGTAATCGGATAGCGGGATGTAATCCCTACAGGATAACCTTTCTCCTTAAGCAAGATACTGTATTGATGTCCATAGGATCCGGCCAGCTGCTGAACATCGGCTTCTTTAAAATCAACCAGTTCCTCCAAAGCGACAATATCTGGCTGTTGCTGCCCGATCCAATGGACAAATTTATCTGCCTTTGCCTTCGTATGTTCAAATCCGTTCCAGATATTATAGGAAATTATCTTCATCCGATAATTCACCTGCGATTTCGCTGTAAAACATAGAAAAAGCAAAGCAATAATCCAATAAAACTTGATCAAATTTCTCATTTGTGTATTCCTAAATATCGATTTAATAACTAACAACAAGCCGTTCTATGCAATCTAAAATAGAAGACCGGCGTTCCATTTTCTCAAACTATTATTGGGCCCGTTTCACATCGTTTTGGGAATAGGCTCGAGATTCCATCGCATATAAAGCATTTCGGCCAATAAGCTGTAGGACATTGTCAACGGAGGCTGCCGAGCGAAGACCGTCGGATGCCGTGTTTAAGCAGTAATCCAAAAGCCGGTCAACCGAAGATACGGCAACATGCATACGCGTATCACTCGATGCATAGTAGATATGAACTATACCGTTCGCATCCATGATCCATCCGTTGGAGAACAGTACATTGGAGACATCACCTATCCGCTCCTCCCCCTCCGGGGCCATTAGATAACCTGCCGGTTCAGCGATCAATTGACTCGGATCATCCAGACTGGTAAGATAAATATACAGCACATAACGTAAGCCTGCAGCTGTTCCACGCACGCCATGGGCGAGATGTAGCCATCCCTTTGCTGTTTTTAAAGGGGCGGGGCCTTCCCCATTTTTCAGTTCTTTAATCGTATGATAAAAACGTTTGTTGATAATCTGTTCGTCAACAACAACAGCATTTTTAATATCATCAATCAATGACCATCCAATTCCACCACCTCTTTTTGCCAGGATAAAGTCATCCTGCGGACGTGTATATAGCGCGTATTTTCCTTGTACAAATTCAGGATGCAGCACAACATTCCGCTGTTGACTACCCGCTTTCAAATTGGGCAAACGCTCCCAATGCACGAGGTCCTTAGACCGAATGATTCCTGCTGAAGCAACAGCACTGGAAAGGTCGCCGGGAGCAGCTGCAATATCGCGTTTTTCACTGCAAAAAATACCATACACCCAACCGTCTTCATGAGCAGTTAGACGGATATCATATACATTTGTTTCCTCATCATCTAATTCCGGAAGAGCCAATGGCTGATCCCAAAACCGGAAATTATCCACCCCATTTTCGCTCTCTGCTATTGCGAAAAATGATTTCCGATCAGCTCCTTCAACTCGAACAAATAAAAGGTACTTGCCTTGCCAATAGAGTGCCCCGGCATTCATTGTTGAGTTGAAAGCGATCCGTTCTAAAAAAAGAGGATTTGTCAAGGGATTAAAATCATAACGCCAGGTCAACGGGATATGTTCTTTGGTAACAACAGGATATAAATAACGCTTAACAATTTTTCCAGGATTGGACAGTTCGACATTGGCTCTTTCTAATAATAAGCGTTGTGATTCGATAATATAAGCTTGCTGACGTTCAAATGATTCGGCCATAAATTTAGTTCAGTTCAAAAAAGTTACTTTACAAGTTTTCCGGATAAAGTGGCATACGCGTCACACGATGAAATGCTGTGCCACTGCCTGTGGCGATCTCAAGATCAAATATCACTTCCTTTGTTTTCGGATCAATCTCCACAACACGTCCGCCCGAACCAATAGAAGTGGCTACGCCCATACCGGGACAAAATAAAATGTGTCCGGTTTGCCCCAAATATTGTACGCCGGATATGGCCTGTGAAAAGCCTTGCGCTCCGCGATCCTTTCCATAAGACCATACCTGCTGCACGGTTCTATTCCCCGGGTCAACTTTGTATTCCACGACCCGGCTATAGCTGTTCACCCCTGGAGCAAAATTGGATTTCCATTGCCGATTATACCCATTATCAAAAACTAAGATGCGATCCTTGCTTAGGGCTACAGGAGTATGTGGCCCCCAAGGCCAATCAAAACCAGCAACCGCAGCATCCCCGTTGATTACTGCCTGATCGGTAATCATAGTACCATCTTCGGCAATTGGTTTTAACAACAAGTTCTGATATCTGGTTCCCCAATTTTTATGCGGCGATATAATCCATTGTGTCGTTCCCAAATGATTAAAGCTGAAGATCCCCTGATAACGTGCTGTAGCCAGTAAATCTTCTCCAATTTCTGTAATGGAGTTGTTATGTGCCCAATTATTGGGACTCTGAGAAAATGCTGGTGGCGTAACACCGTCAGGCTTGATATAACGCGTCGTATCCAGCTGTTTTGCGAGATCCCATTCGTTGACCAACACGCCTGTTTGCGGATTCAATTCGATGATAAAGTCATTAATACGAGGTTCTCCATTATTTAAACGGGCACTCGCTTTGGTTACATTGATCAGGAAATTCCCATTTGCAGCTTCGGTAATTTCATGGTGGAATCCGTAACCTAATTTGGCGAGATCCCATTGATTGACCAGGTTTCCAAATATATCAATTTCAACGACACGCTGCTGCGACTGATCACCGGAAATAAAAGTCCCTTTTTTTGTTCGCTTAAGCCCTATCGATCCGGCAAACTTTTGCAAATCGGGTGATTTTTTCAACAACAGCAGCCAGCGCAATTCGCCTTCATTATCAATCATATACGGTAAAGAAGTATCTAGCTCGCTTTGGCCAGGATAACTCACCAAATTGATTCCGGGTTCCATTTTCTCTGTTTGGCCTTTGACAATCTTCCATTTGGAAAAATCTTGCAATGTTACAGGCTGTGTGGTGATATGGATAGTTGTACTTCCACGTTCATTGCCTTCCCGATCAGTAAATGCAAGATCGACTACATTATCGTAGTCGGCATACAAGCCTAATATAGGTACGTTTTGATGAGGCGTCTCCTCATGGCACAGATGGGTGATCGTCCCTAATGGACCATGTTTACCATGTACCGTTACCCGCACACGTCCATAAGTGGGCAGCTCGACGTTCACCATTGCTGCCAACGGATTATACCCCGAAGGATCCAGTTTAATATTTTCAACAATAAAATCGAGCGCAGTACCCTTGGTAGGTACTACTAATTCCGAACCATCGCTAAAGGAAAGGTTTGTACGCCAATGGGCAAGATCGGTATTCATCTTTAAGATATCCATTGCCGGCACGTTTACGGTTCCCTTCTCAAAGTTGAAGATATACTCTTGCGCATGCTGATTGACATCAAGTAATAATTCCCCTGCATCGATTTTGGATATCAAGACCAGCTTGGAAGACAATTCCTTCGTTGTTTCCCTGTCCTTTTTACAAGAAAACAACATTAGAAACAAGCAGCACATAGTGGAAAAAATCGCAGTGAAGCGCATACTATACATTCGTTGTACTGCAATCATACTTATTATTGTTTAAAAGAAATTTTCAAAAAATATTCCGGCAGAGGCATCTACTCCCCTACCGGAAAAAACTAACACTCAACTGTGGAATCGAGAATAAATTTTTATCGATAATGATTAATTACCTCCACAACGGATTTTGCTGAATCTTTGTATTGGTATTGATTTCACTTTCTGGAATTGGCAAATAATAATGTTTAGGTTGGAAATTTTCCGCGCCTTGCTTTTTATTATTCACAAAAATCTGCTTCATATCCTGGTAGGTATACCAGCGTTTTAAATCAAAGAAACGGTGTCCTTCAAAGAAAAATTCCAATTCATTTTGATGAATAATTTCTTTCATCAATTCATCCGCATTAGCCCAAGTTTTGTTGGCTAAGCCGGCACGATCCCTGACACGTTTTAAACTAGCTGCAGCTCCGGCGGTATTGCCATTTTTAGCACAAGCTTCAGCGTGCAATAATAATACTTCTGCGAAACGCAGGAGACGAAAGTTATTATTTGTATTTGCGGCATCGTACATACTGTTACCACCGGATACATTTCTAAAGAAGTTGGTATATTTCTTTATTAGGAAACGGCCTTCTTTACCGTTAACGGTTGGGTATACAAGCCCTGGGTTTACGGAAATTTTAGCCAGGGATTCTGTCCACAACTTATCGAAGGAAAGATTACCATACCAGGCCCCATCGGTCAGCCCCGTTTCATAATCTGAATATTTCCAGTAAAAACTAGTATACATCCGCTTGTCAAATCGGGTATCTGAGCCCGCAGGGCGTTCCTCTGCGATAAAATCGCGAACAACAGAAATACCCGGTACCAACTTAAACCAAGCCCCTGTGCCTGCGGGCCCAGCAAAATTAGGAATGATAAATCCTTGTCGACTATTGGGCCCCTCCGATCCCCAGATACCGTCAGAACCATATTTACCATCGTATACTAATTCCCAAACGGACTCCTTATTTAACTTTGTGTTATCCTTAAAATTATCCTCGAAGTTTTCTACCAAATCATAGTTATAAGGTGCTGTTAGCAGCGCTTTTAGTTCAGTTTCGGCTTCCCCATATTGTTTTGTGTACACCAATGCTTTTCCTAAAAGGGCAATTGCCGCCCCTTTGGTAACACGCCCAGCCTCTGCTGCAGGCCGCGTCACCGGCAAGTTTTCCTTAGCAGCTTTAAAGTCCGTAATTACTTGCTTCCATATATCTGCTTCAGGAGTTGATGGCTTGTTTTCAGGATCAACATCAGCGGGAATCAACAGTAGTGGCACATCACCATAATTAGTGGCAAGCAAAAAGTAGTACACCCCCCGTAAGAAACTTGCCTCAGCAATCAATTCTTTCTTTTTGTTTTCATCCATTGGAACTTTTCCAATATTGTACAGAAGCACATTTGCCCGATTGATCCCATTGTACAAACTTCCAAAGTCAGATTCAGCCGTTCCCGCAGTATTAAGAAATGTAACATACTCCCAAGTATGTCTTTCTTCACCGATCAGAAACCACACATCATCAGCACGATTCATCGTTTGGTATCCAGTATAAGCACCATAATAACCGTACATTTGTCCACGAATAGGCGAATAGACGGTAGCCATTGCCGACTGTACTTCCCCTTCGTTCGACCAAAATATCTCCGCTACCGGCTTATTAGGATTGATACGATTGAGAAAATCCTTGCTGCAGCTTCCCATTAACAAAAGAACTGCTGCGGCGGCTGTATATTTTTTAATTGAAATCTTCATCATTGTCATTTTAAATTTAAGTGTAAAACCTCCTACAATCCACTAGAAATTAGCCTGCACACCAAACATTACTGTGCGCGCCAGCGGATAACGACCATGATCTGCACCGGCGGTCATTACTCCTGTTTGGCCAACCCCATTATCATTATTGGCCGGGCCTAAATCTGGGCTATAGCCTTTGTATTTGGTTACGGTAAACAGGTTGTCAGCGGCCAAATAGATTCGTGCGTTTTTCAAAGTCACTTTATTCAACCAAGCATTTGGCAAGGTATACCCCAACTCCATTGTTTTTAAACGGAAAAATGCACCACTTTCCAACCAACGGTCACTAACCCGGCGTCCATTACTATTTGGATCTGTTCGTGTATAACGAGGAATCTCGGTGTTGGTATTTGTTGCTGTCCAGGAATTTAAAAGATCGATCGAATAATTATTGATATCACCCGTAGTCTCCATCCGAGCACGTGTATAATTGTAAATTTTATTACCATACATACCATCAAAGAAGAATCCAAAATCGACTCCTTTATAATCCACCCCACCGCGAATACCGTAAGCAAGCGAAGGAAAAGGACTGCCCATATATTGACGATCGTTATTATCAATCTTTCCGTCGCCATTGTGGTCGACAAACTTAATATCTCCAGCTTTGGCCGTAGGTTGGATCACCGTCCCGTTCGTAGATTTATAGGCCTGTACTTCGGCATCTGACTGAAACAATCCATCCGTCTGAATAAGCCAAAAACCACCTATTGGATAACCCACTTTAGCCCAGGTGACAGTTCCCTCTCCTTGTGGATTATAGCCACCAAACTCCTGTGTATTTCCTACGGTAATCGCTTTCATCTTATTTTTAACGGCCGAAGCATTGACACCGATATTATAATTTACCTCACCAATCGCATCGCGGTAACTCGCTAAAAACTCAAACCCCTTATTGCTAATCGTTCCTGCATTCATTACAGGCGCCCCCGATTTACCTGCCGAAGGAGGTTGATTGATTGATAAAAGGATATCTTTTGTATTTCGAACATAATAATCTGCACTAATTCTTAACTTACTTTGTAAGAAAGCCAGATCAACACCGACATTGCTTGTCTCGGTCTCTTCCCAAGTTAGGTTAGAAGGCGACACCCAGCTGTTTCCAGGGATTGCTCCTTGCCACCATGCTCCTCCTTGGATATAATTAATTCCATAAGTCGTGATGTTCTGAGTTGTATAATTAGCAATCTCCTGATTACCCAATCGACCATAAGTTGCTCGAATTTTGAATTCATTGACTGTATTTTTTGCCTTTTCAAAGAAGCCTTCATTCATTACGTTCCAGCCTAAAGCTACCGATGGGAAAACCCCATAACGATGTCCATTACCAAATTTAGACGATCCGTCTCGACGTATTGTTGCGGTAAAAAGATAACGGTTATCATAACTATACATCGCTCGGCCGAATTGTGAGATCATCGCGGCCTCCTGCAAACTTCCAGAAGTGGATTGCTCCGCTGGTGAAGCAGCGTCAATTGCATCCGTTCCTGGTGGAATATCAAGCCTTTTCGCACCAAACCCTCTATTCGAATTTTCTTGTGAAGAGTAACCAGCTAATAAGGAAATGGTATGTTTATCAAAGGTATTGTCGTAGTGTAAGGTATTTTCAATCAACCACTGGTTATTGAAGAAAGCACTCTCATTTAGATAAGATTGCAATTGAGCGGTTCCATCTGGACGTCGATCCGCTTTATTATAATTTCTTCCATTGGTGCGATTAATACCAACATTTAACTTATATTTCAACCCTTTCACAAATAAATCTACTTCTGCGTACCCGTTCAGCATAATATCCGTCTGATAAACGTGATTATTATATAAATTTAAATTTCCAACGGGATTATCTAAATTTTTCATCCAAGGAGCATACGTGGAATATCCCCCAACAACCTTGTCATCATAAATAGGTAGCAGCGGATTTTGACGTAGGATATCCGTAATGACCAAATTGGCGTATTTACGGTCACCAGATTTGATTAAAAAAGTATTTCCAAGACGAAGATGATCATTGAAAAAATTAAATGTATTTTTAGAACGCACATTAAATGATTCATAACCCGTTGATTTCAGAATACCTTTCTGCTTCAGATAGCCTCCTGAAATGCTATAGGTAGATCTTTCTCCTCCCCCGGCAATATCCAAATTGACTTTGTTCACTGGAGCTGTTTCAAAGACTTCGTCCTGCCAATTGGTGTTGGCATTAAAGCTTTCCGCCTGTGGTGGCAGCTCTTTCTGATCCCGCATAAATTGTTTCCATTGCGGTCCATCCATCAATTTCATTTTTTTAGGCAGACTTTGCACCCCAGTATAGGCATTTAAACTCAAAGTGGCTGGGCTTGACCTTTTACCACCCTTCGTGGTAATAATTACCACACCATTAGCCGCACGAGAACCATAAATAGCCGCTGCCGATGCATCCTTTAACACTTCCAATGAGGCGATATCGTTTGGATCCACTGTATTGATATCTCCAAACACACCGTCAATTACATACAAAGGGTTCGTACTGCCCATCGAACCTATACCACGTATATTGATGTTCATCCCAGCACCAGGCGATCCACCAGCATTTGACACACTGACCCCGGCAACACGTCCCTGTAAAGCACCCGCAGCACTTTTAGCTAGGTTTGACTGCAAATCTTTACCTGTTACAGAGGCTACTGCTCCCGTTAAGTCACTTTTCTTCACCGTACCATATCCGATCACAACGACCTCGTCTAATTCCGTGCCCGATTGAAGCACGATACTATAGGTGGATGCATCATTGACAAGAATTTCTTGCTCCTTCATGCCCACGTAAGTAATTTTTAAGGTTTTGCCTTTCGCAACGTCAAGTGTAAAAGAACCATCGGCATCCGTTTTCGTGCCGTTGGCGCTGCCCTTGATATTGACCGTAGCTCCTGCCACTGGCTTATTATCCGCATCGAGGACTTTGCCCCTCACCTTTTGGGATTGCTGTGCAAAAGCTAAGCTCCCACAAGTGGAAAGTAAGAGTAGTAAAGCTGTTTTTCTCATATTTTGTGTATTAAAGGTTTACAATAAATAGATGATTTGTATAATATGTCTATACTTAATTGGTATTCTTACATTGGTTTGTCTGACGAAATTAGAGAAAAGGAGGAGCCGTAAATAGCAAGATCAACTCAATTGTATTGTACTTTTCATTCATATTTCCGTTCGAAAAATCGAAAAAAAGTCAACACAAACGATTGCGCAAAATAGAAATGAGAACAGGATAGGTGAGGCAATGGCGTATTGGAACAAAAGATCAAAATATTGAAATACAATGCGTTAAGCGAACAAAAAAGTCATTTTATTGAACTTTGGATTCACATATATTGAATTATCAAGTAGGGAAAAGGCAGAATCTACCTTATTTTATCGGACATCTTTTTGTATCCTGAAAAAATAGACATAAGAGATCTTTTCGCTTTGTGAAAAAGCAAATTAAGAAATGGAAAAGAAAAAACTAGATAATCATTTGCTGTTTGCGCAGGCTATTTCTAAACTCGACAGGAGTAAGGTCTTTTTTCTTTTTAAATACGCGGTAAAAATACGAGACACTGTTAAAACCACACTGTTCGACGATATCGGCAATCAAAGTCTCTTCTTTGAGTAACCGCACCGCCATATTGATCCGAAAATCGAGCAGATAATCCGTAAAGTTCATCCCCGTAGACGATTTCAGAAAACGGGAAAATGTTGACTTGCTCATGTTCATCACCGCAGCAACCATCGGAAGACTCAGTTCCCGATTTACATGGGTAACGATATATTCCTGCAGTCGTCCCATCATCAATTCGCTATTACTCAGCACCGTATTGGTCGCAGTCGATAACACCCGGATATCCTCCCCTTTGGACAATTCATACAATAATACCAGGAGTTTCATAACCGAATAAAATCCGTCTCTTTCCAAGGTCAGTATCCTTAGCAAAGGCAACACCCGGTCTACCGTATCCTTTCCGAAGACCACACCGCGGGCGGCTTTCGATAATAATTGCTGTATACTCGCAAACTGCTTTTTATCCAGATACTGTTCAATTAAGGAAGGATGAAATTGAATCGTGATCTCATGAATGTCATTTGATTGGCAATCGCCATCTTTCCATGCATGCTCAAGTTCAGGACTTGCTATGAGCACAAGGTCCCGCTCGCCAATGGACTCTACCGAGTTGCCAATGATACGTTGTGCCCCCTCGGCCCCCTCCACGTAATTGAGCTCATATTCAGGATGAATATGTACAGGAAAAGTAAAAGATGATTTTCTCCGATCGAAGACTACAAAACAGTCATCGGAAGATAATGGCGATTTCTCTCTAAATATATCAGGTCTCATAATCGGATCTTTCCCTTTGGTAAATTACCCAAACTTAAAAAATATTATGTATAATCTATGGCTACTTCATAACATTTGCGCACGGCCAAGCAGAAGCTTTGCAGAGGTGAGCCCTTACTTCGTAATTCCCGCATCAAGTTAATGCAGATCCAATCAGGGCTGCTGCCCATCAAAAAGGAATGAGCCCGATAAAATATCGAGCTCATCACCTGAACAATTAATTTCTAACTTTGTCCAACTTTTTGGCTGCAATTCATTTTTGCAACCTCTTTATATCCTTATTAATTTTCACCCTATTTTTTTAGGTATTTTTCTAAAAACTGATCCTGTTCCCAAAGTAAATGGAAGATATTTTCTTTGGCAACATACCCATGTGCTTCACGTGGTAAAATCACCATCCGTACAGGAGCTCCCAAGTTTTTCAAAGCCTGAAAATAACGTTCCGTCTGCAGGGTGAATGTTCCGGGATTATTATCGGCTCCGCCATGGATCAGCAACAGTGGGGTTTTCATGCGGTCAGCACTTACAAAAGGTGACATAGTCATATACAATGCCGGATCGTCCCAGAAATTACGCTGCTCGCTCTGAAACCCGAATGGTGTTAATGTCCGATTGTATGCCCCCGATCGCGCTATTCCTGCCGCAAACAATTTCGAATTGGACAATAAATGTGCTGTCATAAAAGCCCCATATGAATGTCCGCCCACAGCAACTTTTTTTCGATCGATATAGCCTAGCTGGTCTACTGCATCGATTGCTGCTTCGGCATTCGACACAAGCTGCTCAATAAAGGTATCATTCGGTTCTTTTTTCCCCTCTCCAACAATTGGGAAGGCAGCATTATCCAGTACAGCATAACCCTTAGAGACCCAGTATATAAACGAGCCATAACTCGGGAAGGTAAACTCTTTAGGGTTGGCAGTGCTTTGTCCTGCGGTATTTTTATCCTTATACTCCCTTGGATAAGCCCACATAAGCAAAGGCAACTTTTCCTTCTTATTAAAATCGTAACCGGCAGGCAAATATAATGTTCCTGAAAGTTCGACTCCATCCTTGCGCTTGTAGTTTAAAATCTCCTTATGAACCTTTTCCAAAGATTTAAAAGGGTTTTCCAAAGCGGTTAATGTGATCTGTTTCCCAGACTTCATATTTTTCATAAAATAATTCGGATAGACCGATGCGGATTGAAGCGAAATAAGAAGATCACCTGTTTTAGGGTTTACAATTTGCGTGATCCGTTCCTGCAGTTCCGATGCTGGTGCCGTGTAAATACGTTTTTTCTTCAATGAATGCAGATCGAGCTCATCCACAAAAGGGAACTCACCATTTTTAGTAAATCCCTTACCCACAAACAACGCTTTATCCTTATCCACATACATCGAATATGTGCCCAGGCTATTTTTTTCCGTATACACGTCTCCCGGATCATTGTACACATCCTGACTGTTCCGATCATGTAACAGTTCGGATTCTCCGGTAGACGGATTTACCACAAAAGTCTTTGTATTTCTTGTATCATACCATTGCGAATTGATTAAAGCATACTTATCATTCCCCCATGTTACGCCTGCATAACGGTCTTTGGTTTTAAAAATAAGTTTGCCCGCACCTGTATAAGGATATGACAGGGTATACAAGGCATCACGAAATTCTGCAGGCTTATTTGCATCGCCACCATCCAAGGCTTCCACATAAGCCAATGTCGCAGGTTGATCACTGCGCCAATGCCAGGCCCGTTTACCTGAGCGTGTCGACGAAAATCCTTTTGGCATGACTTCATTTAACGGCACCTCGTTTACGAGTGCGATTTCCTTACCCGAGCGGTCATAAATACGGACTTTTTGTGGAAAAGAGTAGACCGGAACCACATACGAGTAAGGTTTTGTGATCGTCGTAACCATCACATATTCTCCATCCGGTGAGAAGCTGACCCCCGTATAAATCGCTTTATCTTTAAAGGATGTAATCTTGCCATCGAGGTCTACAAGCTCCAGATTTGATTGTACCAATGTTTCAAAATTAGTCTCATCCTGTGGATTTTTCAGCAAGTCCTGATAAGTTCTTAATTGAGAGACTTTCCCGTCACTTGTTGAAACAACAGGCCCAGTTGGTAAATCTTTGGACGGATCCAATAGCGCAGCCCTATCCTTTGGCAGGCTTGTGATTAGTAAACTCGAAGAATTTCTTAACCATTGAAAAGGAGCCGTCAATGTTCCATTCAAATTATAAGGAGTCAGTTGTTTGGCCTTCCGCGTAGCGAGATCAACGACAAATAAGGCTGTACCCCCATCATTTGTATTGCTAAATGCCAAATATTTATTATCTGGAGAGAATAAAAAATTGGACAGTGCAGGTTGCTCCGGCATCCCAACAAAGTCAGTATATTCAATATTTTGACCTATTCTCTTTAGGGCTATCTTATCGTAAAAGATAGTTGAACTTTCCATGTTGGTCTTTGGATTGATCCGTAATCCCGCCAGTTTCATTTCTTCCTGCCCCAGTTCAGCTAGACTTTTATACGTGGGCCTGAACGTGAACAGCATCCAATTTTTATCGCTAGAAATTTTTATCTGCGGTGGACGTACGTAGTCGGCTAAAGCCAAAATTTCAGTAGAGGGTTTTTGAAAGGTAATGTTTTCTTGCGCCTGCGTCTGTAGTGAAGCTAAAAGCAAGAGACCATAGAATAGTTTCTCCATAAATTTATTTTTCAAATTAGGGCAAAATAAGGT
>JALAGS010000180.1 GCA_022712315.1 Sphingobacterium sp. | reverse complement strand
GTCAGGCATTGTATATTATGTGAACAATATTACCAAGGATATATAAAGGTTAAACGTTCATTTTTAGTGCGAATGTTTGGTCAAAATGCGATAAAGGGGATATTGAATGATGAAACAACAAGTTTTGGCAAAAACGCACCCACATCCGCTGTATTTATCGTAAATGAAGACATACATGATTTAGAAATAGAGAAACAAAATTGGAAATTATTAATCGAGAAATATGAAACATTTGAAAAAGATCCATTTGTACATTGGTTCTTTGGTAGAATGTCCAGAGCCCAATTAGGTCAGTTCATATACAAACATTGCGACCACCATTTAAAGCAGTTTGGAGCGTAACCCAAAAAGCCACCAAACTGCTAACTATTTATATACAAACATCTGATCTACCACGACGCCCTCATCTAACGCTTCCAGTTCCACTATTGTATGGTCGTTTGCTTTGACAGGAAGGCGAACCGCGCGGATCGCCTGATTGCGTAATACATTCTCTTTCCACTCTTCACTACGGCCCACTGTCTTATAGTTAAGTATCTGTTGCTCTCCCCCCTGAAGTCCCACAACGGCTCGAAGATGTTCATTATCGACTGGATGGTTGGGCAACAGATGGATTTCGACGGTTATGGAATCGCCCTTTAATTGACCGAGATCTGCGTAAACCTTCTTTTCCTGGGTCAAACCAGCAGCCTCACCTCCATAGCCCAAACCCGGGAATGCTTGCAATTCGCCTTTAAAATCGCTACCGTTCCATATTGCCAACGGTTGGCGAAATGCAGGAAGACCTGTTGTCGCCTTTGTCTCTTTTACACGATCAAAAACAGTCAAATTACGTGGTTTAAAATCCATCATACGGTTCCATTTGCCCCCTTTCAAGGTATTGTATTGCTGCGTCAGCGCGCCAATACGGTCGAAGGCGGCATGACTTTTCGACCAAGGTGATTTTTCATGCCGAGCCAATTGTGCATACAAGAGCTTTTTATTCATTTCTGCAGCCCCCAATACTGGATACTTAACCAGTTCGAAAAAAGCATCGGCTTGGTCCTTGTTGATGGATTTTTCAACCTCCAATATCCTTCGCTCCAACTGTCCATAGGCCTGTAAGCGTTCATTGATTTCATATTCACTCCAAGGAAGATCTTTGACGATCAAATAAGTAGTGTCTTTCTCTTCTGTACGGGTATTGCCCAAAAATTCAGGCTTGCGAATATGTGCCAACCGATAATATTCGATCATCAAAGGGGTTAATTTACCTGCCGCTGCTATTCCAAATTTGCGGCTCAGCCACTGTTTCAGGTGATTCTCGACACCATCTTGATTTACCTTGCCAATATCCCAAGCCATATCAAGAAACAATTCCATCTGGTATTCTCCGGGTTTGATATCGCCCACATTGACAATCCACATTTTTTTTGCATCATGCTGATAAGCCTGATTCATTTGATGATGAATCAAGGCCGGACTCATCGTGGATAGCCACAGATAATCGTGTGGCCGACCCCAATAGGAAATATGGTAATATACCCCATTTCCACCAGTCCGTTTCTTTTCCTTTGCATTTGGAAAATGGGTGAGGTAACCGTAATTATCATCACACCACATCAAGGTGACGTAATCGGGAACATGCATTCCTGCATTGTATACATCCAATACCTCTTTGTACGGAATGACCACCTGTGGTATCTGTGCAGGATCCTGTGCAATATATTTACGCAACAAAGCTGTCTGATCCTTCAAGACACTGTCAACGGCAACACGATATTGCTCCGTTGTCTTGACACCTTCCATCTGACCATCATGCTTGCCCCGCATCCCCATCGTAAAAATATTATTGGAATTTTTTAGTTCTTTGAGCCTTGTCTCCCAGTACGCGATAATATTAGCCTTATTCGTCAGGTAGTTATAAGGCCCCTCTCCGACAATATCCCATTCGGTCGCACTATTTCTCGCCAATGGCTCGTTATGGGCCGATCCTATGGATATGCCATATTTCTCTGCAGTCTCCCGGTTGCCTTGAACGAAATAAAAAGGAACGGTCACCTCATGCATCGCGGGCCAAATCATATTAGCACGCAGACGCAACAGCAACTCAAATATCTTCGCATAGGTACGCGGACCTATCGTATGCATTTTCTGCATTTTATCCTGCGGGATGTCTGCCCTGATTTTTGCGTCGGGTTCAAAGGTCTGGCTACTCCAGGGATTCAGCCCCCAATCCTCGTCATTCAGAAAGATACCCCGATATTGTACAGATGGAGACTGTATATTTTTATAACCCTGAGGTAAGGACAACTGTGTTTTCTTTTCCGGTTTGACATCGGCCCACCATTTCCATGGCGACACACCCATCATCCGCGAAATCTCCAATACCCCATAGGCTGTGCCTCGTGCATCACTACCGATTACCAGTAATAATTTTTTAGTTCCGCTTTGTACCAATTGCAGTTGAAACGCTTCCGATTTTCCCTTTATCCCCGATAGATCGACTTTATTTTGAGCTAAAAAATCATCAAAATTGCGTTCCTGCCCATAAGTTCCCACAACAATAGCGCCATCAACCAAACGGTTCAATTCGGTAAATGCAGTACCCGCAACTTCTTTCGAATCGTCAATCAATAGATCGATTGCTGTCCGAACCACAGGCTCATGACCTGTATAAACCAAACTTGCGGATTTTTTTCCGTCGATCAACTTAAACCCGTTTTTTGCATCCAGCTGCAAAAAACTTAAACATGCAAAGAGGATAGAAAGGATATATTTCATACTGTCATCGTTTTTATTTATGGTTATATTCGTATTTATTTGCGTACAAAAGCTTGCTGTAAGGACACGTCAAATCCGCTGCTCCCGTAATTATTTTTTTCGTTTATCCAACCAATTCCCCCGTTCACCCAAAAGAGTATTCATTAAAAGTTAATGAATTCGTCCAAAGTAGCTACAATTTGTGCTGCGACTATCTGCTGTCCTTCCGGCGCCATGTGGACTCCGTCCTTGGCATAATAATCCAACACACCAAGTAATGGATGGTAAATATCCACTACTTTGAAACCAAACCCTTTTGCTGTTTCTACCAATCGGGGGACCAATTGAGCTAAACGTTCATTGCTGCCTTGATATTTTGCATCGATATTTTCCGCTCGGATCGGTGGTGGGGTAACATACAACAAACGTGTCTTCTTGCTTACTATTCCATGTTGACAGATTTTTGTCAACAATGACGATAAACTTTCTAGAATCTCAACTTGTCGGCTACTGAATTCATTTTTTGTATCATTGGTACCCAAACAGACAATGATAAAATCGTAAGGCTTTTTATTAGCTCTTTCCTCAGCTTCAGCCAAATAATTATCTATATTTTTTAATGCATTCAATTTTTCGCGCCCGCCGTTATCAAAACCTATTGTACGACCTGATTGTGAGTTATTGACGATCTGCGCATTGGGTAAAATCTTGCGCATTTGATCTACCCAGCCTCCTTCGATCTGACCATTGGAATCTCCAATGGTCAATATACGATAAGAGTACTGACCCTGGCAGTGTACAGGCAAATAAGACAATGCCTGGGGCAACTGCTCATGTGTTCCTTCAAAGATGTTTAAATGTATATTATCGAACTGTTTTTCCAAGTAAACTCTTCTTCCGGAAAGCTCTTTTTGGTCCCAACGATACAAAGGTAGTGTACGCTTTGTTAATAGATCGATTATTTCACGATCAGAAATCAAGGTACTGTCCAAGAGTGCAAGCTGACTAATACTATCTAGACTGGTAGCCTGATATTTTAGGCCAGCAACCAAACGGTTGAACATATTCAAGGAATGCGTAATGGGTACAGAACCTGTGTAGCCATCATGTATACCTTCGAATAGGTATAAAGAAGACTGCCGTCGATTGACCTTATGAAACTGTTGAAATAAAGGAGAGCGCTTTCTTGCTTCAACAGGATCAAATGTTCCGCCTAATGCTGCAACAATATCATCTGCGTATCTTTGTCCCCTGCCAATGGACTCCCAGTACCAAGCTTCGATATCCGAAATAGGTGCCCACGCACTGAAAGATTTAACTGGATAGTCGAGCTGCATATAAGCACAAAGTGTTGTATAGGCCCCACCTGAAACACCGATAATGTGAATCTCGCTGGTATCGACATTTCCATTTTTGACAGCATATTCAATTGCATCCTTTATATCTGCCATGACCAAAGGACTTCCCATTGCTTCTGGCCTATTGTTCCTACCTCTCATGTTGGGATGGATATAATTCCAATCCCTTGCTAAGATCTCCTTGGCTAAAGGATCTTTTTGCTGATAATCTCCACTCCAGGTATGCAGACTAACGATAAGAGGTTGGGGCCGTCTTTTTTTAGACTTAAAAAAGTAAGCCTGTTGCCTTGAATCATCTTTGGTGGATGGTATCGCTACCTGTTGGAATAAAAGATTCCAAGATGATTTGACGGTATTGTCCCATGTTAAATCTTGTTGCGCAAATGTCCAATTCGTAACGAGAAAACACAGGATAAAAAATATTATTTTGAGTAATTTTAACATAATTATTTTTTAATAACACCTTATTTTGTCACCAAGAGCTTTTGTAGTACAACGTCAAATCCGCTGCTCCCGTAATTATTTTTCCGTTTATCCGACCAATTCCCCCGTTCACCCATCACTGTTATGGTTATTGTATAGGTATCTTCTTTCAACTGCGGACTGATAAACTTAATTGCTGCATTAGGCACAAGTGCATACATATCCACAATAGATGTTAGGATATGCTGGTCTTTTTTGTTTTCAATCGTCACTTTTGCGTAGCCCCCCGTCGGTCTGGAAAGTCCATATAAAGCTACTGTCCGACCATGAAAGCTCATGGTCAATTGATCACCGCGCCGGTTTGAGCTGATCGTTTGCAAACTGTCCCGCTTCCAATTACCTTTATGGGTAACCTGCTTTGCTGTTGTCAAGTCGATGGATTCATCCGCTGGTGTTGCTACACGATAGATTCCTGTCTTCAAATCAAGCTGCCAAGCATCATAAAAGGGCAATTGCAGCTTGTCGCCTTCAAAAGACAATGGCTGCCAAACGTAGGTCGCTGCCGAGTTTTGCTTTGGAAAAGACCAACGATCGCCCATGTACATCCACGTTGTCATTTTTGTACCTTGTATCGGCAAAACAAAAGTACATTGTGAATTCCAGGTCAAAGAGCCTTCCGGAGCGAACAATCCCTGTTTTTCCCAAGGTCCAGTTAAAAATCGCGAGGTATAATAATAATTGTCATTACGTTCCCAACTTGTCAGATGAGATCCCAGGAAATAATATAAGCCACCCTTTTTCAGCATAGTCGGTGATTCAAAACCAGCCCCCATCGTCTCATTCAATTTCTTTTCGACATGTTTATAATCCGCACCCAATTGGTAAATTTCTCCTCCATGGATTAGGATATATCCTCGACCATCATCATCCTGAAAGCTGCCCATATCCCATTTTCGAATGGGCTCTCCCTTGTAAAGCAAAGGCCCTTGGAACTGATAAGGTCCTGTAATTTTGCTCGCTGTAGCATAACCAACAAATTGATCTTTATAGTTAAGCGAATCCACATGCATATACATAATGTATTCTCCGGTTGTCGGCGACCGCATTACCTTGGGTCGTTCGCCAACACGATTCGGCCCCAACTTCCCAGTGGTCTGCACCGGTAGCGCCATACTTTCAAATCGCCAATTCGCCAGGTCTTTGGAGGAGTAGCAAGAAAAGCCGTTAAATACATTGGCTGAGTCCGTTTTATATTCTCCAAATAGAAAATAAGTATCTTTTTCTTTGATGATACAAGCACCGCGTGCGCTTACCGTTTTTCCTTGCGCATCTACCCAAGGTACCCCTGAATAAATAGCATCATAACGCCCTTCCACCTGCCCCAGTACAAAAAATGGAGCCAGCAACAGGAGCCAACTTAATATTGATTTTGTTGTAAACATCGTTACTTCATTAAAATATATACCCTGATTACTTCCATAGGGGAAGCTGAGGTCAAGCGATATAATCGACCTTAGCAGATACCGTAAAGCCTGTATCCGTCACTTTTTGCAAGACAATAGTCGCATGTGTCAGACTATCCAATACAGCTGCCCTAAAATTTTCTAGGCTATTCCCAGGAGATAGCCTAGAAATCTACCTATATTTAATAACCTGGATTTTGTGGATATTTTTCTGTATCTCTATCGATGACCGTCTGTGGTATTGGTCGCAGATAATACGTATCTGGAACACCTCCCGGATTGGCCATCTTCGTCAACAAATTATGTTCGAAAGCACGGTTTAACTTTTTGGTCCGCTTTAGATCAAGCCATCTTTTGTATTCGCCAACTTGCTCTCTCGCCCTTTCGTCCAAAATGAAATCCAATGTAACATCGGCTGCTGTAATCGCTAGACTCTGGCCTGGTTTAGTTGCTCGCTCACGCACTACATTGAGCTTTTGTGCCGCATCACTCAACTTGTTCAATTTAAAATACGCTTCGGCTGCAATCAGATAAGTTTCTGATAGCCGAAAGATAAATATATCGCGCGTGCTTCGATGGTTATTTTCCGAGTTACCAAAAGCAGTCGCATTTGGATCGAAAAATTTATTGACCATTGGGAATTTCATTGCGCCACCGATACCGTCAAAATCTTGCTTCCATTGATTGAATCGGATAATTTCCACATTTGGATTCGCAGTTTTCATCGCTATTGAATCTTCCTTGGAAAATGGCTGATCCGGATAAGGGAAATAGAAACGTAAATCTCCCTTTTTGATCGTGTGTCCTCCCATCACATCATCTTTTATCGCAAAGAAAGAGCTCAGAAAGGTACCATCATACCGGGCATCTTTTTTCGTATCGAAAAGCGTGTATAAGAATTGTGTGGGCATAAAATCCGACAACCTACGGTTGTAAACCGTTGTCTCTTCAAAAAATCCAGGTTCACGCCAGACGCGCCAACCAAAGAGGACATTTTGTCCATTACCGGTTCCCAATGAAGGTTTAAGACTTGTTTTATCGTATTGAATCGAAAACAAAATTTCCTTATTTTGTTGGTTCTTCGGATCGAAGACAGCCGAGAAAGTAGGCAAGAGCGCATAAGTACCAGCACCAATCACTTCTTCGGCCAATTTCGCTGATGCTACAAAGTCCTCATTCGAACCAAAACTCTTATACCCTTTGGTGAGGTAAACAAGTGCCAACAAATGTTTGGCAGCATCGCGTGTAACACGTCCAAATTCGCTTGTAGTTATATCGGCAGATTGCATCGACTGCTGTAAATCTGCAATGATAAAATTATATACGTCCGCCTCCGATTTGGGATCGAAATGCGTGATGGCGGTATTGATCTCCTCTTCGACAATCGGCACATTACCGTAATTTTCGACCAGTAAATAATAGTAGTAAGCGCGTATAAAGCGAACTTCCGCAAGGCGTTTATTGCGCAAGGCATCGGTTAAATCAGGGATACCGGAGGCCTTGTTGATAGCTGTATTACAGCGTTGTATACCCGCATATGCAGAAGCAAACAGTTTATCTACAGCCGAATTATTGGATGCTAGCGTTTTGTACTCATTTAATCCCGTAGCACGAATCACTAAATCCCCCACCGTACCGCTGACGGGCTCGATTTCACCACGTGTCATGATATCTGTACCATATTCAAATAAACTCGGGTTTATATCATAAATACTTCGCAAAGAGCCATAACAGGACCGTACCAGTGACTCAAATCCAGCTGCATCCTTATAATAGTTTTCAGCTGTAATACCAGCAATATTTTTCTCCTCCAGAAACTTGTTGCAGGAACTCACAGATCCTGCGCAAAGCGCTAAAATCAGTGGATATAATATCTTTTTCATTGTCATAAGGTTTAAAATTAAAAGGATAGGTTAAGTCCAAAAAGATAAGAGGCAGCACTGATGGCTGTTCCATAACTGTTTTGGCTTGGCCATTCGGGATCGAAACCTTCATATTTAGTAAATGTAAATGGATTCGTCGCCGTCGCGTATACTCTTAAGTTTTGAATACCCAGTTTCTTTGCCAAAGATGATGGCAACCGGTATCCCAGGGTAATATTGCCCACGCGTACAAAATTGACCTTCCGATAGTTGGCTATACCTGCATAAGGACCAGGATTACCAGGTTGAAAATGAGTCTGGCTTGGATTTTCGGCCGTCCAATAGTCAATTTGTACCTGATTGTAAGGTGAGTTATAGTTCATCAAAGTCGCATCGAACGAACTGTTAAATTGTTCACCTTGGCGCGTATACAGCAAAAAGTAAAGATCAACATCCCCATACCGGAAGGTATTCCCAACAGAACCAGTCCAATCGGGCACCCGTTTTCCAATAATTTGACGGTCGTTGGCATTGATAATCCCATTACCATCAATATCTTTCACACGAATCTGCCCCGGCTTTTGGTTATATTTTGCAGCAGCATCGCTTTCATTTGTTTGCCAAATGCCATCAAATACATAATCGTAGTTGACCTGTACCGGCTGGCCGATAAATAGGCTGTTGCCAATATCGTCACGTTTTCCGCTGCTCAACTCCAATATTTTGTTTTTATTTTTATCAAATACAAAATCCGTACGCCAAGAAAATTTCCCCTTCGTGATGTTGATTGTACTTAATCCAACCTCAATACCTTTATTCTCTAATTTACCAATGTTATCGGTAATAGACTCCCATCCACTTGGTGCCGGCAACAGGCGGCTCAGCAAAATATTATCTATTTTTCGATCATAGACATCCACATTACCCGTGATCCGTCCCTGTACAAAGGAAAAATCCAGACCAACATTAAACTCACCTGTTTTTTCCCAAGTCAAGTTTTTATTAGGCAACTGACTCGGAGCATAACCTGGGGCAGCGATACCGCCAAAATCATAATAACTTTGTGCTAAAGCGGCTTGCGTTTTATAAGGATCTACCCGATCATTACCACTGACACCGTAACTCACCCGAAGTTTCAAATCGTTAATTGCGGCAACATCGGCCAAGAAAGATTCTTTAGAAAGACGCCATGCAAAAGATGCCGAAGGGAAAAAGCCCCATTTATTGCCATCCGCCAAGCGCGAAGAACCATCCCATCGCCCGGTTGCTGTCAATAGGTAACGATCATCAAAACTATAATTGACCCGGCCCATAAATGATACCAAGGTTGACTGGGTAAAGCCCGAGCCATACTCACGTACGGTAGGCCCAGTTGCTAAATTATACCATAGCGACTCATAAGGCAATCCTTCAGATGTCAGTGTATTGCTTTCATTACGGTCTTTTTGCATACTTTGCAATACCGTGGCTGTAATTTTATGGGCATTGACCTTAGTCTCATACGTTGCTTGATTGTCCATGACCCAGGTAAATTGTTCACTGGTCGCATTATTACCCTGTGTAGGTAAGCTTCCCCCTAAACGCTCCTTAGAAAGTGGGCCAAAATAAAAGCCTGTACGCCTGCCTGTATAACTTGGGGAAATCGATGATTTCAAAGTCAATTGTTCCATCGGTTTTACCTGCAAATAGAGGTTACCGAAGGCACGAAAACCGCGCGATTGACGAATCTCATTTTCTTGGTCAAACATTGGGTTGGTCACCGCATCTGTCCCATACACACGGAAAATACGTTCACCGTTTTCATCATAAGCGGCAGCGACCGGTGGCAGCCGGTAAGATGATCGTAAGGCCTCAGAACTTCCAATGTCTTGCAGATTTTGCGTCATATACATGTTCAAGCCAGCCTTCCACTTATCGTTGATAGCCCGGTCGATATTACCACGCAAACTGTATCGTTTAAAACTCTCGGGCGCAACATTCCCTTGTTCCTGCAATAGACCAGCACCAATGGAGAACTGTGTTTTTTCATCACCACCACTTGCAGACACATTATGGTTCATTTGCAAACCATTTTCTAAGATCAGTGATGGCCAGTCGGTATAATCACCAGCATCGATGCGTTTCCATTGTTCAGGTGTAAAGAAGGCCGCATTATCCCGCTCGGTGGACCTCCCCTGCGCTTTGAACATTTCTGATCGAAACTTGACATAAGCAGGCCCATCAAACATCGTAGGTAGATTTGTCGGTGTACGTGTTCCGATGTATCCATCATAAGAAATAGATGTATTACCACTTTTACCTCGTTTCGTGGTCACGATAACCACCCCTTTGGCCCCTCTGGAACCATAGATGGCAGTCGCAGACGCATCTTTCAGGACGTCTATTTTTTCGATATCTGCCGGATTCAAATCCCCCAATCCTCCGCTAGATGGAATTCCATCAATAACAAACAACGGTTCATTTGATCCGCCGATCGAGCTCACACCCCGTATATTGATGTTATAACCGCCACCCGGCTTTCCTGCATTTTTTGTGACTACCACTCCCGGTACCTGCCCCTGCAAAGCGCCAGCAGCGTTGGGTGTCGCAGCCCGCCCGATGGTCGACGAATTCACCGAGCCGATCGCTCCGGTGACATCCCCCTTTTTCTGTGTACCATAACCGACAACCACAACTTCCTCTAGCCCCGTATCAGATACGCTTAATACAACTTCCAAGGTCTTTTGATCAGTGATCAGCACTTCTTTTTTCTCCATACCGACAAAGGAAACAACCAAAGTCATCCCCTTTGTGACTTCAATTGAGAAGGCACCATTGCCATCGCTTTTGGTTGCTTTTGTGGGACTCTCCTTCACCGCGATTGAAACTCCGGCGATGGGTTGCCCTTGCTGATCGCGTACAACGCCATGGATCGGTTGCTGCACTGTTGTTGCACGATGCTCCATCGGCTTGATAATGATGTTTTTGTCCATCATTTTATAAGTCAGCGACTGTCCAGAAAGACATTTTTCCAATGCTTCTTGCAGGGTCACATTAGCCAAAATTAAATCGATCGGACGCGCATCTTTCAATAGCTGCGTATTGGCAATAATATTGTATCCGGTTTGCTTTCGTATTTCGCGAAATGCTTCATGAAGAGAAATTTGTTTTTTGTTCATCGTAATCCGCTGACTATAGCCTATGGCCACAGCAGCATGGATATTTACTACGATCAGAAACACAATAAGTTTCATAATTGATGTAAGTCTAAGCACGGTTCGCCAATAAGACGAACCTGTTCTTGTCCATTTTTTTTTATACATTTGGTAAAGCTTTTAATTGGTTAAACGTTAACTAGGAAACAAGCTTTAAATCGATTGGGGGTGTTCCCGCACTCCCAATTTCTTTATCGGGCCTGTAGAAAAAATATATTATTCGCTGACGATAATCCTCCTTTCTTGTAATGTAAAATGTGCTGTCCCTGTCATTTCTAAGGCCTGCAACAATTGATTCAAATTTTCTAAACGTGATATGGTGCCATCCAATCCTTTTTTAGGCACATTTCCCTGAAACACGACCTCCACATTATACCATCGTGCTATTTTCTCCATAGCTTCTTTTACATTTTCATTATGGAAGTAGAAATAGCCGTTTTTCCAGGCGATCGCTTCTTCGACGTCTACCGGATGGATGTTGATCTGCTCTAGGTCTCCCTTTGTGGTATTCGCTTCTTCTCCAGGATGGAGCTTGCGCACTAGATTTCCTCTATGAAGCTCTACACTTCCCTCCACTAGCGTCGTCTTGATATTTTTCTGTTCGGGATAAGCTGAGACATTAAATTGTGTCCCCAATACAGTAATGGCCGTCTTTTCGGCATGTACGGTAAATGGTCGTTTCGGATCTTTTTTGACATGAAAATAGGCTTCCCCTTCAATCTGTACTTCACGCCGATCATGTGCAAAATTGATGGGATAGGTAATCGATGAACTGGCATTCAACCACACCTCTGTTCCATCGGGTAAATTTAGTTGATATTCACCTCCTCTTGGTGTTCGGAGCGTTGTCGTCATATTAATGGGCTGTCCTTGCAATCCATGGCATCGAATCTGGCCATTTTCTATACTGACTTCAAAATTTTTCCCCTTGACACTTTTACCGTTTAAAAGATCGTTCATAACGATAATTTGCCCATCGGGTAAGGTTAGCGTTGCGTCTTGCTTTCCCGGAGCAATGACTTCAGCTTTAGGAGACTTCTGTTGTTTGGCTACGACAGAACTTTCCTTAGCACCCTTCACCGGTGCCTGAGACTGATCATAAAAAAAAGTACCTACCAAAATCAATACGGCAGCTGCGACGGATATCCATTTCCATCTTGTTTGACGCCCGATCGAATAGACCATGTCGGGCTGCAACCTCGCGTCCTGCGATAGGGCCTGCCACAATGTTTGGGAAGGAATATCAACTGGCAGCTGTCCTGTTTGCGTCAATTCGTCAATCAGCTCCTGCATGTTTTCGACCAATTCCGTTTCTTTCGAAGCTGACTGTAGCAGAAACAACAATTCTTCACGCTCGACAGACGATAACGTGTCGCTTAGGTAAGCTTTCAGCAAATAGTTGATTCTAGCGGTTTCCATCTTGGTCAGCATTTGGGTTTATATAAGGGTAAACGGCTAACTCAGGAGGTCGGGTAGTGAAAAAATTAAAAAAATAAAATAGTCAACAACAAACCGATAATTTCATAATGCGCTAAAGCTTTTTTGAGGTTCTTCAATGCATTCACAAGATGATATTTCACTGTATTTTTCGAGATATGCAGCTGCTGTGCAATTTCGTCGTAGGTTAATCCTTGAAATCTGCTCATCTCAAAGACTTGTTTTTGCTGTTCGGAAAGTTGACTTATAGCTGCTGTGGCTATGCCATTAAGTTCATTCCATTGCACCGTTTCTGCTGTTTGTTCTACGCTGGTATCAATCCAAGCCTTACATTCATCCATGTAACGATCAGCATGAACTTTTTTCCGAAACGCATCAATGGTCATTCGGCGTACCTGTGTAAATAAATAGGGATATAAGGCTAGATCGCATGATATTTTCTCTCGATTTATCCACAATTTGACGAAGGCCTCCTGTGTAATTTCCTCGGCAAGTTGCTTGTCCTTTGCATATGTACAAGCAAACCGATATAAGGGTTTGTGATAAAGCCAAAACAATTCCTCGAAAGCGGTGCTATCACCCTTTCGAAAGCGATCGATAAGGAACGCATCCGCAGCTGGAATGTTCATAATTTTTGAGGCTTATAATGTTATTATAACAATAATAAGGATGTTTTATCGAAAAACCATCATGCACTTTCCTGTTTTCATAAATAAAGGCTTAATAACAGTTTTAAATTTAAATAGACGGCGCCGGCATTAAAAAAAATGCCAATGCAGCCGACAAAGCGGATTTCCAAAAGAGGAATGCAACCTATCATCAACTTAAACATTATTACTCCAACGAAAAACATGTGACAAGCTATACACCCCGCGCATTTATTGCTGTCAGTGACGATGATCGCTTGGCCATGAATAGTGTCTTATATTATACGGCATTACATCAAAATCATGTTCCGGCGGTACTACATACTTACCCTTCGGGTGGCCATGGATGGCATGTGCATGTACAAAACAACAAGTTTTTATATAGTCCTTTGGTAGAACAAGAACTGAAAGCATGGTTAGCGAGTTTCTAGGCCTCGGCCTAGAAACTTATTTTAAAATTGAACGGAACTATCATTGATTTCATAGTGATGATCGTTGATCAACGCATAGACTTCGGCTCCTGCGAGTAGTACCGGTCCATATCCATGTGCGGCAAACTTGTTGACGGGCCTGTAGTAATAGAAAGCAGGATCGAATCCCATACCAGTCCCGACGCAGGTTCCTTCAACTTGCCCTTCTTGATTGACTTTTGAATCTACGGCATTCCAGGCTTGCAGTACCATTGGGCCATAGGCTTTTTTGTCTAGCCAACCGGCATTGATCCCTCGTGCGATACAATAGGCATAGATCGCTGTAGCTGATGTTTCAAGATAGGAATCAGGTCTATCTAAGAGCTGATGCCAAAAGCCGGTACCGTCTTGAATCCCTGCAATGCCTTCGGCATGTTTTTTAAACTGCGTTAACAGCTTCGCTCGGGCAGAATGTGATTCGGGCAGGACATTAAGCAGCTCTACAGCTGTCAACAAGGCCCAACCATTGGCACGTGCCCAGTGGAAAGCCGGATGTGGTTTCATGCCTTCGACCCAACCATGACGGTAAAGGTTTTTCTCTGCGACAAACATCTTGTCGGTAAACAGCCAGAATTGTTTAATGGCTTCGTCAATATAGTGCTCATCACCGGTCAATTGATACATTTGCGCCAACGCCGGCAAACTCATATAAAGATCGTCTAGCCATAAGGTATTAGGCTGGGGCCGATTGCGCGCAAGTGTTCCATCTTTTAAACGGTATTCTTTATGCAGGATATAATCAATATAGTTGTCGGTAATAGCTTTGATATCTTGTTTTAACGCTCCGGATTGCTGGGCTTTGATCATGGCGGCGCACATCGCACCCGCATCATCTAAGGCATGGGGCTGAAAGACGGAATGCACGGGCGAATGGTAGCCGGCATGCTCTTTCTCCAACGCGCGAAAATGAGGCAGCACAGTAGCGATCAATTCCAACCGACGATGAGTGTAATCCGCATACTTCTGATCTTTGGTCACTTGGGACACGCGCAACATCGCGCCATAAGTAACCCCCCATTCGTAGCTGATCAACCGAAAATCACCTTTTTTAAAGATGCTATTGGTATCTAGCTGCTGAAGGTTTGCCAGTTCGAGATGAGTGTCCTTATCTTCCAACATCGCCGGTGTCGCCCGATCCAAATACTGATATACTTTATCCAGTGTGTGTTTGACGTCTTGTGTAGTCACTGCTCCATACTTGACGGGATAGTCCGGTTGAAGTAGATGAAGAGGGGTATTGGAATCATTTACTTCAGATATATTCCCCTTGGCCTGTCCATAAGACTGATAGCCCAAGGCTATCAGACACAGCGATAGTAGTGTTATCTTTTTCATACGAATCATCGTTAGGTTACATTAGAGAGTTCACGATCATTTTGGCAATTTCATAGGCGACAGAGGGATTACATAATCCGAGTGTTAAGGTCGTTATTTTCATTTTAAGTCTTTGATTATTATTTACTCAAATATACTTTTTCATCTCAATTTGACTGACCTGAGCTTTCCTGAAAAGGCCGAACGATTTCCTAAATATTGTAGACATAAATAATTTAAATGATGGTAATCGGTAATTAAATTTTATTTCCGGTTTATCAGCTCACATATTATTTATGACTCGCTAAAAAACTACCTATCAAAGGTTAAAGTTTACGCGATAGTTTCTATTATCTCAAGGTAGATTTACCTCACCGGACAGCTCTTCTTTTTACCTACGGATTAAGCTTGAACACAAGCAAGCATATCTCACTAACTATCATAGGCTTAGCATTTTTGTTTGAACTGGTGATAACATGTCGAATCCGGGCAAAACGTTTAAAAAGCCTTGAGAATTCTTTAATGTCATTCTAATACTGTAAACTTTTTTCAGGGTCAGACAGTTCTGATCTTTTAGATCGTCTATCTCTCTTTGGATTTTTTCATCTCTTATTTTTGACCTTCCCTTCTGGTGATGACTCTCGACCACAGGCTACTAATGAAAGGATCGCAATAATAATAAGTTTTTTCTTTTGGATTATATTAATCCTCCTACACAGTACATGTAACAGTCTCCTACATTTTTATTTCTTTGCTTTTTTCAAAGCATCAAGATATTTTCTCTTTACACCGTTATCAACTTCCTTTTCGCAAAGGATTTCAATTTTTTGCAAAAGATTTTTATTGTTATCAGTTTTTAACTTTAGTATTTCTGATAAAGCATAGGCTGTAGCCCAACGGACTACCGTTCCTGTATTTTCTGCATTGAGCAAAAGGTTCTCAATAGCCTTATCTAACTTTATAGGGAATAATTTGGCGACGTTGCCTATTACTTTCGCGCTTTCCCATTTTACTCTTGGTTCCTCATCCCTTAACGTATTCGTTACATAATCAAGCAAACTATCATTGGCAATTATTGGGCTTTTTTTAGTTGCATACTCCACAGCCTCTATGCAGGTTGCCTTATCAGTTGCTTTTTGCTTTTCGGCAAAGAATAAAAGTTCATCCATCTGTAGTTCATTGCTTAGCAACCATTCTCCTATTATGGAAACTTTGCCTTTTGCTTTTATGGATTTGTCCTGAAATATCTGTTCTATTGTCATAATGAAATAAAATGTACCAATATTCCTAAACTACTGCTTTATTCTTATTTTGCCAATTATCCATATCGCTCCTGCAACTAATTTAATGGTTATTCTTTCGTGAACAATCCACTTCCAACGAAAAGGATTTTATATTTGCTACTCTTGATAATATTAGATGCTGATATTAAAAACAGCAAAGAAAGCAGCTTCTAGCCTTTAGCAGTAAAAAAGTGTATTAAACCTTAATAAGATTTAAAAAAGGTTATTCCTAATTTACTACCTGCAGTACGGCAACCATAGCAGATAGGATAACCAGCCAATGTATGATAATCAAAACATGAAGCTTTTTAAGCAAAATAAACAGAACGCCAAAAATAATTCCCCAGGACAGAAACCACCAAAACTGATCTATTGATTTTAGGCCGTGCTGAAAAATAAAAGGAATGGCTGCGATTAAAACCGATAACCATTTATTTATACGGTTGCTTGCCAATGCCCTTATTGCAAATCCCCGGTATACAATCTCTTCTGAAATTCCCCCAACTAAACCCATCAGAATAAATATAATTCTCGCGATTGTCGTTTTGGGCGTCAGAGAAGAAATGGCAATTAACTTCTGAACATCTACATTCCCATTACTCAGCGCCATTTCAATGAGGATTAAGAGGGCAAATGAAAACAACAGGTATCCGCCGGCAAAATAGATCGTTTTCTTCTTCGATAATGAATACCCGATTTCCTGCCATCCCCAACCTTCCGATTTTAATATTTTTGAAACCAATAAAATCTGAACCAGGTACCAAACCGTAATAATGATCCAAAAGGTATTGAAAAAATCAAGGCCTAAGCCTGTTATTAATGTGCGATTTAACAACAGCAAGGAAATGAGTGTTGATATCCCAGGGAAGCCTATGAGTACTGCAAAAGTTTTGGTTAAGGGGATTCTAGAAGTAATTGTGTTCTGTTGCATCTTTTGGTATTTAATGTGTTTATGATACAAAAGTAAACAGAGACAATATGCGTAAAGTTACCATATGGTAATTCTTATAATTTTTGGGATCGCAGGCGACTTAAGCTCTGCGGCGTAATCCCAAGATATGAAGCTAAATATTTCAATGGAATTCGCTCAATCCCCTTTTTTGTGTTTACGAGTTCCATGTATCGTTCTTTAGCTGATTTGAGCAACAGATCGATCTGTTGCTGTTGTTTTAAAATAAAAGAACTTTCTGCACAGAGCCTCGTGATCTTTTCCCCATAGTTGCCGCTATTAAATGTTTGTTGGAAATTAGCGTGAGATAAACGGAATATGGTGGAATCTTCGAAAAGCCGCACTTCGATTGGTGTAGGCTTCTGTAAAGTAAAGGACATATAATCATTTATAAAATCATTTTCAAAAGCCATATCTATACAGATAAAGTTGTTCTTGTTCCAGATTAGATTTCCACCACTCCCATTAATGATAATATTTAAGTACTTTTCGGTTGTGTTTACCTCTTTTATGATACTGTCTTTTGGATACTCTTTGATCTCCCCCAATTTTTCAAAGTTCTTCCAGACCTGGATATCCAAATTGATAAAAGGATCAAAAATTTGTTTGAGTATACCTGCTGTCATAGTATCCGATCGTTATTTGGTATTAATAGGTCTTGAATATCCAAATATACAAACAAACATAGATGGTATAGCTATCAGAAAAAATAGTATTTTAGTTATTAACAATATCGTCTCCAAAACATTATAAAATAAAATATGGAAGCAATCAACAGATGTCTTGCAAAACTTGACGAAAGAGAACAGAAACGTTATCGTTTTGAATTTTCCAAACTGGATGAAGACCAAAAGCAGCAATTGGAAGCAACGGTTTCCCGTATGGAAAAATCAGGAGCGACAAAACCTTTCTTTTAATAAGCTTCCCTATTCATGTCTAAGCTTTCTTCTTAAATGATAAAAACGAAGTAAGATACTGTCATACCATAAAGCAAACAATAGCATACTTCCGGGTAACAATAATGTTTTTAGTTGAAAAGACTGATACATGAAGCCCCCGATAATACCGCCTATGAAAAATCCACCAATGATCATGAGTTTTAGAAAAACACTACGTTGCAGCTTTACTTTTTCACCTTTTTCCCTATAAAAGAACAATTGTGCAAACTCAATTCCCAAGTCAGTAAACAGGTCTGTTAAATGGGTCGTTCTGACAACAGATTGGGACACCTTCGTCACCAAAGCATTCTGAAGTCCCATTGCAAAAAGAAAGGAAAATGAGATGATCATAATATATGGTTCTTTTTTGAAGAAAATGGAGACCAAAGCCGTAACTGACAAATCGTATGGTTGTACTTCAATTTATTAATTTACGTATCCTTTTAACACCAATACATTCAATTTCGATACCTGCGCCTCTAGCTAATGAAGAGACTTCAACCGTACTTCTTGCCGGCAAACTATTCTTAAAATAACTACCATAAATTTTGTTGACAGTTTCAAATTGTTTCATATCCGTCAAATAGATTGTTGTCTTGGTAATGTGTCCAAAATCGGATTGATTGTCTTCTAATAGAATCTTTAGATTTTCCATAATCTGAACCGTTTGTTCCTCGACACTTCTTTTCAGGGTATTTGTTTTTTGGTCTAAACCAATTTGGCCCGATACAAATATCAAATTGTCATAACTGGTCGAATGGCTATAAGAGCCTGATTCTTTTGGCAAGCGGCTATGTTTTACGGCTACGATCTTTGATTTTGTGCTACAGGAAAATAATAGCAGTGCTGTTAGAAGTAATAGGAATTTTTGCATTTTTTTTGATTTTACATAAAAAAATGAGGTTAGCTTTTTATACTAACCTCGTGCTTGAATAACCTTATTTTTTTATGAAGTTTAATAGCTCGGCATTAAATTTATCCAGCTCTTCGATAAACAGGGCATGACCACTTTTTTCCAAAGGAACTAAAGTTGAGTTTTTAAGTAAGGCATGCATTTGTTCTGCAAGGTCATAAGAACAGATTTTATCCAACTTACCGTGCAAGATCAAAGCAGGGATGGTTATTTTCTTCAAATCACCGCGCAGGTCACTATCTCTCAAAGTTTTCAATCCTTCGGCCATTGCATAAGGTGATGCCTGTGCCTGGATGCCTCCTAACCATGTACCCAAACCTTGGGAAACGCTGTTCTCATTTGCTGGAAATATCTTACCGAAAGTGGCGAATAGCTCTGGACGGTTGGTATTGTTCAGATTGATCAATCCATTAACATCTTCTTTTGTCCAAAGACCGTAGTTAAAGTCAGCTCGTTTTGTCCAGATCGGTGCTGCTGCTCCAAAAAGAGCCATTTTTGAAACGTGGGCAGCATTATATTTAGCCACATAGTGGATTACTGTTGCTCCGCCCATGGAGAAACCACCTATTGTCGCGTTCTCAATTTTTAGTTTATCTAATATAACTTTGATATCATCTGCAAAAACGTCATAATTATATTTTCCAGCCGGTTTATCAGAAAGACCGAAGCCTCTTAAGGTAATACCGATCACGCGGTATCCTTTCTGTACAAAATCGGCATATTGATATTCATACATCGCATCGCTCAATGGCCAGCCATGAATCAATACAATAGGCTCTCCTTCGCCAAGATCTGTTACATGCAGTCGAACATTTTTTTCTACTTCGATATATTCTTCCCGGCCCAGTGATGCCGGAGTTCTTTTAGTTTGTGCTATTAATGAGCTTGAGATTAAAGTGGTAAACAGTGTGAATGCTAAGATTAAATTTTTCATGATTTTTGATATTATATTATTCTTGTTGTTTTTTTGTTATTTTTTTGTTGTTTTGATAATACAAAGTTGGCTTAATTTCAACCGCGCTACAATGGATCGTTTCCCCTTTGTATTGCACTTTTTGCCCTTGAAATATTACCCGTTGATAAATGCTAGAATATCACGGTTGATTACGTCAGCATTAATGGTGGGCATTCCATGGGAGAAACCTGGATAAATGATAAGTTTGCCATTTTTAAGGAGCTGTGCTGCTTTAACCGCTGTTGTAGTGTAGGGAACAATTTGGTCATCATCGCCATGCAGGACAAGTACAGGCACATCTACAGTTTTTAGATCTTCTGTAAAATCAGTCTCTGAAAACACCTTGATACAATCATATTGCGCCTTGATACCACCCATCATTCCCTGTCTCCACCAGTTGTCCTGAATGCCTTTTTTTATATCAGCACCTTCCCTATTGTAACCGTAGAAAGGCACGGTTAGGTCATGATAGAATTGCTGTCTGTTGTGCAGGGTATTGTGACGGATATCATCAAATACAGCTAAAGGAACTCCGTCGGGGTTATTATCATTAGCTATCATATACGGCGTAACAGCACTAATCAAAACTACCTTGGAAACCCTACCCTTGCTATATTTAGATGCATATCGAATCGCCTCACCTCCACCTGTTGAATGTCCTACATGGATAACATCTTTTAGATCCAGAAACGCTACCAATTCTGCGACATCAGCTGCGTAAGTGTCCATATCATTTCCCTTATAGGTTTGGGTCGATCTTCCGTGCCCTCTTCTGTCATGGGAAATAACTCTAAATCCCCTTTCCAGAAAGTACATGATCTGCGCATCCCAATCATCGGATGACAATGGCCATCCATGATGGAAAAAAATTGGTTGTCCTTCGCCTAAATCTTTGAAATAAATTTCTGTTCCGTCTTTTACTGTAAACTTGTTCATGTCTGTATTATTTAATTGTTATTACTATTGTTTTCTTTTGTTATTGCAAAGTTGGGGTAATTTCGGAGGCACATCAATGGACGGTTTTCACTTTGAATTGTACTTTTTGCCCAAAAAGTGTTCATATACTCCGTGAAGAGCAAATTGTAAGGCGTAAACACAAAAAAAGCACAACCTGATAGGCTGCGCTTTTCATAATATATATTAGGATATTTTTAAAACTGTTTTCTAAAACTCGTAGGTGATATTCCCGTATGTTTTGTGAAAAACCGAACGAAATAGGCATCGTCCTCGTAATTGAGTGTATAAGCAATCTCTTTTACGTTCATCTTGGTATGGGCTAAAAGGCGCTTACTTTCGAGTATGATACGATTTTTTATAATATCGTTAGGCGTTTCGTTACTGACCAGGCTTATTTTCTTACTGAGATTTTTTGGCGTGATGCAGAGTAGATCCGCATAATCTGCAACAGTATGTAATGTCTTAAAATGCTGCTCAACAAGCTTGCTGAATTTTCGTAGAAATTGAACATCGGCCTGCTGCACATCCTCCGCTAGTTGATGCTGCTGTTTCCAGATACGAGTGGACTTAAGAATAATCAATTTTAACAATGTCCGCAGCATTTCTTCCGTCCCTGAGTCTTCATTTTCTAATTCTGCCTGAATATCGCTAATAATTTTTTGTATCTCAGCAGACTGTTCTTCATTAAGACTTATAAATGGAATTTCAAACACATTATTATATAAAATACCATCGCAGGCAACTTCATGATCATGGATTTCAACGCAATAAAAGTCTCTGTTAAAATGCATCAATTGCCCGCCAATAGTTTCACAGGGCTTTAAAATAACATGGGGATTTATGAACAATAAGCTATCTGTTTTCATTTCAATCTCCTGAAAATCCACTTGGATGATCGCTTTTTGTGGAATAAACAGAACTTTGATGTGTTCACCTATTTTAGAGAGGAGGTCACTTTGCACAGCGGATTTGCTAAACTCCAAGTTGCCAAATTTTTTGAATGAAAATTCCTTGATCATTTAATCAGTTAAAGATGTTATGTAGATATCTATTATTAATAATTCTACTGCAAAAATAGATAATAATATCAATCTGCTCGTTTTTATCTTTTACAGTTATTAACTGACTCTTTTCCTATCTCTATTTGCTATTTATTTCCTTCAAAAATTCCCCCTTTTCCAATATTGTCTGATTGCCCCATTGGGTGATTGCCTCCAAGACGGGGACAAGGGTTGAGCCATAGTCGGTCAAGCTATATTCCACCTTAATAGGTGGTTTTTTACCTTGGACTTTTCTGGATACCAATCCGTCTTTCTCCAATTGTTTGAGCTGTAAGCTCAAGGTCATCTCAGTGACCGAGGGCATCTCTTTCCGGAGTTCACTGTACCGCTTGGCGCCATCTTTCAAATGATAAAGAATTACTGCTTTCCATTTGCCCCCGACAAGATCCATCGTCAGGCTTAAGGTGCAGGGGTACGATTTGCCATTCAGCTTTACAAAATCACTACTACATTCTGTTTTCATCGTCTATGTTTTAGACCTATCTATTTTGATAGTTATTGCAAATGTAAAATACTCAAAATACTTTTGCAACTATAATAATTATAGTTCAAATATTCATTCAATAAAAAAGTGATGACAGAAAATTTAAACGAACAGAAAACAATTCCAACAAATGATAAACCCTTGGTTACCATTGTGGGGGTGTTGGGCAAACAGGGATTGAGTGCAGCCCGTACGTTGCTAGCGAGTGGGAAGTACCGTGTTCGGGGGATCACCCGCAGAACAGATTCCCCCGAAGCTGTCGAATTGGTAGAACAGGGAGCTGAATTGATCAATATACCACTTGCCCTCGGGTATAAAAAGGAATTTATCGAAGCCTTCCGTGGAGCGGATGCCGCATTTTTAATGACGCCGAATATTGCACCTCCAGCAACACATGAGATGGAACTGGGAAAAGAACTGGCTAAGGCTGCTGTTGAAGCCGGAGTCGGTCATATTGTATTCAGCAGTTTGGAAAACGTCGATAAAATTACAGAAGGAACATTGTCTGCACCTCATTTCACAGATAAAGCGAGGGTTGAAGAATACATCCGCACCTTACCGGTTCAAAGTACCTTTATTTATATGGCCTTTTTCTACACCAATCTTTTGGAATTTTATACACCCATCGAAAAAGACGGTACGCTGGTATTTCCTATTTATTTGCCTAGGGATTTCCGTGCACCGTTTGTTGATCCATTGACTGCCGCAGGCCCCGTGGTGCTGGAAATTTTATCCCATCCATATCACTATGCCGGAAAGTCGCTTCCTGTTATCGGTGACATTATATCGCCACAGGAAATGGTGGATGCATTTGTGAACGTGACAGGCAAAAAAGCCGTATACAGCTCAGCATATACACGGGAAGAAATGCTAGAACTCTTTCCAGAGTTTACTCAAAATGAGGGATTGGTGCAGGAAATTTTGGGAATGGTACAATATGCCGTTGAATACGGTTATTTTAGACAAGACCGTGATCTGGAATGGAGCAGGAAAATAAATCCCGATGCCCTCACCTGGGAGCAATTTCTAAGGACCACGGGTTGGAATGGAGAGAAACGTTCTTTTTAATGCATGTAATAGCATTCTGCGGACATTTAGGCCTTGAAGTTATCCATAGCTGGTCTTCTCCAGGTTTTAATATGGAAAAGTGTGCCATACTTAATCGATCAACTATTATTCATTTAAAAACATCTAGCGATTATCCTTATTTTAGTTATACCCAATTAATGGAATCTTTTCACTTCGGGAAATATCGACAACACTTCGGGAAGCACAGATACCACCCACGGCTTTTATCAATCTAAATTTGAATAACAAATAAAAAAGATTTCATTATGAGACGTAAACATTCCATTTGGTTGGCTATGGCGGCAATGCCCTTGCTAATCATCGCTTGCAGAAAGGATGATGATATGTCATCAACATTCCCGGCAACCATTACCGTAGAAAATGTTTTAGATTCCAAACCGCTTGTGGAATCCGGAACGTTTAAGAAGGAAGGTACATCCCCAGTAGTAATGCCGGGAGAATCTACAACGATTAAATTTTCGGCAGCCAAAGGACAGGCTGTCAGCTTCGCAACAATGTACGGTTGGTCAAACGATTTATTTTTTGCCCCTGCAAATCCGGGCATAAAATTATATCAGGATAATGGTACACCAATTGAGGGCGATGTATCATCACAGATTAAACTGTGGGATAATGGTACACGTATTAATCAAGCACCTGGTGCTACTGTCATGCACCCGGGAACGGCGGAAACGGCTCCTAAAGCTATTGCAGAAGTAAATGGAACGGATGCTCAGGGCAATACTTATGCGCCAGCTTCTACCTTAATCAAAGCGACGCTTCATTATGATGGCAATTCTAACTTTACACTTACAATTACTAACACTTCAGGAGGTACTACCAATCCGACGCCCTTCAGTCCCGGCGTTTGGGCTATTTCATATATAGCAGGAGGCAATTTATTAAGCCCTAATCCATTATTTGAAGCAGGAAAGCCTAGCGGAAATGGTCTGACAAATATCGCGGAAATGGGCGACAATAGCGTATTGGGAAATTATATAGACACGCAAACAGGGATCTTCACTCCGCTATCACCAGTATTAGTGGTTGTGTACAATGGGATAGAAAATCCAATTTATAAAGTTGGAGAAAATGATCGTGGCAAAGGCCTTAAAGATTTGGCACAAAAGGGCGATGCAACAGGCTTAGCTGCATACCTTAAAACAGTATCGGGCGTAAAAGCAGTTTATGTTCTTCCTGCCGCCAACACAACAATTTTGCTTCCTAAAATTGGAGGACAATCAGGAAGCAGCGTTTCCCAACAGTTAAACGTAGCAAAAGGCGACCGATTGGCTATCGCTACCATGTATGGACTTTCCAATGATTGGTTTTTTGCGTCAAAAGATAATGGAATAGATGCTACAGCCAAAGGAGATGTTTCTGCATCAATAGGATTGTTTGATAATGGAACCGCTGTCAACCAGTTTCCGGGAGCGGGTAACTCACAGGCAGGATTGGGAGGAACGCCTATGGCAGAAAGCAGCCCGATTAAAGAAGTACCTAATCCAAATGCTTTTACTACACTTCCTGCAATATCTAATATTGTTAAAGTTACTATCAACTAATATTTAAACAAAAAATAGTATCGCAATGCAAAATGAATTTAAAATTCTAAAAAGAGAAAGAAAATCTTCTGCGTTCGTTGCTTTGACTGTGTTTACAATTTGCTTAGCAGGAGTAGCCAATGCACAGGAGAAGACCGGAACCATGAAATCTTCTGGTATGATCGATAAAATGGAAATGAAACGGATGCCTTATGTTATTCCGCAAAAACCGGAAGACGTTAGTCCTTTGCTGTATGGGGAAAAAATACCGAAGGCGGTATTACCTGATGCTTCAGGCAAAAGTTTTGACCTCAATAAAGCCATTTCCGAAAAGCCAACCATCTTGGTATTTTATCGTGGTGGATGGTGTCCTTACTGTTCCAAACAACTTTCTGGGTTGCAACAAGCCTTACCAAAGTTGGAAAAGATGGGGTATCAGCTGATTGCAGTAAGTACAGACGTATCAGATGGATTAATGCAATCCGCAACAAAAGAAAAATTAAGCTATACACTGCTATCCGATGCAAATCTTGAATTGTCGAAGCAGTTCGGGATTGCATACAAAGCCCCCGAAGGCTATTGGGAAATGCTTCCGAAAACAACCGGTGGTAAGGATGCCGATCTATTGCTTCCCGTTCCTTCTGTATTTATACTTGACAAAACGGGAGTAATACATTTTGAGTACATCAATCCCGATTTTAAGCAGCGACTATCCGCTGATCTTTTGATGGCAGCGGCAACCAGCATTAAAAAAGACCTCTAAATTTTTAACCATGATTAGAAAGAAAAAAGGCAAGAACGTTGCCATAACCATTTGTTTAATTGTGTTGACAATAGGGTTAAACAGGGCTTTTGCACAGGACAAAAAAATGGACATTGCAGGAAAAGAAGTAAAAGGAATTGTGTTTACGACCGGAAAATGGAAGGAAGTAGCGGCAAAAGCGAAAAAAAGTGGTAAATACATATTTGTAGATGCCTATACAAGTTGGTGTGCGCCTTGTCGTCAATTGAAGAATGTCACCTTTAAAGACGAAAAAGCGGCTGGATATTATAATAAATCCTTTATTAACTACACGGTCGATATGGAAAAAGGAGAAGGAGTAACACTGGCTGATAAATGGAATGTAGCGGCTTATCCGACGTTACTATTTTTTACACCGGAAGGGAAAATGATAATGAAGCAGGTGGGCTATGTGGATGGAGAACATTTAGTTGATCTTGGAAAACAGGCTATTGTCCGAAAGTAATATTTGTTAAATTTATAGTATGGAAATGTGGGATTTAAAAGATAAGAAAGCACTCGCTGCCAGAGGCTCAAAAGGCATGGAAGGGAAATGTGGTTTCGCAGGCAGTTGTTGGGGGGCAGTCATAAAAGGGCTGTAACTTTTAATAGAACGCAAGATATTTATAGTTAGGAAATGATTAGAGAATATATCGAGAATGCGACGGCAGCACGGTTTGTTATGCACAGTGACAATAAACTGTTTTCGGGCAAGGGACTTAGCAGTCCAACACCCCATCCTGTCAATACGTTTATCTATAATAAGGGGGAAGCCCAAGAAGTTATCATAGATGAAATTACATATACCATGCCCGCCCGATGCATTCTTCCACTGGTGTCTAATCAGCATTTTGTCTTCAAACATCCAGAAACCTTAACCGCGTGGCAGTTTAACAGGGAGTTTTATTGCATTGTCGATCATGATGCAGAAGTAGGTTGCGTGGGATTTCTTTTTTATGGTATCAGACACCCGATGTTTATAACGTTAAATGAAGAGGAATCTGAAGAGATGAATCACCTCGAAAAAGTATTTTCTAATGAGCTTTTGTTGAAAGATAATTTTCAGGGCGAAATGTTACGTACACTCCTGAAAAGGGTTATCATAAAAACAACCCGAATTGCGAAACTTCAGTGTGAGAGCTACCAGCAATTTCCCGATGAAAAAATGGATATAATAAGAAAATTTGCCTTATTAGTGGAGGTGAACTTCAGACAGGAACATGAGGTTAAATTCTATGCTGCTGCACTGAACAAATCACCTAAAACATTGAGCAACGTCTTTGCTTTATTAAAGCAGCCCGCACCATCCGTTTTAATCCGTAACAGAATTATACTTGAAGCCAAACGGTATCTCCATTATACCGAAAAATCTGCCAAAGAAATATCATATGAACTTGGTTTTGAAGACCCTGCACATTTTAGCAGGTTTTTCAAAATGTACTCCGGCACAAATATTTCCGCTTTTAAAAGCTTGTGATAGAATAAGTATAAAACAAGTGCGGGGAATAGGAGCTATTTGGAATATTTTAATGAAAGGCTCGGACATGTGCCGAATTTGTTTATTACTATGATGTACTCTGATCATGCGTTGCCAGCGTACTATCCATTTCATAGTAGAAAGACTTCTTTGACAAAAAGAGAATCAGAAGCAATAGCGCTGGTCGTGTCACAACGAAATAAAGCAATATACTGTCTTAGCGCGCATACGAGAGTGAGGCTTTTAGAAAAAGTCTTGTGTAGATGGAGATAGCATTGGCCTGATACAAAGTTATCAGCATCCCTAACTCATCTGCATAGGGTTATCTAAAGAGTTGACCCATGTAGTTCCCCTTTCGTGAACGCTAAACGATAATAAAGTTAGTAAAAACTATATGTTGCCTTTAAAGTACGATCTTCAAAATAATGAGCCTTTGCAGCATCCGACTTTCGCTGTATGGAGATCAAAAAACCTTTTTCATCGTAACGCATTTCCAGCTCGCTTACTTTTCGTCCATTCCAGATATCTTCCATCAGATTCAGGTTTCGGTTTTGGTCATAGACATACTTTTCGGTTTTGGGATCAAGGGAAGACGGTGCATCTGTAAGTTGTAATAATAGCCCTTCCTTGAATTGGTACAATTCTGATGGCGTTTTCTCGACGGCACAGCCATTATGTAAAAACAACACTGCCGGATGTCCTTTTACATAGTAATATGTCTTTTTTTGATAACAGGTATCCAGATTGCCACTATTCTTACTAAAATTGAAATATTCGGTACGTTCTTCTGCCTCGAATTCGTTTTCGGTATAGTAGCGATATTGCAGGGAGGAAAAATCATTATTCGCCGTCATTTTCTTCCAAAGGTTTTCGTCCGGCAAAACACCCTTTAAAATCATTCTGTCCACTCCGCGCACTTGCTCTCCCTGCCAATCATTGTTTTGTGGCCTATTTGGCATCTGGGCGTTCAAGGTGAAAGTTCGGATAATATCAACTTTGTTATTATTGTATTGATAGCTGCTGACTTTTACAATGCCACTGGAATAATCTATTCTTGCTTTTTTATCGCTGAGACCATTTGAATTATAGAAGTATCTGGTATAAAAAGCGGTATCAGGTTTTTCGTTATTATATCGTATACTTGTCATACTTAAGATCATACCTTCGGGGTTAAAATCGTAAATATATTTCATCCCAATCTTCTCTTCACCCTGAAGCATAATACGCTTTACTTTATTGCTTTTCATAAAATTAGGATTGAATGAAAAAACGGTTTTTGTAAAATAATCATCGTCCTCCAAGGGGGTAACGTTATAGAATGGTAGTACCTGAGCTTTTCCCACAGCCATAAAACCAATAAACAACATAAGGGTCAAGAAGTAGCAAATGTTATGTTTCGTGTATGTCATACTTTCAATTAAGAGGAATTTTTCAATATTTTCCATTTTGTATCCACTGTTGTCTGATTCGTATCTGGTCTTTTATGATTTACTGAAATCGAAAATTGATAAAATTTTGGTTACCCATCCTTTAACATTTTTATGACTGGTTAAACGGAAATAATTCTTAACTACAAAAGGAATCATATTTAAATTAGGAAAGCTCTGAATATATACCAATAAATCAGATTCTGCATTTATCCTTTCTAAAACCGACAAGACTCGCCCCTCAATAAGGCTCCTTAATTGACTAACTCTTTCTTGCTCAAGCATAGAACTGTCTAAACTTAATATTCTGTTAATAAGAAGTTGCTCATCATAATCTGACGCCCCTAAACGTTTAAAAACATGCATTTTAAGGT
>JALAGS010000179.1 GCA_022712315.1 Sphingobacterium sp. | reverse complement strand
GTATCATTAAATAACATTTATGAAGAAGTTTTTAGGCTATTTCCTATCTATAATATTTTGGTTTTGTTTTGGTTTGTCCTTGATTATCTTCCACCCTATACAGTGGTTATGTTTAAAACTTGGTGGATATAATGCACACAAAAAAAGTGTCGATATGCTAAACGCCTGTCTGGTTGCCTGCTATTACACGCTATTTAATCGGGTGACATTTATCGACAATAAAAATATTCCAACCGGACAGCCTATTGTGTTTGTAGCCAATCACCAAAGCACTTTTGATATTCCTCCAATGATCTATTTCTTACGCAGGTTTCATGGGAAGTTTATTTCTAAAATAGAACTTGCCAGTGGTATACCTAGCATCTCTTTTAACCTGAAACATGGCGGTGCCGCAAACATAGATCGCAATGACCCCAAACAATCTATTGCGGAGATCCTGAAGCTTGCCAACAATATGAAAACCAAAAACTGGTCGGCGTTTATTTTTCCGGAAGGAACGCGATCAAAGACGGGGAAAATGAAGGCCTTCCACGTCGGTGGAATTGCTACATTATTAAAGAAAAATCCAAACGCACTCGTTGTCCCTATTGCCATCACGGGATCCTATGAAATGGTACAATATGGCATGTATCCACTGACCCCATTCCTTCATATGACCTGGGAAGTGTTAAATCCATTGGATACCGAAGGGAAAAGTATTGAGGAGATCGTAAAATTGGCGGAAGAGACGATAAAACTAAAGGTTGAAAAATAGTAACGATCTACTTCACTTGCCTTCCTTTCCAATCATATTTCCCGACATTACCCAGTATGCCGATATAGGCCAAATATACAACATGGGCTAAGCTCAGTAACGGAAGGTACAATAAGAGCTCTTTTCTACGTGCAAATGTGGTCAAAGGCTGAATAAAAAGAAATTCGACAGTCATCTTTAATAGCAACGCGAACAGTACTACCCAAGCAACAAATTTCACACCACAGAGCGCAAGAACTGCAGCAACCAAAATCAATAAGTTGAAAAACCAAATGGAAATCCCTAATGCGATAACACCCTTGTTTTTATATTTGGTACTTTTTGAAGCCCAGCGTCTGCGCTGGCTAATGAATGACTTCAGATCTGGTTTAGCATCTGTATAAACAACTGCCTCTTTTGATTTACAAAACGTGATTCTTTCAGGATATTGCTCGGCAACTTTGTGCAGAAAAAGTTCATCATCACCGGATGCAAGTTCATCAATTCCCTTAAATCCACCCATTTGTTTAAAAATATCTTTTCGATAGGCTAAATTCGCACCGTTACAGGTTGTTGGTTTTCTATTGCCGATACCGGCAGCGCCCAGACCTATCAAATACAAGAATTCCAAGGTCTGTAGTCGTTCAAAGAAGCTCTTTTCTTCTGAATACAGCACTGGAGAAGATTGTAGATAAGCACCCTCTTTTTCAAATGTACTGATGACCGTTGCCAACCAGTTCGGTCCCATACGACAGTCTGCATCAGTAGTTATGATAATTTCACCCTGACAGCAATCTATAGCTCTTGAAATTGCCAATTTCTTGTAGGAGTTTAAACGGCCATTTTCATTCAATTGGATAAGTTTAACACCTTGCTCTGCATATTCTTTCACAATCAGCGATGTATTGTCATCTGAATGGTCATCGATTATAATAAGCTCCAAGAGTGCTGTCGGATAATGCTGCCCTAAGATAGATTCAATGGTACGTCTAATATTTAACTCTTCATTGCGTGCGGCAATAATCACAGATATGGACTTTGTTGGCCGGGCAAGATTGTCGGATATCGGGATCAGACTCCAGCCTCTACGCATCCATAAGACTAGAATTGCGTACACACAAGCGAAAATGATCAATAAATAGTTAAGAATTTGTATCACCGAAAAAATTAATCTTAAAAACAAAAATAGAACCAAATATAGCTGGAAGAATTAAATTAACGAACCAAATACAGGAAACAATAGCCATAACAGCAATCTCTTGGGTGGTAATATAGCTATATAGATTGCTTGCCACAAAACTTCTAACACTGAAATCAAAAATATCCAATGTAGGTAAGGCCGCTTGGACAAAAAATAGGATAAAAATCATCAAGATCATGGATAGAAGCGGTAGTTCAGGTAAAGTCAGTTTCATTAAGATAACGTATTGGGAAGTGAAAATGACAAATCGCGCCAAAGAATTTAAAAGAACAATAGAAAGTTCACGCGTTGAATAGTGTTCCAATACCTCAAAAAAAGGTTTAATCCGCGCTAAGAACTTTATTTTACCGACCAATACATCAATCCATTTTACGTTGAAATATAGGATAACAAATCCCGCAGCATAGATGATAGCTAGCAACCATACGCCAAATTGTACGGTTAAAGGGGTAGAAAGAAATTTACAGATAAACCAAGCAATACTCAATGCGCCAGCAACGCTTGTTAGCACAAGCTGCGCAAATAATCCTACGCCCATGGCGACAGCTCCTTTGGCTCGATTTTGAGGTTGCAGAAAAAGTACCCTTCCGCCATACTCTCCAATCCGATTGGGAGTAAAAATAGCCCAAGTAAGTCCACAAAAAACGGATTGGAATGACTGCCAAAATGAAATATGCTCCAGTTTAGATGCAAGATAACGCCATTTGACAACTTCAAGCAACCAATTGACAAGCATTAAAACCACGATCAAAATCAGAGTCCACACCACCGAATGCTGTTCTAAACCTGCAATTAGGGTTTTAAACTTCTCAACATTGCTTCTATCGGATACCTTCACGGCAATGTACCAGCTCGCAAGGGCAAAAACCAGTATCTTCAATAAAAGACTGATGTATTTTTTTTGTCTTCCAGTCAACTTTTGATAATTAGAGAGCAATGTTACTAAATTTTAGCCAAATGATTAAGTTTTGTCGAATGCAATCCGTGAATAAAACGCAAAATTTGTAATATTGCATATGCAGAAGGAAAAGGCGAAAGAAAGAATAATTTTAGGTATAGACCCTGGTACCGTTGTACTTGGATATGGTATTATCAAAGAAGTAGGCAATAGCATATCTTTAATTTCAATGGGGGTCATCAAAATGGGACATTTAGATGACCATGCACTAAAACTACAGCGTATTTTTAAGAAGACTTCAGCCTTAATGCAAGAATATAATCCAGACTGTGTCGCTCTCGAATCACCATTTTATGGCAAAAACATACAGGTCATGCTCAAATTGGGTCGGGCGCAGGGAGTTGCCATGGCTGCCGCACTCGCTCAAGATATTCCGATCTTTGAATATTCCCCAAGAAAAATAAAACAATCCGTCACAGGCAATGGAAATGCCACAAAAGAACAAGTATCTGCGATGTTAAAAAATCTATTAAAATTTGAGGAAACACCTCAATTTCTGGATGCCACCGACGGTTTAGCAATTGCTGTATGTCATTCTTTTCAGAAGAATGCGGTATCTGGCAGCAGCAAATCCTACTCGGGATGGTCAGCCTTCATCAAAGACAATAAAGACCGGATTAAATAATTACATTTGCACCTGACGGATCACATTCTTCACATTTAGCTCCACAATATCGGTCATCGTCTTACATTTCAGGTAAGAATTATTCTGGTAAAATTCGGCATAGCCCTCCCGTAATTGTTTGATATTCTCCAAAGTCGAGAGAACCTGTGTTTGCGAGGCGTCCCGCAGATCAGCGATCCGGTGTCTTTCGCTCCGCACTCTGTGCACAATGGAAGAACGCTCTTCCTGTTGATATTGCAGTACAGTTTTCTCATTTAAATGTTCCATCGCCAATTTAACATAAGGAAGATTTTCCTTGAAAAACTGTGGCATATATACTTTCGGATTTCCTTCATAAAACTGCTGGTCAAAATCTATAGCTCTAATCCTAAACTGAAAATCATCAAAATCCGGCGTGATCTGCATGACAAAATTGTAGGCCCGCATATCGCCCAGCAGCGTAATGATGCATCGTTCGTTAAACTTGACAAATTCTTTGGAAATACGGGTTAGGTTATAATCAGGCGAGAACATCCGTGTTTTTGAAAAAGTATCTCCCGGGATCCCAACAATATGCTCTTCAACCAGCGTATCGTGATCTACCATATAATTCACTTGATTGGGGGACAATATTTCTTCCAATTCCAGTCCATATATGCGTGAAGCGTCGGCCTGTTTGATGTAAAAATAATCGTAAACATCATTCAACCGGTTAACAATACGAATGCGAAAGGGTTTGGTATTGCCAAAACCGCAGTATTCTACACGATCGATATATTTATGCTGTACGATTCGCGTATTACCCGATGCTTTCAGTTTAGCATAAATCACTTTCAAGCCGTCATATAATTGGTCCATGAGGTATTGCGGATACAAAGGGGTTTCCCAAAAAGTGTCGTTACCAAACTTATCCATGACAGGTACGGTCTCCGTAAAATTCAGTAGGTCCTTATATCCTATCGGCAGCTTTTCATCACGCTGATACATTTTAAGATATTTATGAAGTCCCTCCCCTACTTCAAAAATCGGTTTCTTTTTCGAAATCTTTACATCTTGAACTTCTTCCATCTCTATTCCGTTTTTTACATTTTTTTATTTACGCAAACATCACGAATTCGACTACTTTTTCTATCCTATCCCCCCACATACGAACTGATCAGGTTTTGAAATATACTGCCTGTTTTTGTCTATAAGAAAGTAATACCAAAATAATTTATCATCATATTGATATCAACCACGAAAACAATCACTTAACCTGCAATAAAATCAGCGTTAAAACAATTATAAGCACTTTCAATCAAAAACATATAACATTATCAATATGAATAAGTATTTTTTATTAAATTTACATCTATAAACCGAAAATTCTTAGTAATTTTGAAATAAATTTAATTATTTTAGCTATTGGTCAGATTTTGATGCAACGACCAATTAATGAACACAAAAACCATTGTTAATGGAAAATCAATATGCAAACTATGATCTAGACAATTTGGATATCCAAATCTTGTCTATTCTAATGAACGATGCCTCTATTCCTTATACCGAAATAGCAAAAAAGCTAATCGTATCAGGCGGTACCATTCACGTTAGAATGAAGAAGATGGAAGAACTAGGTATCATTAGAGGGTCAAATCTAATTATCAATCCTCAAAAAGTCGGATTTGATATCACGGCCTTTTTGGGTATCTATCTTGAAAAAGGTTCACAATATGCAGATGCGGTAGATAAATTGAAAGAAATCAAAGAAGTGGTCGAACTACATTATTGTACTGGCCAATACAGTATTTTTGCAAAGATAATCTGTAGAGATACGGTTCACCTCAGAAAAGTATTGAATGAAGATATTCAATCCGTACCTGGGATTCAACGTACCGAGACGATCATCTCCCTCGAAGAGAGTATCAAACGTCAAATCAGCTTAGTCTAGTATAAAAAAAGCTTCCACAAAAAATGGAAGCTTTTTTTATACTATCTTTTCTAACATTGCGATATAGAGATCGATCCCAGCTCTAATTTCATCGATATAAATAAACTCATCCGCCATATGCGACCGAGCGCTATCACCAGGCCCCAGCTTCAGGGAAGGCACAGGAATAAGAGCCTGATCGCTCATCGTCGGTGAGCCATAAACTTTACGCCCGAGTGCAATACCTGCTTTTACAATTGGATGCGATTGAGGAATAGAAGAAGACTTCAGGCGCGTCGATCGCGCTGCAACCTCCGATTTCACATGAGACTTGATGATATTCAGCGTCTCCTCGTTGGAATAAGCGTCTGTGGTTCTTACATCAACAACAAAACTACAAGTAGCCGGTACCACATTGTGCTGTGATCCCGCCTGAATTACTGTTACTGACATCTTGATGGGACCTAAGGTTGACGAGGTTTTCTCAAATGCATAATTTTGAAACCATTCAATATCTTTGATCGCTTTATAGATCGCATTATCTCCTTCATCACGCGCCGCATGTCCAGCTGTCCCCATAGCAGTGCAGTCCAACACCATCAGTCCTTTTTCTGCAATGGCCAGATCCAACAAGGTAGGTTCACCCACAATAGCAAAATCAATTGGACCAATAGCATCCAAAACAGATTCTACACCATTCTTACCTGAAATCTCTTCTTCAGCACTGGCAACAAGACAGAAGTTATATTTTAAATCCTTCTGCTGATAAAAATATAAAAATGTGGCTATCAATGATACCAAACAGCCACCAGCATCATTGCTCCCCAATCCATACAATTTCCCCTCTTCTACAGTTGCTGCTAGAGGATCTCTTGTATAACCCGTATTTGGCTTAACCGTGTCGTGATGGGAATTGAGCAGTATCGTGGGTTTAGCAATAGCATAGTGAGCGTTATATACCCAGATATTATTGCCCTTTCGATGTGTTTTGATATCCCGCTCCTGAAAGAAACCTTCAATTAAATCTGCAGTAAGTTCTTCCTCTTTACTTAAAGATGATAATCCGATTAATTGTTTTAAAAGGTTCAGCGCATCTTCAAATAAGTTATCCCTATCCTTCATGATATAATCCTCCGGCTTTATCCGCAGACAGTTTAATTCCTTTTATAAACGCAGAACTAAAACCGTTATGTTCCATTTCGTTCAATCCCGCAATTGTACAGCCCTTTGGAGATGTCACCTTATCGATTTCCCCTTCCGGATGGGCATTGGTATGCAATAGCAAATCAGCAGCCCCTTTTGCGGTTTGAACCGCCATTTTAAGCGCGTCATGCGCATGAAATCCGATTTCAACACCACCTTGCGAAGCCGCGCGAATAGCACGTAAGAAAAATGCAATACCACAAGCACATAATGCCGTAGCCGATGTCATAAGATCTTCATTGATGACTACCACCGAACCAACTGTTTCAAACATCTTTTCAACTTCCTTCACACTCTCATCTGAACCATTGTCGCTGGCGATACAAGTCATCGACTGTGCGATAGCTATTGCCGTATTCGGCATAGCACGTATTACTGTCGCATCCGCGCCCAACTCCGCTCTTAGATCTGCGCAAGAAACTCCTGAAACAATTGAAACAAAAATCTGATTTTTCTTATCAATTACCGGGGCCACTTCAACCAATACCTTTTTAAGCTGCTGAGGCAAGATAGCAAATACGACAATATCTGCTCCCTTTACAGCGAGCTTATTATCATTACTGACAGCGAAACCTTGACTCGCTTCCTCAGCCAATGCACTCAAATTTCGCCGCGTCAATGTAATATCTGCAGCATTAGCAAATTCACTTTTAACAAGTCCTTTTGCCAAAGAAAGACCGATATTACCACTTCCGATAATGGTGACTTTTTTCATAACGATCGTTGGGTTTAGGTTAGATTTTTATTTTAATGTCAAGCAAGTGCCAAATTGTCCCTGTTGAAATAGATGCAAATTATTGGCATTTCCAATATAGACCTCTTGAACACCTTTATTTATAGCATTGAAAGCATTTTCCAGCTTAGGAATCATCCCGTCGTTCACTACGCCAGCCTCCTTGAGATGTTCAAACTCCTCCGATTTGATTGTCTGGATAACTGAATTCTCATCTGTTACATCACGTAAAACCCCATTTTTCTCAAAACAGTATACCAACGAGGTATCATACAACGAAGCCAAAGACACGGCTAAGGAAGAAGCGATCGTATCCGCATTTGTATTTAACAACTGACCAAGACCATTATGTGTAATAGCCGAAAATACCGGAACAAAACCTGCCTCCAAAAACTTTTTGATCGCTAAGGTATTCACCGAATCGTGCAGCAAATCACCGACAAAACCGTAATCGATATCCTTAACAGGCCGTTTGATAGCCTTTATGACATCACCATCGGCTCCTGTTAAACCGACAGCATCACATTTTAACTTTTGCAGCTTGGCAACGATCGTCTTATTTGTCAAGCCGGCATATACCATTGTTACTACACGTAACATTTCTTCATCTGTCACACGACGACCTTCGACCATTTGTGCTTGTATACCAAGTTCACTGGCCAAACGGGTCGCAATTTTACCTCCACCATGTACAAGAATTTTTTTTCCTGATAATGCGGAGAACTTTTCTAAAAAAGATTCCAGCTGGCGTTCATCATCGATAATATTTCCGCCAATTTTAATAATATTTAATACACTATTAGCCATTACGCAACTTTTCCCAATAAAAATAGTTTTTCAATAATTAATAGGACCGCACTATACCAAATCCTCTAACATACGCTTCAAAACCACCTGAGCGGCCCATACACGATTGCTAGCTTCTTTAATAACAAGTGAATTTGGTCCGTCCAAAATTTCAGAAGATAACTCTAAATCTCTTCTTACCGGCAAGCAATGCATTACTTTTGCATCATTTGTCAAACGAAGCTTTTTATTATCCATCATCCAATCTTCGTCTACACCATACACTTCGCCATATTCTTGATAAGAAGACCAGTTTTTCACATAGACAAAATCAGCATCTTTTAAGCTTTCCTCCAAATTATTGGATATCCTTGCTCCAGCAGTAAATTCCTCACTTAGCTCATAGCCCATGGGCTGAGCGATAGTAAAGTCAACCAATCCCTCCGCTTGTGCTTTACACATCCATTCGGCAAAAGAGTTAGGTACCGCCTGAGGCAAAGCCTTAACATGCGGAGCCCATGCCAATACTACTTTTGGTTTTTCAGTCTTCTTGTGCTCCGTTATTGTAATGATGTCTGTCAAGCTCTGTAACGGGTGGCGTGTTGCACTCTCTAAAGAAACAACAGGGACACCGCAGTATTTAATGAACTTATTGAACAAGTCTTCACTATAGTCTTCTTCACGATCTTTCAATTTCGGAAACGAACGAAGTCCCAAAATATCACAATACTCACCCATAACTGCAGCTGCCTCACGAATATGCTCCACAGTTGTCCCATTCATCACGACACCGTCTTGTGTCTCAAGGGCCCAACCATCTTTATCCATATTCATGACCATGACGTTCATACCCAAATTCATCGCCGCTTTTTGTGTACTCAAACGCGTGCGCAAACTTGGATTTAAAAATACGAGTCCCAGCGTTTTATGTTTACCAAGGTCCTGATTGTCATATGGTGCAGCTTTCAAACTTAACGCCTCTTGAACAACGTCCGCTACACTAGGTACATCCTTAACAGAGAAAAACTTTTTCATCTATATTTATTTATTCGAGTGCTTTTGTAACAGCACAAAATGTATGCGCCGCACTCCGTATATACTTTAATTACTAAAAAGCACAATCAGATTTGCCTAAGCCAAAGAGCTTATGTGCTAATCTGATGGCAGCTCTACAACTTTCTAAGCAACTGTGACCGCTTTGATATGTTCTTTCAATGCCGATAAAAACTGATCAGCATGTTCCTTCGTAATATTCAACGCTGGCAATAAACGAATCACGAAAGGTTTAGCCTCTCCCGTAAAGATACGGTTCTTTAATAAAAGATCTTTCTTAACATGTACCAAAGATTCTGGAAGTTCAATACCAATGATTAAACCTCTACCACGCACTTCAACAATTTCCTCAATTTGCTTTAATTCATTGATAAGATATGCGCCTACTTCTGCTGCGTTCTCCATCAGCTTATCCTGCTGAATAATTTCTAAAACAGCCAAAGCCGCTGCACATGCGAGGTGATTTCCACCAAAAGTTGTTCCCAGACTTCCGTAAGTAGCCTTAAACTTGGGAGATATACTTATTGCTCCTATAGGGAAACCGTTACCCATACCTTTTGCCATCGTATAAATATCAGCTTCAACGCCTGAATAATCCTGCGCATAGAACAGTCCCGTCCTACCATACCCACATTGAACTTCATCAGCAATAAAAACCGCATTATATTGATCACAAAGAGCGCGAATCAATCGAAGAAAAGACACAGAAGCTTCGCGGATGCCCCCTACGCCTTGGATACTCTCTATGATAACAGAAGAGATCTCCTCACCGTATGAGCTAAAAGCCTCTTTAAGTGCAGTCTCATCATTGAAAGGAAGAAAAACTACATTCTCCGTTTCGTTAACCGGAGCGACAATAGCCGGATTGTCCGTAGCAGCTACAGCTAAAGAAGTCCTACCGTGAAAAGCTTTTGAAAATGCAATCACCTTTTTCCGTTTGTTATAAAACGAAGCCAATTTCAACGCATTTTCGTTAGCTTCTGCCCCCGAATTGCAAAGGAATAAATCGTAATCAACCTTACCCGAAACTTCCCCCAATAATCGGGCAAGTTCACGCTGAATTGGAATTTCAACAGAATTAGAATAGAACCCAATACGGTTCAATTGCTCTGTTATACGTTGTACATAATGTGGGTGCGTGTGTCCGATCGATATCACAGCATGACCACCATACAAGTCCAAGTAAGCATTTCCTTCGGCATCCCACACCGTTGATCCATTAGCCTTTACTATGTTAATGGGATTAATGGGATAAACATCAAATGGTTTCATCTTAATGAATTATAGATTGATAAACGAAATAGCTAGTAATAGAAAAAGCTATCAGATTTTAGCAATACAAATATATTAGTTATAACGGTAGGAATGGTCATAAAATAAAAAAAGTCCCCTTAAAAAGAGGACTTTTTTATGCTAGATCAGAAGAATACTATTCTCCGTCTACTTTTTCTTCACCTTCTACTTCAGCTTTCACCTCTGCAGGAGCTTCAGTTTCAGCAGTAGCAGCAGCTTTTTTAGCACCACCACGACGACGAGTAGCTTTCTTCTCAGCCGCAGCAGCTTTTTTACCGTAGATTTCGTTGTAATCAACTAACTCGATGAAAGCCATTTCTGCGTTATCACCTAAACGGTTTTCCATTTTGATGATACGAGTATAACCACCTGGACGGTTAGCTACTTTTTCAGATACTTCGCGGAATAAGATAGAAACTGCGTCTTTATCTTTCAAGTAAGCGAATACTGTACGACGTGAGTGAGTCGTATCGTTTTTAGATTTAGTAATCAAAGGCTCAACATACGTACGTAATGCTTTAGCTTTAGCCAAAGTAGTTGTAATACGTTTGTGTTTGATTAATGACGTTGCCATGTTAGCCAACATTGCTTTTCTATGGCTATCCGTACGGCCTAAGTGATTTACTTTTTTTCCGTGTCTCATTTTGGATTTTATTATACTAATCGTACCGTTTTTGTATATGTCAATAATGTGAATATCACATACTCAGACAGCCAAAAGGAATTACGACTAGTGGTCGCTTAATAAATTATTATTCTTCGTCTAATTTGTATTTTGCCAAGTTCATTCCGAATGATAAACCTTTCGATTTAACCAATTCTTGAATTTCGCTTAACGATTTTTTACCGAAGTTTCTGAATTTCAACATATCAGCTACATCATAAGTTACTAATTCAGCTAATGTGCGGATATCAGCAGCTTTCAAACAGTTCAATGCACGAACTGAAAGATCAAGATCTACTAATTCTGTTTTCAAAATCTTACGCATATGCAAGATTTCTTCATCAACAACTTTAGTTTCTTCTTTCGTTTGAGACTCAAGAAGCATATTCTCGTCAGAGAATAAAATAAAGTGTTGAATTAAGATCTTAGCAGCTTCTTTCAAAGCTTCTTCGGGGTGAATTGAGCCATCAGTAGAGATATCTAACAATAATTTCTCATAGTCAGTTTTTTGCTCTACACGGTAATTCTCAATGGTATATTTAACATTCTTGATCGGAGTAAAGATCGAATCGATTGCGATAACACCTACTGGGGCATCAGCAACTTTATTCTCATCAGCATTTACGTATCCACGACCTTTGGCAATACTCAATTCCAATTCAATTGTCACTGAATTATCCATGTTACAGATTACCATGTCTGGGTTTAAGACCGTAAAGTTATTAGAGAACTTTGTGATATCACCAGCTAAGAATTGTTCTTGACCATTGATTACTACAAATACCTTTTCGTTGTCGCCAATCTCACCTGTTTTTTTGAAACGGATTTGTTTCAAGTTCAAGATAATTTCAGTTACGTCTTCAACAACACCTTTGATCGTTGAAAATTCGTGCGAAACGCCAGAAAACCTTATCGACGTAATTGCATATCCTTCTAAAGAGGACAATAGAATACGGCGCAAAGCATTACCAATGGTTACACCAAAACCAGGCTCCAATGGACGAAATTCAAACGTACCATCAAAATCCGTAGATTTTTGCATGATAACTTTATCCGGTCTTTGAAATGCTAAAATTGCCATTTATTTTCTTTTAATGTTTTATTTGTAATAATAATTGTAATACAATAGAAGATGCATACCCCAAAATTGGACTATGCATTCTTCTATTTTATTTATTATTTAGAGTATAACTCAACGATTAAGTTCTCTTTGATGTTTTCAGGAATATCAGCTCTTTCTGGATAGCTTAAGAAAGTACCTGTTAATTCTTTCGCATTCCACTCTAACCAAGAAAATTTGTTTACAGTACGACCTGCAACTGAATTTGTGATGGCTTCAAGTGTTTGAGAACGTTCACGAACTGCTACAACGTCACCTGGACGCAAGCTATATGATGGAATGTTAACAACTTCGCCGTTAACAGTAACGTGTTTGTGGGATACCAACTGACGAGCAGCGGCACGAGAAGTAGCGATACCTAAACGGTAAACTACGTTATCCAAGCGAGCTTCTAACAATTTCAAGAAGATCTCACCTGTAATACCTTGTTTAGAGGCAGCTTTAACAAATAAGTTTGAGAATTGACGCTCCAATACACCATAAGTGTATTTTGCTTTTTGTTTTTCTAACAACTGAATTGCATATTCAGATTGTTTACCTCTGCGTTTAGAAGCTCCGTGTTGTCCAGGAGGATAATTTTTCTTTTCTAACGCTTTATCTGGGCCGAAGATCGGCTCTCTAAATTTACGGGCAATTTTGGACTTAGGTCCTGTATATCTAGCCATTTTCTTTTACAATTAAAGTATCTATCAGCCTATAGCCGATGAATCTTATCTTTAAATTAATTAAACTCTTCTGCGTTTTGGAGGACGACAACCGTTGTGAGGAAGTGGAGTGATATCTTTAATAGTAGTCACATCGATTCCTACAGTTTGCAATGTTCTGATTGCTGATTCACGACCAGCACCAGGTCCCTTAACAAACACTTCAACTTTACGTAAACCCAAGTCGTGAGCAACTTTTCCACAGTCTTGTGCAGCTTGACCAGCAGCATATGGAGTGTTCTTTTTAGAACCACGGAAACCCATTTTACCAGCACTAGACCAAGAAATAGTTTGACCTTGATTGTTAGTCAAAGTTACAATGATATTGTTAAACGTTGCGTTAATGTGAGCCTGACCTACAGGTTCGATAACAACGATACGCTTTTTTGCAGCTTTTTTAGTTTTAGCCATTTCTTATTTATTATTTAGTAGCTTTTTTCTTGTTTGCAACTGTCTTACGTTTACCTTTACGAGTACGTGAGTTGTTTTTAGTACGTTGACCACGAACTGGTAAATGTTTACGGTGACGCAATCCACGGTAACAACCGATATCCATTAAACGTTTGATGTTTAATTGAATTTCAGAACGCAATGCACCTTCAACTTTCAATTCGTCGTTAATGATGGTACGAATTGCTGCCAATTGATCATCATTCCAATCTTGCACTTTCACATCTTCGCTGATACCAGCTTTTTCCAAGATATATTCAGCTCTTGTACGACCGATACCAAAAATATAGGTAAGGCCGATCACACCTCTTTTGTTTTTAGGTAAATCAATACCTGCTATCCTTGCCATATAATATTAAGCTATTATTTTTTTAATGAATTAACCCTGACGTTGTTTAAACTTCGGGTTCTTTTTGTTAATTACAAAAACTTTACCTTTACGACGGATGATCTTACAGTCCGCGCTACGTTTTTTTATTGATGCTCTTACTTTCATGATATTTATTTTTTCAAAAGCTTGCGCTAATACAAAGGCTTACTGCTATTTATAGCGATAAGTAATCCTTCCTTTAGTCAAATCATACGGAGACATTTCCAATTTAACTTTATCACCAGGTAAAATTTTGATATAGTGCATACGCATTTTACCAGAAATATGGGCAATGATTTCATGTCCATTTTCCAACTCTACCCTAAACATAGCATTAGAAAGTGCCTCTCTAATTATACCGTCTTGTTCTATTGAGGCTTGTTTAGCCATATATTCTCGATTAAATTTAATTTAAAAGCCTGCGAACAGGAGTGCAAAGATAAATAAAAATAATTGAAAACCAACTACTTTTTGTTCAAAACTTTCTCTACATGTTCGAATGTCAGCAACACATCTGGTTCTCCTTTTCGGATTGCAACCATCTGTTCGAAGTGCGCCGATAATTTTCCATCCACTGTACTTACTGTCCAACCATCGTCCCAAAAACGAACGCCCGCGCGACCCGCATTGATCATCGGTTCGATACAAATGACCAAACCTTCTTCCAACTTAGGACCAGCACCCCGTTTTCCATAATTGGGAACCTCCGGTTTTTCATGCAAGTGGTAACCAACTCCGTGTCCAACCAACTCGCGAACAATTCCGAAGCCGAATTTGCTCACATACTCCTGCACAGCCGAAGAAATATCCCCAACACGTTTACCAGCCACAGCCTGTTCAACACCTTTGTACAATGATTCCTTTGTTACATCCAGTAATAACTGTGCCTCTTCAGAAATCTCGCCTACACCAAAAGTATAAGCAGAATCACTGATAAAGCCATTCAAATTGACACCACCATCGACCGACACAAGATCTCCATCTTTAATTTCATAATCGCTCGGAAAGCCATGTACAATTTGATCATTGACGGATATACACAAAGAATATGGAAACCCTTGATAATTTAAGAACGCCGGCGTTCCACCATTATCATGGATATACTCATAAGCTAATTTATCAAGAGATATAGTCTTTACCCCAGGCTTAATCACTTTTGCGATTTCACCAAGCAATTGCGAAAGCACATCTGCTGACTTCCGCAATTGCTCTATATCTTCTGCTGACTTATAAAATACTTTAGACATCTAAAGAAATTAAATTGCCGAATGATCCATTCCCTCAACAGACGCAGCCGAACGGCCTTTAATACGACCTGTTTTCATTAATCCATCATAATGACGCATCAATAAATGAGATTCGATCTGTTGCAAAGTATCCAACACCACACCTACTAAAATCAATAAGGACGTACCGCCGTAGAAGTGCGCAAATTGATTATTAATACCAAACAAACTTGCAATAGCAGGTAGAATAGCAATGATCGCTAAGAAAATTGCACCTGGAAATGTAATATTTGATATTACGCGGTCTATAAAATTACTAGTTTCCAATCCCGGTTTAATACCTGGTACAAATCCTCCGTTCTTCTTCATGTCGTCAGACATCTGTTGCGGATTCACCATAATTGCTGTATAGAAAAACGTAAATGCGATAATTAACACCGCAAATGTCACGTTGTACGCTACAGAAGTATAGTTACTCAACGACGTCAAAAATTCAGACTGAAGATTCGGGAAGAACTGCCCCAAACTCATTGGCACAAACATAATCGCCTGTGCAAAAATGATAGGCATTACACCTGCAGCATTTACCTTTAAAGGTATATACTGACGTACTCCACCGACTTGCTTGTTTCCAACAATTTTCTTTGCGTATTGTACGGGAATCTTACGAACCCCTTGTACGATCAAGATCGTAAAGATCACAACAAAGAACAAAGCCACAAATTCAAGCAACAATGGAATTGGACCACCACCACCTTTCGCCATTCTAGAAACCCATTCCGCAGTGATACCACTTGGCAATTGAGCGATAATACCGGTCATGATGATCAAAGAAATACCATTACCGATACCTTTATCCGTAATTTTTTCCCCTAACCACATCACAAATAAAGTACCGCCTGTCAAAACTATGGCAGTCAGAATAGTGAATAATGGGTCAGCTATTGTCTTAGCACTTGGCTCGATCTGAGTACGTACATAAGCAAAAGCCTGAAGCAAAGTAATCCCTAAAGTTAAATAGCGAGTAATCTGATTCATTTTTTGACGACCACTTTCCCCTTCTTTCTGCATCTTTTGGAAGTAAGGAACCGCGATGCCCAGCAATTGAACAACAATGGATGCCGAGATATATGGCATTACCCCTAAAGCAAAGATAGCCGAGCGAGAGAATGATCCCCCTGCAAACATATCCAATAAGCCCAATAAACCCTCTTTTTGACCAGAAGCCAAAGCGTGAGGATTTACACCTGGTAATACCACGTGACATCCAATACGGTAAATCAAAAGAAAAAGTAAGGTATTTAGAATACGCGTACGTAAATCATCGATTTTCCAAATATTGGTTAAGGTTGTGATTAGTTTCTTCATTTATTAAATTTTAACGATAGAACCGCCTGCAGCTTCGATAGCTTTTTGAGCAGAAGCAGTAAACGCGTGCGCTGTTACTTCAACTTTAGCTTTCAATTCACCGCGACCCAAGATTTTAACTTTGTCATTTTTAGACACTAAACCATGAGCTTTCAATGCGTCGAAATCTACAGCTGTTAAATTGTATTTCTCGATCAACGCTTGTAAAGTATCCAAGTTGACACCGTTGTACTCAACGCGGTTGATGTTTTTGAAACCAAATTTAGGCACACGACGTTGCAAAGGCATTTGACCACCTTCGAAACCAATTTTCGTAGAGTGACCTGAACGAGAACCAGCACCTTTGTGACCACGTGTAGAAGTACCACCACGACCCGAACCAGTACCACGGCCAATACGTTTGCTACTTTTTACTGCACCTTTTGCAGGTTTTAAATTACTTAAGTTCATTTTTAAACTAAATTGTGCTAGCCCTTCGCTCTCACTAAACAGGTACTAGCGATTAAAAAATAATTATTATAAATACAAGTAATGGAAAGAGCCCAAAGACCCCTTCCATATGCTAATATTAAATAGTTTCGATAGCTACTAAATGGTTTACTTTACGTACCATTCCAATGATTGATGGAGTAGCTTCAACTTCTACTGAGTGGTTGATTCTTTTCAAACCCAATGCCTCAATAGTTTTCTTTTGGCGCTCGCTTCTGTCGATAACGCTCTTTATCTGGGTGATTTTGATTTTTGCCATGATAATTAACCGTTAAATACTTTATTCAAATCGACACCGCGGTGTTGTGCTACTGTATATGCATCACGCATATCTGCTAAAGCAGTTACAGTTGCTTTTACCACGTTGTGTGGGTTAGAGGAACCTAATGATTTAGCCAATACGTCTTTGATACCAGCAGACTCCAATACTGCACGCATTGCACCACCTGCTAAAACTCCTGTACCACCTACAGCTGGTTTAATCAAAACTGAACCACCAGAATATTTACCATATTGTGCGTGAGGAACAGTACCTTTGATAATAGGAACTTTTACCAAGTTTTTCTTCGCGTCATCGATACCTTTAGTGATTGCCTCAGTTACCTCTTTAGCTTTACCTAAACCGTAACCAACGATACCGTTTTCATCACCTACTACAACAATTGCAGAGAAGCTGAAAGTACGACCACCTTTAGTAACTTTAGCTACACGTTGGATACTTACTAAGCGATCTTTTAATTCAATTTCGCTTGATTTTACTCTTTTTATATTGCTTAATGCCATTTCTTTCTATGATTAAAAGTCTAAACCGCCTTCGCGAGCACCTTCAGCCAAAGATTTGATACGGCCATGGTATAAGTACCCATTACGGTCAAAAACTACTTTATTAATACCTGCTGCTACTGCTTTCTCAGCAACCAATTTACCTACAGCTTTAGACTGTTCAACTTTGTTACCAGATGCAGTAAATTCTTTTGATAAACTAGATGCAGCAACTAATGTTTTACCTGCATTGTCATCAATGATTTGCGCATAGATACCTTTGTTACTTCTAAAAACCGATAAACGTGGACGTTCAGACGTTCCAGCAAGGTTTTTTCTGATTCCTTTTTTGATTCTCTCTCTACGAGATGCTTTTTGTCCTGCCATGATTATTATTTTTTAGCTGATTTACCTGCTTTTCTTCTCAATACTTCACCTTCAAACTTGATACCTTTTCCTTTGTAAGGTTCTGGTTTACGGAAGCCACGGATTTTTGCCGCTATCTGACCGATCAATTGTTTGTCAGCACACTCTAAAGTGATTGTAGGGTTTTTACCTTTGTCAGCAGTAGTTGATACTTTAACCTCGTTTGGCAATACAAAAACAATCTGGTGAGAGAAACCTAAAGTTAACTCTAATACATTACCAGTACTTGAAGCACGGTAACCTACACCGACTAACTCTTGCGTAGTTTTGTAACCTTCAGTCACACCGTGAACCATGTTAGCCAACAGGGAACGGTATAGACCGTGTAATGCTTTGTGTTTCTTTTGATCAGTTGGACGTGTTACAACAATATTGCCTTCTTCTTGAGCAATAGTGATGTCACGGTCAACTTGTTGTGTTAATTCGCCTTTAGGACCTTTTACTGAAACTAAGTTTTTGTCCGAAATAGTAACAGTTACCCCAGCAGGGATAGCGATAGGCGCTTTTCCAATTCTTGACATTTCTTTGTGCTTTTACCTAGATTAATAAACGTAACATAAAACTTCACCACCAACATTTTGAAGTCTAGCTTCTTTATCTGTCATTACACCTTTAGATGTTGACAAGATAGCAATACCTAAACCATTCAAAACACGAGGCATAGTATCAACGCTTGCATACTTTCTTAAACCAGGTTTACTCACACGTGTCAACGTACGAATAGCCGGAATTTTGCTAATTGGGTTATATTTCAATGCGATTTTGATCGTACCCTGTACGCCATTCTCATCGAATTTGTAATTAGCAATGTAACCTTTGTCAAAAAGAACTTTAGTGATCTCTTTTTTTAGGTTCGATGCAGGAATTTCAACAACCCTGTGGTTGGCCTTGATGGCATTCCTTACTCGTGTAAGGTAATCCGCAATTGGATCTGTAGTCATTATATATGAAAATTTGTGACAGCGGTTTCCCTCCCAACCATTGGTATGGGACCTTCTATCTGTTAAACAATTTTAAAATGCAAAAACCCCGGCAATCCTCAGTTGAATTGCCCGGGCAAAATTAAGTATTTTTTTTTAATTACCAAGAAGCTTTTTTCACCCCTGGGATTTTGCCATCTAAAGCCATCTCACGGAAAGTTACACGAGAGATACCAAATTGACGCATATATCCTTTAGGACGGCCAGTCAATTTACAACGATTGTGTAAACGTACTGGAGAAGCATTTTTAGGTAATTTATCTAATGCAACGTAATCGCCAGCAGCTTTTAATTCTGCACGTTTTGCCGCATATTTAGCTACCAATTTAGCGCGTTTTACTTCGCGTGCTTTTAATCCTTCTTTAGCCATTGTTATTAGTATTTTGATTTTTAAATGGTAAACCGAATTGTTTCAACAATTCTAAAGCTTCAACATCATTTTGAGCAGAAGTCACGAAAGTGATATCCATACCTTGGATCTTGTTGATTTTGTCAATGTTGATCTCAGGGAAAATGATTTGTTCAGTGATACCTAAGTTATAGTTACCACGTCCGTCAAAACCTTTATCGTTGATACCGCGGAAGTCACGAATACGTGGAAGCGATACTGCTACCAAACGATCCAAGAATTCAAACATATTGTTGTCACGTAGCGTAACACGTGCCCCTACAGGCATACCTTTACGTAATTTAAAGTTTGAAATATCTTTTTTCGATTTTGTAGCAACGGCTTGTTGACCTGTGATTAGCGTCAACTCAGCGATAGCGTTATCGATTAATTTTTTGTCAGCTGTTGCAGCTCCTACGCCTTGTGAAACAACGATTTTCTCAAGTTTAGGAACCTGCATAATACTTTTATACTGAAATTTTTCTTGAAGTGCTTTACGGATTTCCTCCGCATATTTCACTTTTAATCTTGGTACGTAAGTCATTATTTAATTTCCTCCCCTGATTTTTTAGCGTAACGAACTAATTTACCATCTGCATTTAACTTACGACCTACACGTGTAGTTGCACCTGTTTTAGGATCGATAACAGCTAAATTAGAGATGTGAATACCAGCTTCTTTCTCAATGATACCACCATTAGGATTAGCTGCACTTGGTTTAGTGTGTTTTTTTACGATGTTAGCGCCCTCAACGATAGCTCTATTTTTATCCACTAAAACAGTTAATACTTTTCCTTGAACACCTTTAGAGTTACCAGCGATAACTTTCACTAAATCACCTTTTTTAATTTTGATTTTGTGCGTAGTTGTTTTTGTTTTCTGTGCCATAATTATAAAACCTCCGGTGCTAATGATACAATTTTCATGAACTGTTTCTCACGCAACTCTCTGGCAACAGGGCCAAAGATACGTGTACCACGTGGTTCATCATTATTATTTAATAATACAGCGGCGTTGTCATCGAAACGGATATATGAACCATCTTTACGACGGATTTCCTTTTTCGTTCTAACGACTACTGCTTTAGAAACGGAACCTTTTTTCACGTTTCCTGAAGGCATAGCGCTTTTCACCGATACAACAATCTTATCTCCGATTGATGCATAACGCTTGCGCGTACCGCCCAATACACGGATTACTAAAACTTGTTTAGCACCGCTATTGTCAGCTACATTAAGTCTTGATTCTTGTTGTACCATGTTATTTAGCTCTTTCTATAATTTCAACTAATCTCCAGTTTTTTGTTTTACTCAGCGGACGAGTTTCCATAATTAATACCGTATCGCCGATACCGCAGGTATTAGTTTCGTCATGAGCTTTAAATTTAGTAGTTTTTTTAACGAACTTACCATAGATCGGGTGTTTCACTTTACGTTCCACGGATACCACGATAGATTTGTCCATCTTGTTGCTAACTACTAAGCCGATTCTTGTTTTTCTTAAATTTCTTTCCATTTCGACTTTAAATTTTACGCCTCAGAGGCTGTTTCATTTTTAGCTGCAGCGTTGCGTGCACTGATCTCTGTACTGATACGAGCGATAGTTCTGCGTGCTGCTTTGATCACGTTAGGGTTCTCAATAGCTGAAACAGCATGTGCAAATTTCAATTTTGTAAGGGCTGTTTTCTCTTCTACAAGACGAGCTTTTAAGTCCTCATTAGATAATTCTAAAATTTCTGAATTTTTCATGTTTTTTCAGTTGTTATTTGGGTTATCATCGGTTTATATATAGCGTTAGGGGTAACGGCCCTAACGCTTAAATGATGACATTACCAAGATTTTTATGCTTCAACGTAGTCTCTACGAATCACAAACTTAGTTTGAACCGGAAGTTTTTGAGCTGCAAGGCGCAAAGCTTCTTTGGCAATTTCCAAAGGCACACCTTCTGCTTCAAATAACATACGGCCTGGGCGTACTACTGCTACCCAGTATTCTGGAGCACCCTTACCTTTACCCATACGTACCTCTGCAGGTTTTTTCGTAACAGGTTTGTCAGGGAAAATACGAATCCAAACTTGACCTTCACGTTTCATATAACGTGTAACCGCAATACGAGCTGCCTCGATTTGACGACTAGTGATCCATGCTTGCTCCATTGTTTTGATACCGAAAGAACCGAAAGCTAACTCCGCTCCACGAGAAGCGTTACCTTTCATGCGGCCTTTCTGCATCTTTCTGAACTTCGTTCTTTTTGGCTGTAACATGTTCGTATACTTTTTAAATCTGCTTTTTCAGCAGGTTTTTGTTGTAATCTAAATAAACTCTATTAATCTTTTTTCGGACCACGGTTGTTTCCACCACGGTTGTTTCCACCACGGCTATTGCCACCGCGACCACCTTTATTACGGTTGTCACGACGTTCGCCACCACCTTCGTGGTTGCCACGTGATTTTACACCAGATGCTTGACCAATGTTTGGAGATAAGTCACGTTTACCGTAAACCTCACCTTTACAGATCCAAACTTTGATACCGATTTTACCGTATGTAGTCAATGCTTCAGCTAAAGCGTAGTCGATATCAGCACGCAATGTGTGTAAAGGAGTTCTTCCTTCTTTGTATTGTTCAGTACGCGCCATTTCAGCACCACCTAAACGACCAGAACACATGATTTTGATACCTTCTGCACCCATACGCATGGTAGAAGCGATTGAAGTTTTCATTGCACGACGGAATGAAATACGTGCCTCTAATTGTTTAGCGACACCTTCAGCTACTAACTTAGCATCTAACTCAGGGCGTTTGATCTCGAAAATGTTGATTTGAACATCCTTTTTAGTCAGTTTTTTCAACTCTTCTTTGATCTTGTCAACTTCTTGACCACCTTTACCGATAACGATACCTGGACGAGCAGTGTGAATTGTAACAGTGATACGTTTTAAAGTTCTTTCGATAACAACTTTAGCTACACCACCTTTTGCGATACGAACAGAAAGATATTTTCTGATTTTTTCGTCTTCAACTAATTTATCGGAATAGTTTTTACCTCCGAACCAGTTAGAATCCCAACCTTTGATGATTCCTAATCTGCTACCTATTGGATTTGCTTTTTGTCCCATTTCTCAATAAATTAGTTTTGTTCAACGTTTAATTTGCTATCAACTACCAACGTAACGTGATTTGAACGTTTACGAACTCTGTATCCGCGACCTTGAGGAGCTGGACGTAATCTTTTCAATTGACGACCGCCACCTACTGATACTTCTTTTACAATTAGTTCGCTTTCTTCAACTGATTTACCTTCATTTTTGGCTTCCCAGTTTTTGATTGCAGATAATAATAATTTTTCTACACGAGCAGCAGCTTCTTTACTTGAGTGTTTCAAAATGTATAAAGCATTTTCAACACGTTGACCGCGAATTAAGTCTACCACTAAACGCATCTTACGAGGCGAAGTAGGGCAGTTCAATAATTTGGCATCCGAAGCTCCTCCTTGTTGAGCTTTCTCTTGCTCTTTGCGTTGTCTAATTAAGACAGACTTTTTAAGTTTTTTTGTTGCTTCCATTACCTATTATTTTTTCTTTTCTGCGTGGCCTCTGAATGTACGCGTAGGAGCGAATTCACCAAGCTTGTGACCTACCATATTTTCTGTTACATAAACAGGGATAAATTTATTCCCGTTGTGCACTGCGAAGGTATGGCCAACAAAATCAGGTGAAATCATTGATCTACGAGACCATGTTTTGATAACTGACTTCTTGTTAGTTTCATTCATAGAAAGAACTTTTCTTTCTAAGTTGTGATCGATATAAGGACCTTTTTTAATTGAACGAGCCATTATTTTTTCCTTCTCTCAATGATGTAACGATTCGATGTTTTCTTCTTGTAACGTGTTTTGAAGCCTTTAGCTAATACACCTGTACGTGAGCGTGGGTGGCCTCCTGAAGTACGGCCTTCACCACCACCCATAGGGTGATCTACTGGGTTCATCGCAACACCACGAACTCTTGGACGACGACCTAACCAACGTTTGCGACCTGCTTTACCTAACACTTGGTTAGATCTCTCATGGTTCGATACAGAACCAATTGTAGCAACACAAGTCAATAAGATCATACGTGTTTCGCTCGAAGGCAATTTGATGATGGCATATTTACCATCACGAGCAGACAATTGAGCGTAAGTACCAGCCGAACGAGCAATTGAACCTCCTTGACCAGGATTTAATTCAATGTTGTGGATGATAGAACCCAATGGAATGTTTGCTAATGGTAATGTATTACCAACTTCTGGGGCAACTTTATCACCTGCAATTACAGTTTGACCAACTACTAAACCAGCTGGAGCAAGGATGTAACGTTTTTCACCATCAGCGTAATGCAACAAGGCAATACGAGCAGTACGATTTGGATCGTACTCGATAGTAGCTACTTTTGCAGGGATATCTTTTTTATCGCGTTTGAAATCAATTAATCGGTATACTTTTTTATGTCCCCCACCGAGATAACGCATAGTCATTTTACCGGAGTTATTACGACCGCCTGATTTCTTGTTGATTTTAACTACTAACGATTTTTCAGGAACGTTTGTAGTAACATCAGAGTAGTCTGCGCCTACTCTAAAACGAGTACCAGGGGTTACCGGTTTGAATCTTTTAACTGCCATTTTTTATTATATAGTACTGTAAAAGTCAATAGTTTCGCCGTCTTTAATAGTAATGACAGCCTTTTTATACTTAGGAGCTCTACCAGATACGAAACCTGCTTTTGTGTAACGGCTTTTTGCTTTACCAGCTACTACTGCAGTGTTTACAGCAAGAACTGTAACACCAAACATAGCCTCAACAGCTGCTTTAATCTGGATTTTGTTTGCTCTGTGATCTACTTTGAAAGCGTAACGGTTTAATTTTTCCGTTAACATAGAAGCTTTCTCAGTCAAGATAGGTTTTTTAATAATTTCCATATTACTTAGCTAATGCTTCCTCCAAAGATTTAACAGAATCTGTAGTCAACAATAATTTTGTTGCGTTCAATACATCATATGTATTTAAATCAGATGCAACAATAACTTTTGCTTTTTTCAAGTTTCTGCTTGATTTATAAACAATTTCATCGTAAGCTGGCAATACCAACAATGTTTTCTCATCAGCTACATTCAACGCATTGATTAAAGCAACATAGTTTTTAGTTTTGATAGCATCGAATTTTACTTCATCCAATACCACAATGTTATTATCTTTTGCTTTGTAAGACAATGCTGATTTACGTGCTACTTGTTTCAATTTTTTGTTCAATTTGAACGAGTAGTCACGAGGTTGAGGACCGAATACACGACCACCACCATTAAACAATGGAGACTTGATAGAACCCGCACGAGCACCACCAGTACCTTTTTGCTTGTGTAATTTACGAGTAGAACCCGCGATTTCGTTACGTTGTTTAGATTTGTGAGTTCCTTGGCGTTGGTTCGCTAAGTATTGTTTCACATCCAAATAGATCGCATGATCGTTAGGCTCTAACCCAAATACCGACTCAGGAAGTTGCACCTTGGCACCTGTTTCTTTACCTGATAAATTTAAAACTTTAACTTCCATCTCTACTATTTGTCTACGATTACATAAGAACCTTTAGCTCCTGGAATGGAACCACTAACAACGATAAGGTTTTGCTCAGCGTAAACTTTCAACACCTGTAAGTTTTGAACTTTAACTCTGTCACCACCTGTACGACCAGCCATGCGCATACCTTTGAATACGCGTGAAGGCCATGATGAAGCACCTAATGAACCTGGAGCACGTAATCTGTTGTGCTGACCGTGAGTCGCACCACCTACACCACCAAATCCATGACGTTTCATGACACCTTGGAAACCTTTACCTTTTGAAGTACCGACTACATCTACGTACTCACCTTCTTCAAAAAGAGTAACGTCAACTACGTCACCAAGTTGTTTTGCATCTGGGAAAGTTTTAAACTCTACCAACTTACGCTTAGGCGTTGTGTTTGCTTTCGCAAAGTGCCCTTTCAAAGGAGCTGTCGTGTTTTTCTCCTTAGCTTCGTCGAAACCAAGTTGAATTGCCGAGTAGCCATCCTTTTCTTCCGTACGTATCTGCGTAACCACGCACGGCCCGGCCTGAATCACTGTACAAGGAATATTTTTCCCATCAGCGTTAAACAGGCTCGTCATTCCTACTTTTTTTCCAATAATACCTGACATGTTGTAAATTAATTAATTAAAAGTCCTTCGAAGCAGTAGGGCTTCGCTCAAGACATACTATTCCCATTAAGGGACTGCAAAGTTACAAACATTTTTATAACTGTCAAATAATTAGTGAATTATTTTTTTTTATTTTCTAGATCTTCTCTTCATCCACCCAAAATTTCCGAATAATACCTGTCCAGCTCTCCGCTCCGGTTAAATCGTCTTCAAAAAAATAAAATGATATCCGCTTATTTCTGCTGCCATACAGCTGTCACAGGCTGCCGTAATTTTGAACTGTCATACAACGCGAGATGCGATGTAAATCTTTAAAAACTTATCATACAATGATTATGAAAACAGACATCATTTCCAAAAACGAACTACTTGCACATTGGTTGGGCCACCGAACTTTGACGAGACAAACCATTGAAAAATTTCCGGAAGAAGAATTGTTCAATTATAAAGTTGAAGGTATGCGAACTTTCGCAGACATGATTAAGGAACTATTAGGGATCGCTGTTCCGGGACTCCAGGAAATTGTGAACAACAAAAGTGGTGAGCTCAACGAGAATCTCAGTTATTCGACCAAAGCTCAATTACTTCAGGCATGGGATGAAGCAACCCCACAGATTACCGAACTATTCAATAAGATTTCGGAAGAACGATTTGCAGAAGAATTCAACTTATTTGGACAATATAAATCGCCAGTCATTCACAGCATTTTATATTTTATCGACAATGAGATCCATCATCGCGGACAGGCATTTGTTTACTTACGCTTACTGGGTATCCAACCACCATTTTTCTGGGAAAGGGGCTAATACCTATAACGGAAGTTTTCTCCTAACGTGGATCAAAACTTTTTTAATACAATTACAGTCTAACTTGTTCGGCATCCTCCCTTTCAGCCGAACAAGTTTTTCATTTGCCATAGCAAGGCCCCCTAACTCCTTCGTTTACGACTAAACTTGCTCCAAAGCAGCCGAAAGCAAACGCTTAACGGTTTCTTTTAGTGATTCAGGCTCAATAATCCTCCCTTTATCGGCAAACATCAGATACCAGCGCGCAAAACCATTCTCCATATTTATACTTTCAAAATGCATCTCCACGTAGTTGTCCGCAACGATTTCTTTTTGGAAGCCAAAATAGTGACGGTCCCATTCCATATAGCGGGCCATATCCTTGTCCACCTGCACAATGACTTTTGTTGTAGGCACTTCATGGCGTTTATTCAGAAAATAGGAGAGTTCGGGGTGCTCTTTTGCAAAATCATCTTCGAGTATTCTGATGTTGTTTATTCTGTCCAGACGGAATTGCCTATAATCATTCCTTAACTTACAAAAAGCAAGAATATACCAGAACTTACTCTCCACGAAGATACCAACAGCTTCGATCTCACGCCTTTCTGGACTTTTATCGGAGGGTTTGGAATAATAGATTTCAACACATTTTTTGGCAGCGATGCTTTCAATCAGAATATTGGTACCATGGGTCAACTTTTCATTGAACTGATGACGTCCGCCCCGAACGAGAAAATTGTCTCCAACCAGTGCAACTTGCTCCTTTTCGTTTCCTCTTAATATGGCCTTCATTTTCAGCAGCGCCGTTGCAAAATGATGGGCTAGGTTCCGATCCGTATATTTCTCGACCAATTTCTCTGCTGCAACAAAACTCAACGCCTCTTCCCTTGTAAATTGCAGGGGCGGCATCTTATAGCCCTCCACTAAAGAGTATCCACTTCCAGCTTCACCATAAATTGGTATTCCGGCCTGCATTAAAGAACGGATATCACGGTAAATTGTACGTTGGCTCACTTCATAGCGTTCTGCCAATGCCGCCGCTGTCACGACAGGTTTAGCCTGCAAGTGCATATAAATAGCGAGTATACGATCAAATCTTTTCTGGATATCCGTCATCGGGATAAAGGTACAAAAAGCCTAAATCAATTACGAATCCAGCATCTACAACTATATAACCCCACAATAAATGGAATTCGAAAAGTCGCCTTCAAGTGTATCCCATATGCCGACATAAACATGAAGATCACCTGTTTTTCTGCTTATCTCCTCAAATTGCAATGAACAGGAGTCCTGATTTACTTTTGCAATGGAGGTTCTCAAATGCGACTCGGTATCGAAGCCTATGAGTCCCAGATTGATCTTATATATACTGCTTTTATATGGATCATCTACAGTCCAGCTAAGATCAATCCGATCGCCATCCAAGCTTACTTGACAGTTGGCTAATGGGGTAAGCGGACCTGAAAACAACAATAGCTTTTCAGGGTTAATGAAAGGCTTATTATCGGCATCCAGTTCAAGAGTCTCTTTAAAAATGTGACGCTGTGCCAATTGGAAAGCTCCTACACGACTTCCTTTTTTCGCTAGCGATTGATATCCAAACTCAAGAATTCTTTTATTCCATGCGGCAAACTTACCTGCAACTTTCTGTTTTTCTCTATTTAGAAGTTCGGCCTCACTGGGTGGAGACGTTCGTTTTCTTTTGCCACCGCGTATGATATTTTGGCCATTCAATAGATAAGCACTCACAGAACCAAATTTCCCAACAATAGGGCCGTTCGGACCATTTTGTAAAATTGCCATAAAGTTTCTCCTCCAGTTTATAATTAATGGTATATAACTTATTACCAAGTTAATACCAAATTCCCTATTAACAGAGGAGTAACACTATTATTACAAGGATATAGC
>JALAGS010000178.1 GCA_022712315.1 Sphingobacterium sp. | reverse complement strand
TTTTCTGCCATCTTTTCCTTTTCTATTTACTTTCGTCAAAATATGAAAATTTCAATGAAATGCAAAAGTAAAAATGTTTTTTGAAATATTGTTTGTGCAATTTATTTTATGCCCTCGGCCCCTATTTCTATGAAAAAACAAAGCTAAGTAGTCATATTCCATTAGCGTTGAACAAATTAGATACCTACCCGAATGATATTGTCCTTAAAAACAAATTAGGAGGAATAAAAAATGAGATTAAAGCTTATCTTTACTCCAAAGTAATTTAAACAGCTATAAAATTTATGAATTCAATATTAAGTGCAATACATTGGAATATTGATCCCGAAATGTTCAACTTTGGCGCCTTTGCCCTTCGCTATTATGCCTTATGCTGGCTATTGGCGTTTTTTGTTTCATACGTTATCATGTTGCGTATTTTCAAAAAAGAAGGCCGCACCCAGGAACAATTGGATCAGCTTTCAATTTATATTTTCTTGGGCACTTTAATCGGAGCACGATTGGGACACTGCCTATTTTACGATTTTGACTATTATAAAGACCATATACTTGAAATCTTCCTTCCCTTCAAATGGGACAAAACAGGATTTCATATCACAGGTTTTGCCGGCTTGGCTTCCCACGGCGGCGCCATCGGAATTATCCTCGCACTATATTTATTCTGCAGAAAAACAAAAACCGACTTTTTATGGTTAGCGGACCGATTGGTCGTTGTAGTCCCTATTGCCGGTGCACTTATCCGAATCGGAAATTTCTTCAATTCTGAAATAATTGGTACACCTACGGATCTACCTTGGGCCATCGTGTTTGACCGTGTAGACAATGTGCCCCGCCATCCAGGACAGCTTTATGAAGCAATCGCCTATATTTTGATCTTTATTATCATTGGTTCCCTATTCAAATCGAATCCAAATCGCCAAAAAGGTCAATTATTTGGCATATTCATGGTCCTATTATTCGGTGCCCGTATGGTCTTAGAACATTTTAAAATTGACCAGGAAGCATTTGAGCAAAGTATGGCTTTGAATATGGGTCAATTGTTGAGTATACCTTTTATTCTGGTAGGTTTCTACTTTATCTTCCGGAAAACTAAAGCTTAAAATAGGGGACAATATATCCTTGTCTGCAAATACAAGATTTAACAGGCATCTTTTCTCGAAAAGATGCCTTGTTTTTTTCCCAATACCTGCAAAGATTACTATATTAGGCTTCAATAAATAATATATCTTTTTACAACAAGAAACTTAAACCTAAAATGAGTCTAGCGCAATGTGCATCTGTAGAGGCAAATGACAAGATGCTTCAATACAACGGTCAATATGGTGAATACGGAGGGGCATATATTCCCCCAGTATTGGAAGAGCAACTAAATAAACTAGGGGCCTTTTTCGATAGCCATGTCCAAAAAGAAGAATTTCAAAAAGAGTTTATCGCCATTTTAAAACATTATGTCGGTCGCCCCTCTCCATTATACTATGCGAAGAATTTAAGTGATTATGTCGGTTCTAAAATCTATTTAAAACGAGAAGATCTCAATCATACAGGCTCTCATAAAATAAACAACTGTATAGGTCAAATTCTTTTGGCCAAACAAATGGGAGCCACAGAAATCATTGCTGAAACCGGTGCAGGCCAGCATGGGGTAGCTACAGCTACCGCAGCGGCATTATTAAACATTCCATGTAAAGTATTTATGGGTGAAATAGACGCTGCACGCCAGGCGCTTAACGTCAAACGTATGGAATTGCTGGGAGCTGAAGTTGTGACAACCAATTTAGGCAGCCGTACCCTGAAAGATGCCGTTGACGCCGCATTAATGTATTACGTTGAAAATCCAACATCTTATTATTTATTGGGATCCCACGTAGGCCCACACCCCTATCCAAAAATGGTCGGTTATTTCCAAAGTGTTATCGGTAAAGAAGCCCGGCAACAGATTCTTGATCAGGAAGGACGTCTTCCTGATAGCATATTTGCCTGTGTAGGCGGAGGGTCAAATGCTATTGGCTTATTTTCGGGATTTCTGGATGACCTTGAGGTAGAGATTAATGGCGGTGAAGGCGGCGGTACTGGCATCTACCCTAAAACGGCTGCGACCCTCTCTTTTGGCAAACCAACCGTATTTCAGGGAACATACTCCTATTGTTTGGTCGATGAAGAAGGCAATCCTATCCCCTCGACATCGGTGTCTGCAGGTCTTGATTACCCGGGAATCTCGCCTCAACACGCCCAATTAAAAGACAGCAAACGAGCAAACTATTACCCTGTAACAGACGAAGAGGCTATCGAAGCCTATAAATTGCTTTCTCGATTGGAGGGCATTATACCGGCAATCGAATCTTCCCACGCTGTTGCTCTCGCTGTAAAATTACTAAAAGACAAAAACAAAGTCGCCATTGTCAACCTTTCGGGACGCGGCGACAAAGATGTTGATCGTGAATTTTAAGCCGAGGTATTAAAAAACATCATGTAGATCGGGTCGCTACCATTATGGTACGTACTCGATCTAATATCATATTTATTAACTAACAATCCTCAGGATGAAGCAGCATAAAAAACCTCGAATAGTTTTAAAATCAGTTATCGCGCTCCTGATCTTACTTTCTGTAGGCCTTATTAGTTATAATCTCTACCCAGAGACAACTTTGGATAGGAATGCTCAAGTAGACAAACTTGTCGTTTATAAATCAAAAAGAACGTTGTTAGCCTATAGTGATGGAAAGCTATTAAAATCTTACCCCATTTCCTTAGGTGGTCAGCCTGTTGGCGCCAAAGAAATTGAAGGTGATTTAAAAACTCCTGAAGGCCTTTATACCATCAATGATAAAAATCCATATAGCGACTACCATAAAAACCTCGGTGTCTCCTATCCTAATGAAAAGGATATCGCTCATGCTAAAAGTTTGGGAAAAGATGCCGGCGGTGACATCAAAATTCATGGGCTTAGAAATGGGTTGGGATTTATCGGCAAATTGCAGCGTTGCATGGACTGGACATTTGGCTGTATGGCGCTTACAGATTCGGAAATTGACGAGCTTTTTGACGCGGTTAAAATAGGCACACCTATTGAGATCAATCCTTAGCGATCTACCCGTTCCTTTATCGTTTTTCCTGCAGACGTTTTTTAAAATACTACAAAATAATTTCTAAATCTTACAACCTCATGTTTAATAAATTATCGAATTTTGAACTTACATGAGTAACTTGTATCTAAATAGTTGTTATGAAATATCCACGATTACAAAACACCAACACCGATGACAAGGTGGCAGCTTGCACGCCGTCTAAAAAATTAACTACGCGTGCATAAAATCAACAGGATACTTGATAAGAGCTCTAAAAAACAAAACGCGACGCATTCATGGATAGTATTGAATGCAGATACGAATGAATAATAATTTATATATGAAACTTGCGATAAAGAATATGGTGTGCAATAGATGCATTATGGTTGTTGAAAATGAATTGGCTAAGCTCAACCTTCATATCAGGCACATTTCTTTGGGCCAAGTCGAAATCGATGAAAATCTGACCAAAGAGGAAACCAGGCAGCTTGCCTCCAATTTTTCGGCCCTTGGCTTTGAACTGATTGATGATAAAAGAACCGTCATTATAGAGCAGGTCAAGCACCTTGTATTAGATCTCATCCGTAATCAACATAACGACACCAACCTCAATCTTTCTGAAATCATCAGTAAAGAGGTACATCACGATTACAATTATATCTCCAATCTCTTTTCGGACGTCGAAGGAATGACCATCGAAAAATACTTCATCGGCCAAAAAATTGAATATGTCAAAGAGTTATTGGTTTATGACGAACTCACCTTAAGTGAAATTGCCTATAAACTCAATTACTCCAGTGTTGCTTATTTAAGTAATCAGTTCAAAAAAGTAACTGGACTCACGCCAAGCCACTTTAAACAGATCAAAGAGAATAAACGAAAACCGCTTGATAAGATCAATGATTAAAGACCTACGATGAGCTAGTAAGATTGTCTTGACTGGATGTTATATAGCGTGACACAGCAGAAGAAAGCTAACGACGATCGACGAAACAATCGGGTGTGATCATCGATTGCCGGGATCAGAAACAAAGTCCAAAAAAACAGAAAAGGCTTCCGAGCGGAAGCCTTTCTTTTTAAAATTGCCCTTTCAAATTAGCAACCCTTATTTTAAATGTCTCTAATTCTTTTTGTTGTTGATTGATAAAAGAATTTTCCTCCAGTTTTCCTACGACTATATCGCGTTCTTCATCATTGGCATACACCATATTTTTGAACGGATTTTTATAATCTTTGACACGGGATTTATAAATCTGTTCACCAATCCAGATCCGGTGCCCAAGCGCCTGATCCAACAAAGATACGATTTTATCTGCTGATAAAACCATACCTTCCAAATTTAAGACTTCAATTAAAGACAAGAGCGCATGTTCACGTTTATCTAAGGGGTAATCTTTACTCTTATCATGATAGAATTCATGAATATCATCCCATGAATCTATTTTTTTTGATTTGACATCACTCAGGAAAGTTTGCAATGCATTACTTTCGATCAACTGTCCACCTATATTCTCCCAACTTGTACGCGAGCGGCCTGATAAGGTGTCCATAATATCCTGCAGTGAACGGCCTTCCTCGAGGGCATCCATCAGATGAAGCACGCCATAGTATATAATAAACGAGCGATATAAATGGTAAGCCTCGCCTACCTTCTGAATAACAGTCGGTCTTCGGGAATTTTCAGCACCTTGCAGCACGATCGTCTGACCTTTTAAATCCATATTGTTCGCAAATAATGCCCGACCGGCAACAATACGTTCCTGCTTATCTTTTCCTTCTACTGTATCGAGCAGGCTGTCCGCCACGGCCAAGGCCAATAGATCCATTCCCTCAAACATCTCGTTCACCGTATCTGGCGCCAACATGTCGTATTCAAAATATTGATTTTTGAAATGCCGATTATCTCTCGCTTCATACTTATTGGCATTGCGTACCAACGCATACATATTGTACATAAACCAGTAACCCGGAATCAATACCAATCGATCATGCTGTACATCATTACTAACTAATGTAAAAGGAAGTTTGATGTCCAGTTCATGAAGAAAATCACCTTTCACAATGAGGCAATAAGATGCAAATCTAGAGTTATGTTTTAGACTGACACAGAGTCCGGGCCAGAAACCACGTCCAGCAATAATTTCGCCATCTGCTGCTCTGGAATTGTGATTGGATCCTACCGTTGCTCCAGCTGCCATATTACTTTGACCCATCACCAACGCGGCACATAAAAAAGAATTGTTATGGTGCTGCTCGTGTGCAGGGAAAATCAAAGAGTTTAGTACTTCACAACAAGAAATTGTTGAGTTATCGCCCAAATAAGAATTGATCAGCCGCGCTCCATATTTCAATTGTGAATAGGAAGCCAAGATAAAGCGAACGGCTTTTACGCCGTAAAATATACGGCAGCCATAGCCGATAATCCCGTTTACGAGCTCACAGCCCTCTCCGATCTGTGTATACGATTCCTGAGAGGAATTGACGGTCACATTTTTTAACTTACTGACCCCTTTGATATAGGCATCTGTTCCGATCTTGACGTTCTTAATCGTAAAGGTATTTTTGATGACACAACGATCACCGATTTGGCTATAGTAGCCGCGTCGGCTTCCAAATTTTTGATCGGTTAACTCACCAAACCGCTGCTGTAAGGCATGATCATGACGATTGCGGGTCCATAAATAAACATCAGCAGCCTGCATGCCATCAAAAGGATAAACCGAACGGGCGCCGTTTTCATTACATAGCTCTAGCTGGATACGTTTTTCAGCCTCTTCACCATCTCGGAGAATACCATTACCAAACTTAGCTGTACTTCCAGTCTCCATTTCCTTGATCTGACTCAACAGGACCTCATTGCCCACGACAAAGTAGGATAAGTAGCCCACATGGTGGACGGCAACATCGTCACCAAAGTCCGAACTGATGATCGTCGAATGATACAGGCCAATGGGCAACTGCAAATTGCGGTAGTCCAGGTAACTTGGGCTCAGATTCCCGATACGAACCAAGCCGTAGAACTTACAATGCTGAATTTGATTGGGATCAAAGACCGCCGATACTTTAACTTTAGACCAGTCGCTAGACCAGTTTCCGTTGTTGATCAATTGCTGAATCTCAGTCTCTGTCAGATCGCGGTAATCATTACGCGGATTTTGCTGAAAACGAAGGGTATATTCGTCCTGTCCTGCTGGAATAAACTCATCTGGGATAAATCCATATCCCAGATGTTCCAAAGGTTTCTTCTTCAATACACTCATAGACCTCCTTACTCTACTGTTACAGATTTAGCAAGGTTACGTGGTTTATCCACATCCAAGCCCAGCTCTACACCAATATAATAAGATAGCAGTTGCAACGGTACGACCGAAATCAACGGTGCGATGATTTCATCTGCTTCCGGAATTTCCATAAAATCATCCGATAGGCTTTCAGAAACTGTGTCACCTTTGGTCACCACAGATATGATCTTTCCTTTACGTGCTTTGATCTCCTGAATATTTGAAACAATCTTCTCATGATAAGCATCTTTTGTGGCGATAAAAACAACGGGTAAGTTTTCATCGACCAATGCGATAGGTCCATGTTTCATTTCAGCTGCAGGATAACCTTCAGCATGGATATAGGAAATTTCCTTGAGCTTAAGCGCACCTTCGAGCGCAACCGGGAAATTGTAGCCCCTACCCAAGAAAAGGAAGTCGCGGGCATCTTTGTATTTTTTGGCGATCTGCTTGATTTTTTCCACTTGCGTATCTAAGATCCATTCCACTTTCTCAGGAACTTCATTCAATTCCTGTGCAAGTTTTTGATAGCGTTCTTCGCTGATTGAGCCCTTCAGGGAAGCGATTTTCAATGCGATCAGATTCAATACCGTCAACTGTGCCGTAAATGCTTTTGTACTCGCAACACCGATTTCCGGTCCAGCATGTGTATAGGCACCTGCATCTGAAAGTCGTGCGATAGAAGATCCAACAACATTGACAACACCCAAGATAATAGCGCCTTGTTTTTTTGCATTTTCCAGAGCGACCAAGGTATCTGCAGTCTCACCACTTTGGGAAATCGCCAAAATAACATCGCCCGGATGAATAACCGGATTACGGTAACGGAATTCCGATGCATATTCGACCTCTACATTAATACGGCATAGCTCCTCAATAATGTACTCTGCAATGAGTCCCGCATGCCAGCTTGTACCACAGGCAACAATTACAATGCGGTTGGTATTGCTAATCTCATTGGCAAATTTTTCAATACCGCTCAGGGTAATCTGATGTGATTGCAAATCCAGGCGGCCACGCATGGAATCAAAGATTGTGTGCGGCTGTTCGAAGATCTCCTTTAACATGAAGTGATCGTAGCCTCCTTTTTCAATAGCAGATAGTTCAAGGTCTAATTTTTGAACATAAGGAGTAATGCGCTCATTTCCTAGATTTTTCAGAATCAATTCTTCTGGCGTGATGATGGCCAGCTCATAGTCATTAATGTAAACAACTTCTTTGGTGTAAGCAAGCATCGGTGAAGCATCTGAACCCAAAAAATGCTCGTTTTTACCGATACCAATCACCAAAGGACTTCCCTTACGCGCTGCAATGATACGATCCGGATGACCTGCTTCCAATACAAGGATAACATAAGCTCCCACTACGCGTTTCAAAGCAATACGAATAGCCTCTTCGAGAGAGCACTCATTTTGAGATTGAATCTCTTCGATAAAGTTTACAAGAACTTCCGTATCTGTATCACTTTTAAACGTATAACCCTTGCTGATTAATTCAGACTTCAAAGAAGCGTAGTTTTCAATGATTCCGTTGTGGATCATGGCTATACGACCGCTGTTGGAATAATGCGGATGCGCATTCCGATCAGAAGGTTCACCGTGGGTTGCCCAACGTGTATGCCCTATACCTGTAGTTGATTGGAGATCGTGACCGAAGACGAACTCTTCCAGGTTTGCAACTTTACCTGTTTTCTTATAAACATCGATCTGGTCACCTTTATGCAATGCCACTCCAGCACTGTCATATCCACGGTATTCCAATTTTTTTAATCCGTCAATGACGATACCGTACGCCTGACGATAACCTGTGTATCCTACAATTCCACACATGCTTGTCTCAATTTTAAGTGTATATTTTGTTAATGCGCCGCAATGTAATAAAAAATATTTACGCAATCGATTGATTAACCTAAAATTAACACAAAAAAGGCGACCAATATCCATTAGCCGCCTTTTTTGTATGTAAAATTTACTTATTTTTTAATGTTCTGCCACATCTACATGGTCATAATCTTCCTTCATCAAGGCTTCATAATTTGTTTTTTCTTTCTTTCCAAAACGACGTTGAAGACTATCAAAAATGGAGTAAACCACCGGTACAACAACCAAGGTCAAAAATAAAGAAGATAACAAACCACCGATGATAACAATCGCAAGACCTCTATTCATATCGGCACCGTCTCCAGTAGCGATTGCAATAGGAATCATACCAAATACCATGGCAATCGTCGTCATCAAAATAGGACGAAGACGTGCGTGATTGGCTGCCACCAAGGCATCGTGTGTATTATCGCCCGCTTCCTTACGATGGTTGGCAAAATCAACCAGCATGATCGCATTCTTGGCTACTAGACCAATTAACATGATGATACCCAAAATCGTAAAGATATTCAAGGTCTGATTTCCCAAAGCCAGGAATAATAAAGCCCCGATAAACGACAATGGAATCGAGAATAAGACCACAAATGGTGTGATAAAACTATCATATAAAGCAACCATTACCAAGTATACTAGGATAATAGATGCCAATAAGGCGATTCCCAAAGTACCAAATCCTTCCGATTGGTTTTCCATATTACCACCCCAAACAAACACAATCCCTGGTTTACGAGGCAGTTTTTCAAATTGCGCTTGCCACTCCTGTGCTACCGTACCCATTGGTCTACCGATTGCCTGTCCCTGAATGGATACTGCCGGTGATTTATCGCGACGTTCCAACAAAGTAGGTCCCGATCCATAAGTTACATTGGCAAACTGATCCAAGGAAATGGAAGCCCCTTGATTATTGATAAACTTCAGATCGCGTACATTATCAATATTGGCACGGCCACTCTCGGTATAACGAATATTGATATCGTACTCATTATCCCCCGCTCTATATTTGTTGTCTGTATTTCCGGAAAACGCTGTTTGCATCGTCATACCCACCGTAGAAACATTGAGTCCCAAAGAAGTCATTTTATCACGGTCGATCTTCACATTGATCTCGGGGTTACCTGCCTCAGAAGTCAATTTGACACCCGCTGCTCCAGGGATTTTACGTAATTGATCCGCCGCCTTCTCTGCAAACTCTTGTGCATCTTCGACAGAAGCTCCGATAATGGTCAGTTTCAATGGCGCCTGCTCCGCTCCCATGATACCCACATTGACGGTTTTGATTTTCGCACCGATCAGTTTATTTTCCAGTTCACGTTTTAAGGTCGCCGAATACACCTGTGAGTTGCCTTCAAAATTTTCTTTGTCGAGGATCACGTGGATCTCCGATTTGTAGCGCGAACCCGTGGTCGAAGCCATACCGTCCGAAGACTGTCCCACCGTTGTAATAATTTCTTTTACATCGGGTTTCGATTTAATATAAGCCTCCGCTTTCTGCGTCAATAAGTTGGTTTTTTCCAGAGAAGCATCTTTGTCGAGTTCCAACTGGATGAAAAACTCCTTACGATCAACACCTGGGAAGAAATCCGAACCGATATAACCTTTTCCGATTAGTACAAAAGATGCAAAAAGCAAACCAATGGCCAAACCTAACGTTGCCAGTTTGGTACCGACGCTGCGTAAAGCCCAAGTCAATAAACCAGCAACCCAATGTGTAAAGCTGGTCAATCCACTTTCAAAACCATGGATAATACGACCAAAGAACGAGGTTTTACTCAAATGCTCCAATTTACCGAAACGCGAATATAACCAAGGGACCACGGTAAATGACACCAATAAGGATAACAATGTCGAGATAATGACAGTCACACAAAATTGCGCCAGGATATTGGCCACCAAGCCCGTAGACATGGCGATCGGAAGGAATACGACAACGATAACCAAGGTGATCGCTGTTACTGTAAATCCAATTTCAGAAGCACCGTCATACGCTGCACGCACCTTGTTTTTACCCATCTCCATGTGGCGGTGAATATTCTCGATAACAACGATCGCATCATCCACGAGGATACCAACCACCAGTGATAAACCGAGTAATGACATCAAGTTCAGGGTATAACCCATCAGAAGCAAACCAATGAACGTCGCAATCAAGGACAATGGAATTGCAATCATGGTGATCGCCGCATTACGTAAACTTTGCAAGAAGAACAACATGATAAAGCCCACTAAGGCAATTGCTATCATTAAGTCGTGGATCACGTTATCGGCCGCATTCAATGTAAAATCTGAAGAGTCATTGGCCACCAAAATTTTAATATTTTGTGCTGCATAATCCTTCTCCACACCACTTATTAATTTTCCGTCTTTATCATGTACAGCAATGGTTTTCTTGACCGCTTCAGACACCGCTACCGCATTTGCATCAGACTGTTTAAAGACCTGCAATAAAATTGTATTCTGACGGTCCAAGCGGGCCACTTTTTCAATTTCTTTGATACCATCCTGTACATCTGCGATGTCACGTAAATAGATCTGCACCCCCGCTGGTGTTGTGATAGGCAGGTTCCGCAGCTCTTCGATTGAAGTCACTTTACCTGAAAGACGGATAGTCGTCCGATTATCTCGGGTACTTACGTTACCTGTAGGGAAATCGAGATTGGAAGCCGCTACGGTTTGCTGTACCTGCGAAATTGTCAGTCCATAACCTTCAATTTTCTTCGGGTCTACAGAGATCTGGATTTCACGTTCCTCGCCACCGATCATGTCTACTTTCGCAACACCATTGATCCGTGCAAAAACAGGTTGGATTTTATTGTCCAATAGATCATAAAGCTCTTTCTCCGATAAGTTGGATGTGACGGCCAAACTCATGATAGCCACGTCATCCAGGGAGAATTTGGAGAGTGAAGGTGTCTTTACATCATCTGGCAAATCGTTGATCACGGCATTGATTTTCCGCTGGGCATCGGTCAGCAGGAAGTTGACATCCGCACCGTTGTTGAGGGTAATCATGACAATAGATACCCCTTCCAAGGAAGTCGACTCCACCTTTTTGATACTTTCCAGGGATGAAATAGCATCCTCTATTTTTTTGGTCACCGAACTTTCAACCTCTGCAGGTGAAGCCCCCGGATAAACCGTCTGTACCGTAATGACGTTAATTTCAAATTTAGGGACTAATTCATAGCCCAATCGCGTATAAGAAAACAACCCGCCTAATGTCAGTATTATAAATAATACGATAATTATACTGGGGCGTTTTATCGATATTTCGGTAATTTTCATTCGAATAATTTATTTTTAATAGCCATGCAACCGGAGTTCCATCTGCTACTGATTACAGTATGCTCTATTTAATAATCTCTACAGGGCTTTGGTCAAATAGATTGATCTGACCTGAAACAATCACCTGATCGCCATTTTGTAAACCACCTAAGATCTCGATGTAATCACCAAAGTTTCTACCCGATTTGACGTTTGTTTCGATTGCTTTACCGTTTTTCAGCACAAAGATCTTATTGTCGCTCACACTACCCACAAAAGCATTACGTGGGACGATCAATGTGTTGCTGGCAGCGCCCTCACCGAAGATGGCCGTACCATACATACCGGCACGCAACTGGTTCGATGCATTATTTACCTCGATTTCTACAGGGAAATTTAAGCTACCATCCGATTTAGGTGCAATAAAAGTTACTTTACCATTGAAGCGTTGGTCTGCATACACACTCGCTGTCACATCAACAGATTGACCGATTTTTAAGGTCGCTACATTCTTTTCGTCAACATTGACACGCAATTTCAAGGTGGCAACATTCACAATATCGAAGGCTGCAGCGCCGACATTCAGATAAGTCCCTGGTTCGATTTTACGTGAATTAACAATACCCGACACCGATGTTTTGATGGTCACATCGCCAGCATTCAATTTAGAAGCTTTTAAATTGTTTTTCGCATTCTCAAATTGCAATTTCACCTGGTCTAGCTGTTGTTTGGTTACACCACCCGTAGAAAAAGCACTTTCAAAACGGTGCAGATCAGCCTGCGCATTGGTATATGCTGCTTGAGCATTCGCTACGTTTACATTCAGTTTATCGCCTTCAATGATCGCCAAGGTCTGTCCCGTGCTCACATGAGAACCCTCATCAACCAATACTTTCACTACCCGGCCGGCAGTTTCAGCCGAAACGGTTACTTCCTGTTTTGGAGAAAATGTTCCGTTTGCAGTATAACGCAAGTCCATGGAAGATACTTTTGCTGTATCGATACGAACTGCAATAGCCACATTTTTCTTTGCTACTTCTGCCGTTTCGGCCTCATTTTTCTTTTTATTCTTATTTAACACAAAAAATATTCCTGCTAAACCAGCAGCAATAATAAGTAGGGTAATAATTCCGCGTTTCATATTGTATTAGTCAATTATTCTTTAATTAGTGATTTTAATTCGCCATTCGCCTTAATAATCTGTACTTCGGCGACTTTATAGTTCAACAAACTCGTATTTAGATTATTTTCCGCATCAGCAAGTGCTTTTTCTGCATCAAGTAATTCTGTTAACGTTGCTAAACCATTGTTAAAATTGTTTTTGGTATCGTCAAGAACACCCTTCGCCAATTTAACATTCCGGCGATTATTGTCAATCGTCAGCAAGCTGATCTTGATCTGTGATTTGGCGTTTTCTTTCGCTAAATTAAGACCGAGTTTGGTATCCTCAAGGTCAACCTGTGCTTGTCTGATCTGAATATCGGCCTGGTTTATTCTCGCCTTTGTCGTGCCTCCAGTAAAAATGGGCACCGAAAGGTTCAAACCTATGCTCGACGTCTTTGGCCAGCTAAAATCACCACCGATCGGAAAGCCTTTACCAAAACCATTAAAACCAAAATCTCCTCCTAAAGATAACTTAGGATACAAATCAGCAACCTTCGATTTCTTGTTCAGTTCGTAAAGTTCAATTTGCTTCTTCATCAACTGCACTTCAGTCCTATTTTCAACATTATCTGATTCCACTGCCAAAGCTGCATTGATATCAAACGTCTCTCCGGACAATTCAATATCCTCTTCAATCGGTTTCCCAATCGCGAATTTCAACGCATTTTCTTTGATCTGTACGGCGTTACTCGTTTGTTGTTTTTGTGCCTCCAGGTTGTTCACATTGACAACCAAGCGATCTAAATCTATTTTTTTTGCAAGTCCTGCATTGACAAGTCCTGCTGTCACGTCTTTCGTTTTTGTTGTACTTTGCAAGTTATTTTCTATCGTCTGAAGTTTCAGATGTTCTTGGTAAATATCATAATAAGCATTTGCTACTTTCTCTATCACCTGTTCATCTGTTAACTGTGCATTTATTTGGTAAAACTCTTTTGTTGTTTTAGCAGCTTTCAACCCTGTAAAGATAGATTGATTAAAAAGCTGTTGATTTAAAGAAACTACCGCTGTTGAATTCCAAGGTTGTCCCATTTTAATCTTTTGAGTCTGACCACCGGCTTCCAACACCATTTCTGGAATTAACACATTGTATTTTAAGGAACCGTTTGCTGTAATTTGTGGCAACGCGCTCCCCCTAACCTCATCAATCTGGTATTGCGAGTTTTCGAGATCTAACTTTGCCTTTTTAGCTTCCTTTTTGTTTTGCAAAGCAAATTTAATTGCATCACTTAAGCTCAATTGTTGCTGTGCATGACTTTGGAAAACCATCGTACCTAATAAAAGGCTGGCTAGTATTCTGATTGTTTTCATTCCTAATTTATTTGTCCTAATTTTATATCTACTTTTTATTTATACCATTAAAAAACAGCTTGGTAGCCAGCTTTTGTTTCTGCAATACTTCATCAAAACGATCCTGATTTGGAATCCCCGAAATGATATCGGAGATATTGCACATCAACGATAGACTCTTCATCAGTTCCACATATATCTCTGCGGTTTCATAAAGATGCTCTTCATTCAGTTCTCCCTTTTGCGCACCGACCTGCAGAATTTCATAAAGCGCCTGCACATCACGATTATGGAGGCATTGAAAGAAATCCTGCATGGAAAGTCCCTTGATCCATTCCAGATTTTCGTTCATGTGCAGCATATAGTATTTCCGGACAAATGCATCGCGCAGTTCCAGAATTTTCATGATCAACTCGTAGGTTGTGCCCACATGCACAGCAACCATCTTCTCCTCCTCTTCTCTATATTCATCCGTCAAACGCACAATCACATCCCGTATAAGTGCATTCTTTTCCGAATAATAGTAATACAGATTCGCTTTGGTAATTTTGATATCCTCTGCAATTTCATTCATCGTAGTCTTACTAAAACCGTAATGCATAAAGCGTCTTATCGCCGCATGAATGATTTGATCTTTTCTATCTTCCATTCTTCAAAAAACTCCTTTCTACTTTCTGACTTTTATCAAAAATTGTTCAAAAATATAAAAAGTAACATGTCGGGCAAAATAAATTTTGAAATTGTAATAATTTTGATATTAAACTGACAACAAAAAAGGCAAACTTTTGAGTTTGCCTTTTATTATACGAACAGATCTGTTAGAATGCGACCGTGTTCTGAAAATGTTTTAGAAATTTTCGTTTATCCAGTTTATAGAGACGTGCTGCACGATAGGCAACTCCAGTCTGCACTTCGTCAAGTTCCTTTAGAAAGCCATAATTCTGCATTTTCTTTCTAAAATTGCGTTTATCGAGTGGTTTATTCAAGATCCCCTCATACACCAGCTGTAGCTGGGTGAGGGTAAATTTCTCAGGCAATAGTTCAAAAGCAATCGGCTTATACGCAAGACGCCGTTGCAATCTTTCCAGACAGAGGTCTAAAATCTGCTTATGGTCAAATGCCAATTCGGGTACATTCCGAACAGGAAACCATTTTGCCTGTTTCATATAATTTGTAACAGGTTTGGTTTTAAGTTTTGTATTGTCCAGCTGCACGAGCGCATAATAAGCCACTGTCAGAATCCTTCCTTTAGGGTGCCGTTTTAATCCGGCAAAGGAATGGAGCTGATCCATAAATACATCTTTCAAACCTGTATTCTCATACAAAATTCGTTTTACGGCATCTTCCATTTCTTCGTCATTATCCACGAAAAAACCTGGCAATGCCCACCAATCCTTAAAAGGATATTCATTTCTTTCAGCTAAAAGAACTTTTAATTCTCCTTCGTGAAAGCCTAATATGACACAGTCTACGGTAAAATTACTATACAAAACTTCTAAATTTATTTATGTGCAATATACTGAGCTAAATTTAGCGGTTACTAATCATCGGGTTATCTGTAACAATTATACGCTTCCTAAACGTGATGCGCAAAAAAATATTGAAAAATTTATTCAAAGTGTAGAATATACACTATAAAAATCTTATATTCGTAAAACCTAAAATATAGAGTGTGATAAAAGAAATTAAAAAAATAGGTGTATTGACATCGGGAGGTGATGCTCCTGGTATGAACGCCTGTATTCGTGCTGTAGTTCGAACAGCATTACATAAGGGATTGGAAGTAACGGGTATTTATCAAGGTTACCAAGGTCTGATCGATGCAAATTTCAAAGAAATGGATACGCGTTCAGTCAGCAATATTATACAACGAGGTGGTACGATATTAAAGACAGCGCGTTGCATGGAGTTCAAGACAACAGAAGGCCGTAAAAAAGGGTACGACAATTTGAAAGCTGCCGGTGTGGATGCATTAGTGGTGATCGGTGGAGATGGAACCTTTACTGGTGCTAATTTCTTCTCCAAAGAATTTGAAATCCCCATTATAGGTATACCGGGAACCATTGACAATGATCTTTATGGATCTGATTATACAATCGGCTATGATACCGCCAACAATACCGTAATCGAAGCTATCGATAAAATCAGAGATACTGCGGCGTCACATGAGCGTCTTTTCTTTGTTGAGGTGATGGGTCGTGATTCGGGTTGTATTGCCTTAAATGCAGGTATCGCCGGTGGTGCCGAAGCCATTTTACTTCCCGAGAAAGAAACTGCCATTGACGATCTAATCCGTCATCTGGAAGACGGGGCCATCAAAAAGAAATCATCGTCTATTGTTATTGTTGCAGAGGGCGATCAAAATGGTGGCGCTTATTACGTAGCAAAAAAAGTCAAAGAAAAGTTTGATCATTACGACACGAAAGTTAGTATATTAGGGCATTTGCAACGAGGTGGTGCTCCAACGAGTTTTGACCGCGTGCTTGCTAGTAGATTGGGCTTTGCTGCTGTCAATGAATTATTGGCAGGAAATACAAGAGTCACTGTTGGACTCCGTGGTAATGAAATCAAGACAACTCCAATTGAAGAAGCAATCAGCAATAAGGAAATTAAACTTAGCCCTGATTTATTGGAAATGGCTGAGATTTTATAATCATAAATTGAACAGACATGATAGCAGTAGTATATAGTGGGTCTCGATTTTCAGACTGGCGGTTGGCTGACAAGGGACGGATAACGACCGGATTCCGTATGAACGGTATCAATCCTTATCTTCAAGACGAACGCTCCATACTACAGCATTTGCATAAGAACACCAATCTGATCAATAACGCAGAGAAAATAAAACGAATTTATTTTTTTGGTGCAGGATCATCGTCAAAAGAACGCAAGGATAAAATAAAAAACGTTCTGGAGCGCTTTTTCGTCAACGCGCGTGTACGGGTTGATCATGATGTCATTGCTTCCGCTATTTCGACTTTTGGCGATGAGCGGGGCATTATTGGTATCATTGGCAGTGGATCAAATGCAGCTTATTATACAGGGAAAAAAATCATTGATAATAATTATGGTCTAGGTTATATTCTGGCTGATGAAGGGGCGACAAACTGGAATAGCCAGCAGCTGCTCAAACATTACATGACAGACACCTTACCGATCGATCTACGCGACAAGTTAGAAAGAGAATTCAACATCGACAAGAAAACTATTTTAGAAAGGGTGTATATTGCTCCCCAACCGACAAATTTTCTGAATTCCTTTACTGATTTCGTCCTGGAAAATAAGGATCATTTATTCATCAATCAATTGGTTAAAAATGGGCTTCGTACGTTTATTAAAACATACATCAAGCCTCTAATGAAAGAATACCCAGACAGCGATGTGAACTTTACCGGTTCAGTAGCGTTCAATTATGAGAACATACTGCGAGAAGTTGCCACAGACGAGTTTAATATCAGTATTGGGACTGTTGTCAAAGAACCAATACACAATTTAATTAAATATTATATCAATAAAAATTAAGAATATGAAAATTGGAATTAACGGATTTGGCCGTATTGGTCGTTTAGCATTCAGAGCGGCTATCAATCGTCCAGAAATTGAAATTGTTGGTATCAATGACTTAGTTGAACCAGATTATATGGCTTATATGTTGAAATACGATTCAACACATGGCAAATTTGACGGTTCTGTAGAAGTAAAAGACGGAAATTTAGTTGTTAACGGAAAAACGATCCGTGTGACTGCTGAGAAAGATCCTGCAAATTTGAAATGGAATGAAGTAGGTGCTGAAGTAATCATCGAATCTACAGGTTTCTTCTTAACGCAAGAGTTGGCTCAAAAACACATCGATGCAGGTGCAAAGAAAGTTGTTATGTCTGCTCCAGCAAAAGACGACACCCCTACTTTCGTAATGGGTGTAAACCACAAAGAATTGAAAGCTGACCAAAACATCGTTTCAAATGCTTCATGTACTACAAACTGTTTAGCTCCTATCGCTAAAGTATTAAACGATAAATTTGGTATCGTTGAAGGTTTGATGACAACAGTTCATGCGGTTACTGCAACTCAAAAAACAGTAGACGGACCTTCAGTAAAAGACTGGAGAGGTGGTCGTGGTGCTTACCAAAACATCATCCCTTCATCTACTGGTGCTGCTAAAGCAGTAGGTTTGGTTCTTCCTGAATTGAAAGGTAAATTGACTGGTATGTCATTGCGTGTTCCTACAGCAGACGTTTCAGTTGTTGACTTGACAGTACGTTTAAACAAAGGTGCTTCATACGAAGAAATCAAAACTGCGATGAAAGAAGCTTCTGAAGGTGAATTGAAAGGTATCTTAGGTTATACTGAAGACGAAGTTGTTTCTTCAGATTTCTTAGGTGATGCACGTACATCAATCTTCGATGCGAAAGCAGGAATTTCATTGAATGATAACTTCGTTAAAGTTGTATCTTGGTATGACAACGAGTGGGGTTATTCAAACAAAATCGTTGACTTGGTATTAGAAGTTGGTAAATTATCTTAATCAACTCCACCAATATCCTATAAAGGGGCTATTCGATACGAATAGCCCCTTATTTTTTTTACTTAAAAATCAGCAGGTTGGCGTTTAAACGCAAAAAAAAGCGCTTTTGGCTTTTGTAATTCAAATAATCCCTCTATATTTGCATCATCAATAAGGCAGACAGCTAAATTGAAAAGGTGCCATAGCTCAGTTGGTAGAGCAAAGGACTGAAAATCCTTGTGTCGCTGGTTCGAATCCAGCTGGCACCACCGAAAAGGAAGAACGCAAGGTTCCGACAGATTGAAAAAATAATAATTCCCATGCGAAAATAGCTCAGTTGGTAGAGCACAACCTTGCCAAGGTTGGGGTCGCGAGTTCGAATCTCGTTTTTCGCTCACCTGCCTAGGTGGTGGAACTGGTAGACACGCAGGACTTAAAATCCTGTTCCCGTTAAGGGAGTG
>JALAGS010000177.1 GCA_022712315.1 Sphingobacterium sp. | reverse complement strand
CACTCCCTTAACGGGAACAGGATTTTAAGTCCTGCGTGTCTACCAGTTCCACCACCTAGGCAGGTGAGCGAAAAACGAGATTCGAACTCGCGACCCCAACCTTGGCAAGGTTGTGCTCTACCAACTGAGCTATTTTCGCATTGGAATTTTATTTCAACTTTTAGAGGAACCTTGCGTTCCTTTTTGGTGATGCAAATATAGAGCGAAAATTCAATATTGCAAAATATTTATTTACTTTCTTTTTGTGTTTTTTATAACTCCTTTGAATTCAGTATAGAAAAAATTAAATCACTTTCGAATCCACGCGACAGTGCAAACTGATAAACCTTATTTTTGATGGTGTAGCGGTCTTTGCTTGTGATTTCACGAAGTTTTTTGTCTATAATATGATTCAATATCTGATCGTATTCGTCCAGATCTATCTGCTTAAAGGCAATTTTTATCAGTTGGTCGGATACTCTTTTTGCTTTCAATGCCTGTTTGATTTTTATTTTACCCCAACCCTTCATACGGAGCTTTCCGTTACAGTAGGCAATTGCAAAACGTTCTTCATTAAGGAAATTTTCTGAGATTAGATTTGCAAGCACATTTTCGACTTCTTCTTCGTTCAGTCCCCAGCTGTAGAGCTTGTCACGTACTTCCTGTTGCGCACGTTCCTGATAGGCGCAATAGCTTTCTGCTTTCAGTTGTGCCTGATGCTGTGTGAATACCTTCTTATTTCTTTTTTCTTCGTCAAACATATTGTCAAAATTTCAAAAATAATATGAAATAACTAAAAAAATGTTCAGTTTTGACACAATCAAAAATATCAGGAGAATGTACAAAATATCGGAAATCGTCCAGATTTTACATCCTAATCGCTCATTTATCACGGATCCCAGTTCTTTTATCCAACATTTGTTTTATGATAGCCGCAAAATCGTCCAAGCGGACAATGGGATTTTCTTTGCACTTCAAAAGAACAGAGATGGCCATCGTTATATAAGAGAAGCTTATGATAAGGGTGTTCGAAATTTTGTACTGCAGGTTGATTTGGGGCAGGAAATGGAGTTTTCGGATGCTAATATTCTTTGGGTAGAAGACAGTTTGGCTGCCATGCAGGCATTAGCCACCTTTCATCGTCAAAAATTTGATTATCCTGTGATTGGAATTACCGGGAGCAATGGTAAGACGATCGTAAAGGAATGGCTTTTTCAGCTGATGTCTCCTGAATATAAAATCTATCGAAGTCCTAAGAGCTACAACTCTCAGCTCGGTGTGGCACTTTCGCTATGGGGTCTATCTGATCAATATAATCTTGCTATTATCGAGGCGGGGATTTCAGAAAAAGGGGAAATGCCGCGTCTCGAGCAGATGATAAAACCAACCATAGGTTTATTGACCAACATCGGTGTTGCTCATAAAGCTGGTTTTGAATCAAAGGAGGAAAAGATTTATGAAAAGATCGAGCTCTTTAAGCATGTGGAAACCATGATCTTTCCGAATAGCTACCTCGAAAGTGTTCAATTGCCCTATCGACCACGGAAATTTTCCTGGGGACTTGATGAAGGGCTTTCTTTGGAAGTGTATTCCATCAAACAAGTGAACGACCGATTTACCATGGTCACCTTTTATTATGCAGGGCGGACCTTTGCTGTCGAAGTACCGTTTGTGGATAAAGGAAATGTTGAGAACGCGATAAACTGTGTGGCGGTGATGCTACGTTTCGGGTATGAAAGCGAAGTGATCGCATCCAGGATTAAGGAATTGCAGCCCGTAGCAATGCGGCTTGAGCTAAAGAAAGGAAAAAAGAATAGCTCAATTATCGACGACTCGTATAGTAATGATCTTGATGCGCTCCAAATAGCCCTTGAGTTTTTGAACCAGCAGGGACAGCATCCATTCAAAATGTTGATTTTATCGGATATTCCAGGTGTCACTATTGATGATGAAAAAAGTTTGTCTAAGCTGAAACGTTTGCTTAGTGAGTACCGTTTGGATAAACTAATATTGATCGGGGAAGTTTTGCCGAAAGTGGCTACGCAATTTGATGTGCCTTCCATTTCATATGCCGATACTGCCGCGTTCTTAGCTGATATTAGGTCGCTTTCTTTTGAAAATGCTACGGTTTTATTAAAGGGCGGAAGGGAATTCCATTTTGAGCGTATCAGTCAGCTTCTGGTTGCAAAATCACATGATACTGTGCTCGAGATTAATTTGAATGCATTGGAGAATAATTTGAATGTATATCGACAGCTTCTGCCGAAACATGTGAAATTGATGACGATGGTCAAAGCTTTCTCTTATGGTAGTGGAAGTTTTGAGATTGCTAATCTTCTGCAGTTTAATCGTGTGGATTATCTGACGGTCGCTTTTGCTGATGAAGGGGTTGATTTGCGCGGTGCAGGCATCACACTGCCTATCGTGGTCATGAGTCCTGACGAAAGTTCTTTTGAATCTATCGTTCAGTATAACCTTGAACCGGAAATTTACAGTTTTAGAATATTGTTTTCCTTTTTGAATTTTCTGAAGGCGAAACAGATCGCTTCTTTTCCGATTCATATTAAGATAGATACAGGAATGCATCGTATGGGTTTTATGCCTGATGAGGTAGAGAGGTTGGTCGCTTTGCTCCAAACCGAAGAGATTTTAGTGGTGAAATCTGCATTCTCCCATTTGGCCTCCGCCGGCAATGAAAAGGATCGTGAATTTACGCAAGGCCAGATTGATTTGCTGGATGAATTTACAAAGCGTCTAGAAAGTGGCCTGGGTTATTCTTTTCTCCGTCATATTGCGGCAACATCAGGTATTGAGTTGTGGCCAAATGCTTATTTTGACATGGTTAGGCTGGGAATTGGCCTCTATGGTATCGATATTGAACGTCATGATTTGCCCATTAGGGAGGCGAGTACGCTAAAAACCAATGTGACGCAAATCAAATACCTTCCAGCTAGCGAAACAGTGGGTTATAATAGGCATGGTATTCTGCATAGAGACAGTAAGATTGCGACAATTAAAATCGGTTATGCAGATGGTTACGACAGACGTTTTGGCAATGGTGTCGGCAAAATGCTGGTGAACGGTTTTTTAGTTCCTACGATTGGTGATATCTGTATGGATATGTGTATGCTGGATGTGACAGATGTGGAAGTAGGAGAAGAAGATGAAGTTATTGTGTATCCTGATATAAAGTCAGCGGCGAAGGCTATAGGGACTATCCCTTATGAACTGCTGACGAGTATTTCACAAAGGGTAAAAAGAGTTTATTTTTATGAATAATAAAGGATATTCTGCATTTTTGAATAATATTTGATTTTCAATTCATGTTTAGCAAATTAATCAGAGAGTTCATTAATTATTTGATACGAGGTATCCTAGTGGTTGTTCCACTAGCTGGTGCAATTTTTTTAATTGTTTGGATTGTTGCATCAGTTGATTCGGCGCTGAATCTAACTGAGCATTTTTTGGAGGATGAAAAGGGACACCCTTTATATATTCCAGGAATAGGCATTCTAACGGTGATTTTGGTATTGGTTTTGGCGGGGCTAATCTTTACCAATTTTGTTACTGATCCAATTAAGGTATGGATTAATCATCAGATTCAGCGAATTCCGCTTTTAAATACCCTATATTCCTCGATTAAGGATTTTACGGAAGCCTTTGTTGGTGATGCAAAGAAATTTAATGAGCCTGTTCTTGTGACGGTAAATGAATTTGGTCTGAAAAAGATAGGTTTTTTAACACAGCATGATTTAAAAAGCATTGGGCTTGAAGAGGATGTGATGGTGTATTTTCCCTATTCATATTCTTTCGCTGGACAGGTAGTGATTATCAGTGCGGAAAAGGTGAAAAAATTAGACATGTCTCCTACAGATGCTATGAAGCTGGTTGTATCAGGCGGTGTGAGTGGAATAGCTCATTAGTGTTTTTTTTGCAGCGGTTGACTTTAAGAATATTCAACAAAAAGGCTGGAAATCGTACGACGATTTCCAGCCTTTTTGTTATGTCTGATTTGTCCTTCGAATTTGTACCCATTAGATAGATTAATTTTTTTTCTGCCCTAAAGTCGGATTTACCGGTGGAATTGGAATATAGCCATCATCTCCAGGTACTTTCGGAAATTCGTGGTTTTCCCATTTCTCACGGGCTATTTTTAACGTTTCAATGTCTGAAGCGACAAAATTCCAGTCGATATATCGTTGTTCGGGGAAGGGCTCGCCACCAAAAATGTACACCGAGGTGCCAGCCTCCATTCTGAATTCACAAAGTTTAGCATCTTTTGCAACTAAAATCTGTTTCAGACCAAATTCCTGGCCTTCCGCATGAACATTTCCGTGAAGAATATACAATCCACTCTCACCGTATAGATGATCACCTAGTTTAATAGTTGCATCTTTTTCTGCTTTGATTTCAATAAGGTATAATGGGCTATATACGGGGACCTCGGAACGGTGATCTTTAATTTCTCCAGCAATTAAGCGATAGGATACGCCGTCTTCGGTCCAATGGGGAAGCTGAGGTTCTTCAATGTGAACAAAATTGGGATCCATTTTTTCCAGTTCTTTCGGGAGGGCTACCCAGATCTGTAGTCCATGTAGGTCATGCGGGGAAGATCTCAGCTGCTCGGGAGTTCTTTCGGAGTGTGTGACACCTTTACCTGCTGTCATCCAGTTGACGGCACCTGGTTTGATTTCTACAGCATTTCCCAAGCTGTCGCGATGCATAATGCTTCCTTCGAATAGGTAGGTCAATGTTGATAAGCCGATATGTGGATGCGGCGCAATGTCCATAAAGTGCGGTTCGGCAATGGTATCAGGTCCCATATGGTCGATAAATATAAATGGACCGACCATACGTTTTTGTCTGAAAGGAAGAAGTCGACCAACTAAGAAATTGCCTATGTCGGCGGCTCTTTCTTCAATAACTATTGCAATATTTGACATAATGTTTCCTTATTTTTGTGTTTCTAATCTATAGCAATTTAAGAAATGTCAAGTATAATAAATCGTTTTCTGGGTAAAAAGAGTGTAAGAAATGAAGAGCTTTTAGCATTGGCGAATAGGTTGTCTTTTCGGAACAGTCAACTGGATGGTTTTTTGTTTGATCATTTTATACAAAGCGATAAAAGAAATGCAGAGCAATATTTTACTTTTCAAGAGCAGCTGCTTGAGCTTCAGCTTGATCGATTGGAGACAATAGAAGTCGAGCTTAACTTGCTGTATCAGTATCTGCAGGTGATTGAACACTTTGTCCCGGACGGGTTTCTAGTGAAATTCGAAAATAAGCTCCAGTCAAATGATAAAATCACGCTACCACCACTCATTCTTTTTCCTGTGATACAGCATGCTGTCGAAAATGGTTATAATACGATGTCTTCTCATCCTGTTCGGATCCGCCTGTCTGGCTCTTCCAAGCTGATTATGCTAGAGGTAAGCTATCGCGTCAACCATTATCTGGAAAGTCAGTTTAATAGTGTGCTGATCCATGATTTTCGACATCGATTGGATTATCTTTTTCCAGACAAGCATAATTTACTGCTGAATAGTAATAGCAATACTTCTCGAATTACATTAACAATACAGCTTTAGATGATGTTAAAGTGCTTTAGTGCATTCCAGATGCCATTTTCATCAACACTATCTGTTATATAGTCTGCAATTTCCTTTACTTCGGGGTTTGCGTTACCCATAGCAATTCCAATATGGGTGTGGGCTAGCATCGTAATATCGTTTCCACCATCGCCAAACGACATTGTTTCTTCCAGCGCGATGTTGAAATGGTCTAGAAAAACATCTATTCCTATTTTTTTGCTTTGCCCCATTGGATTAATATCTGCAAAAATGGGGGTCCATCTCGAAGCTACTGAGTTGGGCATTACATTCTCCATAAATTCAGCTTCTTCTTCAGGATTGATAAAAACATTGATCTGCATAACTGAATCGAGGTCAAAATCTCGCTCGTAATACCGAATAGGCGGTGTAGGTACATTGACTTGCTGGTACATTTTTAAAACTTCCGGTGTAACCTGATTCAGGGAAATTTCTTTTTCAGACATAAATGAAAATGTCAAGTCACTACGCTTTTTAGTGTAATCCAACAGTGAACGGATATCTTTCCGAGGAATGTTGTTTTTATAGATAACTTCCTGCTCCTTGGTTACACAATAGCCGCCGTTGAAGGTAATATATCCGTCAAAATCAAGATAGCGGATATGTCCTAGCTGGTTGTAGGATCTTCCAGTTGAAACGAATACCTTGATGTTTTTTTCTTTTAATAATTGAAATGCCTGCTGAGTGGATTCGGGAACTTGATGTGTTTTGAAACTTAGTAAAGTTCCATCGATGTCAAAAAAGATAGCTTTAATCATGGACGTTTTGGGTCAAAATCAAATATACTAAATACTTGGGATAGTGTACCTATTACAATATTAAATTTGATGTAATTATGTGCCATGTAAGGTTGTCTGGGCTTTAATCGAATTAAGATGTCAAGCATGAACTAAGCATAGATAAAAAGGTAGATTTTAGCGTTGAGCATAATACTGTTTCTTATCACGAAGAGTTAATAGAGACTGCCATGTAGCGGGAGATTTTCTTTAGTGGATTTTCGCAAAAATCTGACACAATCTTCTCTAATAATTTCGTAAATTTCAAGTTCAAATAAATGTAAATTGCATTGCATTTAATGTGTTGTACTAAAGAGGGTTAGAATTTTATGTATATTATTTTCGATACGGAGACGACGGGTTTGCCTAAGCGTTGGGACGCACCAATTACCGACATGGACAATTGGCCTCGCTGTATTCAACTGGCTTGGCAGATTCACGATGAGATGGGGAAATTGGTCGAACATCACGATTATTTAATTAAACCTGATGGATTTGATATACCCTATGACTCTGAAAAAATACATGGTATATCCACAGCTTTGGCTGAGGAACAGGGGGTGCCGCTTCAGGAAGTACTGGAGAAATTCAATTTAGCATTAAATAAAGCCAAGTTTGTTGTTGGGCAAAATATAGGTTTTGATTTGAATATCATGGGCTGTGAATTTTACCGTTATGGTGTAAATTCAAATATGGCCAGTATGCCTGTGCTGGATACCTGTACAGAAGTTACAGCTGAGCTTCTCAAAATTCCTGGAGGACGTGGCGGACGATTTAAATTGCCAAACCTGACCGAACTGCATTCTTATTTATTTGGGGTACCTTTTGCTGAGGCTCACAATGCGACAGCCGACGTTGAGGCTACGACGCGTTGTTTTCTGGAGCTGGTTAGAAGGGAAGTATTTACTGCCGAAGAACTTCAGGTAGATACGGGGTACTTCGTAGATTTTAAGACTAACAATCCAGGTCCTATACCGACTGTCGGACTTAAGCATATCAACTTAAAAGCGGCCTCTGATGAGATTAGAAAACGATCAGAGCCAGATGAAGTTAAGGTTGTTGTTGATGCTGAAGCACTGGCTGCATTAAAGAATGCTAAATTTGCCCATTTACATAATCACTCTCAGTTTTCGATTCTTCAGTCGACCATGTCGTATGATAAGTTGGTTTCTGCGGCGGTCAAAGATAATATGCCTGCTGTTGCGCTGACGGATCATGGAAATATGATGGGGGCTTTTGAGTTTGTGTCTCGGGTTATAGGGCATAACAAAGAAGTCGAGGCCCAAAATGCTGAAGCTATCGAGAATGGGCAGGAGCCTACTGGTCAACTCTTGAAACCAATTGTTGGCTGTGAGTTTTTTGTCTGTGAAAACCACAAAGATAAGTCCAGAAAGGATAATGGTTATCAGATTGTATTATTGGCGAAAAATAAACGAGGGTATCACAATCTAGCTAAACTTGCTTCTTTTGCCTATACTGCCGGGTTTTATTATGTGCCAAGGATTGATAAGGACCTTATCCTTCAATTCAAAGAAGATGTGATTGCTTTATCTGGAAACCTGCAAGGGGAGGTGCCTAATAAAATTCTGAATATGGGTGAGAGCCAAGCAGAAGAGGCATTAGTGTGGTGGAAAGAGCAATTTGGAGATGATTTTTATCTGGAGTTGATGCGCCATGGTCAGGAAGATGAGGATCGTGTGAACCAGACGTTACTTAAGTTCTCCCGAAAATATCAGGTTAAGGTCGTTGCGACCAACAATACCTATTACGAGAAAAAAGGCGATGCACATGCGCACGATATTTTGTTATGTGTGAAAGATGGCGAAAAGCTTTCCACTCCAAAAGGTAGAGGAAGGGGATTTCGCTTTGGCTTACCTAATCAAGAGTATTATTTCAAGTCTTCGGATGAAATGAAGGCTTTGTTTAAGGATCTGCCTGAGGCTATTCTAAATATTCAGGAGATTGTCGATAAGGTGGAGATATTCAAATTGAATCGCGACGTCCTTTTGCCTAAATTTGATATTCCTGAGGAATTCCAAGTAGAAGCCGATCTTGAAGATGGTGGAAAACGCGGTGAAAATAAATACTTGGCGCATCTCTGTTATGTAGGTGCTGAAAAACGCTATGAGGAAATTACGGATGATATTCGGGAACGACTAGACTTTGAATTGGCTACAATTGAGAAGACAGGGTATCCGGGATACTTTTTGATTGTTCAGGATTTTATTGCTGCAGCGCGGGATATGGGTGTTTCCGTGGGGCCTGGACGGGGTTCTGCTGCTGGTTCGGCGGTAGCCTATTGCCTTGGAATCACCAATATTGATCCGATTAAATATGACCTGCTTTTTGAGCGTTTCTTAAATCCCGACCGTGTATCTATGCCCGATATCGATATCGATTTTGATGACGAGGGACGTGGACGCGTCATGCAATATGTAATCAATAAATATGGAGCCAGTCAGGTTGCACAAATTATTACCTATGGTACAATGGCTGCGAAGTCATCCATCAAAGATACAGCACGTGTATTGGATTTACCTTTAGGGGATGCTAACGAAATTGCCAAGCTGATTCCGAATCTTAAATTATCCAAGATTTTTACTTTAGATGATGCCGGTTTAAAGGAAAAGCTAAGAACTGAGGAGATTGAAGCTGTTAATAGACTGAAATCCATTGCTGATGGTGCTGGATTGGAAGCTGAGACGATTAGACAGGCCCGGGTATTGGAGGGCTCTGTACGAAATACAGGTATCCACGCCTGTGGTGTTATTATCACGCCCGACGATATTACTAACTTTGTCCCTGTTTCTTTAGCAAAAGACTCCGATCTTTATGTAACGCAATTTGATAACCATGTTGTTGAAAGTGCGGGTTTGCTGAAAATGGACTTTTTGGGTTTAAAGACATTGACCCTGATCAAAGATACGGTTGAAAATGTAAAATTAAGTCATGGTATTGTGCTGGACCCGGATCAATTTCCGATCGATGATGAACTAACTTATGAGCTATTCCAGCGCGGGGAAACGATCGGTGTGTTCCAGTATGAGTCTCCGGGGATGCAGAAATACATGCGTGACCTTAAGCCAACGGTATTTGCCGATTTGATTGCGATGAATGCGCTCTATCGTCCAGGACCAATTGAGTATATCCCAAGTTTTATTAAGCGTAAGCATGGTATAGATCCTATTGTTTACGATTTGGATGCCTGTGAGGAATATCTCAAGGAAACCTACGGAATTACGGTATATCAAGAGCAGGTAATGCTTTTGTCCCAAAAGCTGGCAGGATTCTCTAAAGGTGACGCCGACGTCTTGCGTAAGGCTATGGGTAAGAAACAAAAGGCTGTATTGGATAAAATGAAGCCCAAGTTTATTTCTCAAGCAGAGGAGAAAGGGCATAGTGCGAAAGTGCTGGAAAAAATCTGGACCGACTGGGAAGCTTTTGCGAGTTATGCATTTAATAAATCCCACTCTACCTGTTATGCTTGGGTTGCTTATCAAACAGCTTATTTGAAAGCGCATTTCCCTGCTGAATATATGGCTGCGGTGCTTTCCAACAATATGAATGATATTAAGCAGGTCACATTCTTTATGGAGGAATGTAAACGTATGGGGTTGGAAGTGCTTGGGCCTGATGTGAATGAATCCTACTATAAATTCACTGTAAATGAAACTGGAGCAATCCGCTTCGGAATAGGTGCCGTTAAAGGTGTTGGAGCAGGCGCAGTAGATGCTATCGTACAAACTCGGCAGTCGGGATTGTATAAATCTGTTTTTGATATGGCCAAACGAATTGATCTTCGTGCGGTCAACAAGAAAGCTTTTGAAAGTTTGGCTTATGCCGGCGGTTTTGATAGTTTTGAAAACACGCATCGTGCGCAGTATTTTCATTCTGATGAAAATTCAACAGGAATGGAAAAGGCAATACGGTTCGGTCAGCGTTATAAAGAGAATGAAAGTTCGGCTCAGGCGAGCCTATTTGGAGTAGGCGGTGCTGCAGAGTTGCCAGAACCAGTTTTGGCGCCATGTCCACCATGGGGATTGATTGAAAAGCTTAAATATGAGAAAGATGTTATTGGTATCTACCTGACGAGTCACCCGTTGGATACATACAGGTTTGAAATTGAACATTTTTGTCAAAATTCGGTTTCAGATTTAGCTTTGATCAACAAGGTTAAGGCTGCAGAGGTCGATGAAGAGACTTTGCTTGAGTTTAACCGGATCAAGAATAAGGAACTGGTCATTGGCGGTATTATAGCTTCAGCTAATCATCGATTGACCAAGAATGGTAAGCCTTTTGCGTCGTTTATTATCGAAGACTATAGTGATTCCTATGATATGGCTGTATTTGGGGAGGAGTATGTGAAGTTGAAAGGGTATTTACAGGAAGGGTATTTTGTGCAATTGCGAGGCTTGGTACAGGAGCGTTTTAGGCAAGTTGGGAATTGGGGCTTTGAGCTGCGAAGTGTACAATTGCTTTCTGATCTTCGTGAGAAGATGGCTAAGAGTTTTACCATTAATATTCCTTTACCTAAGCTGAACGAGGCATTTCTCGACGGAATCAAAGATATATTAGCGCAAAATGAAATTGAGGGAGTAGTGCCAAATTGTCAATTGAAGTTTAAGATATGGGACCCTCAAGATGAAATATCTGTCGAAATGCCAGCTAAGAGTCTGAAGATAAACCTTACAAATGAGTTTCTAGACTGTATAGACAAGTTTGAGGGGATAAATTATCGATTGAATTAGTTTGGTTTGGAATTTGTGTAATTAAGATTACAAATACATTGGTAGTTGTTGCTATCTTTGTTTATTGATTTTAGCAATTAAATAGTATTATAGATATAACTTCGGTTTATAAAATTAAAAGGTTATGGCATTAGAAATTACAGATAGCAACTTTGAAGAAGTTGTTTTAAAAGCAGACAAACCCGTATTAATTGATTTTTGGGCAGAGTGGTGTGGTCCATGTCGTATGGTAGGTCCTGTGGTTGAAGAATTAGCTAAGGATTATGAAGGTAAGGCTGTAATAGGAAAAGTGAACGTGGATGAGAATCCAGAAATTTCTGTTCGTTATGGAATTCGTAACATTCCGGCTTTATTATTCTTCAAAAATGGAGAAATTGTTGATAAACAAATTGGAGCGGTTCCAAAATCGGTTTTGAACGAGAAATTAGAAAAACAATTGGCATAAGTTAGCTGGTAAAATAAAAAAAAGCCT
>JALAGS010000176.1 GCA_022712315.1 Sphingobacterium sp. | reverse complement strand
GAGTTTAAGAAGAGAGGGACTGGTCTTTGGCATACTATATTTTTACATGCTATTATTAATTTAATGGTATGCTTAAATAAGTATTTTATATAGTTTTCAGGCTTTCTATCTTGTGCTTTATCCTTCTGTAGTGGTTCGAGCACTTCATAGAGACTTTAATATCGTTAAAAATATACAATTCAAAGCATCAGACGATACATTGATTTTCATAAGATTGATTCCATGATCTTTTGAATTGGTAACTTTTTTCGATAATTATTTCATCTACAAATAAATACTTTGTTGCAAAATTTAAAAAGGGCATAACTTAGCCATAAGTTTCCATTCACATCCCCATTTCCTGTCATTCACCGAGTTTTCCCGATCCTTGGTCTACAGCCTATAGGCTAGGGGCCTATTGTGTCGTCGTTTTGAGTCAACAAATAAGAACAACAGAACTAACACTATAAAGTAAAGACAGTATGAGAGCATTAGTAAAAACATTCGCAGCAGCAGCTTTAATAGCATTATCCACATTTGTTATGGCATCTGAAGTACCTAGCAATGTCGAGAGATGTGGCTTTTTCATGATCCATTTAAAATAGCGAGTTGCCTCGGGGATAACTAGTGAGTGGAGCTCAATTAGAATAATTAAGTAGAAAGAATAGATGAATTTAGGGAAAGAATTAGGAGAAGCGCTTAATGAATAGACTTTTAATAACGCTCGTACAATAGGCTGTGAGCTATTTCAGAAGGAAAAATGTAAATATTCTAGGGAAAGAACTAGGAAAAGATTAGGAGAAGAAGTAGAAAGAAAGTAGAAGAATTAGTAGAAAGATAGTAGTATCGCCTTGTTTATAGATCTTGAATGCACTTGAGTTGATCGTGTAGTTTAATCACACCTTTCCCTACAACAGCTCATACAACGAAGCGTTGATAAACTGGATAGCCTTAATTTTCCTCTTACCATAACCTGCATGGTTATGACCAAAGACATGGTATCTCGGTGATCGCTCCAACACGAACTCACGGATCTAGTCGCTGCACTAGGCATTATTTGCTAAAAACTGCTAATTAGGGATGAGTTTAAATAACTTTTATAGGGGTTGTGTTCGTACCTGCTTCGTATAGCCTTCGGATCAGGACATGTAGGGTTCGATTGTTGACCAGTCTCTGAACAGTTTTTCCCTGTACAGAGACTGGACAAGGTCTGTTGGGTGTCTGTACAATATCTATTGATGATCCGAACGTGGTACGAATCTGATACGAAGGAGACTTACCTCCCTATTCCCGCCATTCACCGAGTTTTCCTGATCGTTAGTCTAAAGCCGATAGGCTAGGGGCGTATTGTGTTGTAGTTTTGAGTCAACAAATAAGAACAACAGAACTAACACTATAAAATAAAGACATTATGAAAACGCTAGTAAAAACATTCGCAGCACCAGCCCTAATCGCAGTATCTACATTCGCTATGGCAGCTGAAGGACCTGGCGCAAAAGCAACAAAAGCTAACATTAACCTTTCTACAGCAGATTTCGCTTTAGAGCACTATGTCGCGGTAACTACCGAAGGAGAATCTGCAGGTGTAGAACAATTGTTCTCCGAGGATTTCAACCAAAAAATCCAAGCTTCCAATGCACAGAGTCACAGCCGTAACGCTATTGTTAAATCCTTGAAAAAACAAAAAGGCGAGAAGCTGAACTGTGCGGTAAGCACCGAAATCCTTGAGGAGTCGGCGGATTATATGGTAGCCAAAGTGACGTTGACGTTTGAAAACTTTACCAAAACAGACCTAGTGACTCTTGTACGTGAAGGTAATGACTGGAAAGTATCTAAATCGATCAATTCGTATAAATAAGAGCCATCTCAAATAAATATATAAATGTTGTAGAGCCATGTCGAGAGATGTGGCTTATTTTCTAGCTATTTCATAATCGATCATCTCTCATGGCTTATGCTAATAGCATCATTTGCGTAATTGGGTTTGCGTTATCCTGTAGAGGCTGACAACAATAATAGCTGCAGCGACCGTCAGCACATGATGTGTTCCCCTGATAGAATAATGTATAAATCCACCGAGCCCCTGCAACATTAACACAAATTCATTCAAAAAGATTCCAACAAGTAAGCCATAAACGCCATAGTGAATGCCTTTTTCGATTTTTAACATACAAATCTGAAAAGCATACCCAATTAAAAAGAGTGATATTACCACCAAAAGGACGAGGTGAAGATAAGCAATAACAATTGGTCGAAATCCATAAGCTTGTTGGCTCAGAGCAGGTATGACCGATATGCCTTGCAATATCAGTTTGAGAAAAATGGCAAACAGGACACATAACCAAATTTTAGATGTATCGGGGCTTAAGCGGAGTGAAATATTGCTTCGGACCAGTCGGACGACTCGTTGTGCTAATGTTCCCCACAGGACAAATTGCAATCCGACTGTAATGACTATAATAATATATAGCCACAGGGGTAAACCCTTCCACCATAGAACAGATAAGAAATAGGTTGGTATAACAGTCATGACATACACGAGCGAAAAACGCGGACTTATTGGTATTTTACCAGTACGTTTATACAGCCAACTGGCAAACAGAGCAATACAGCCAAAGAAAAACCAGCCATTATACTGAAAATGAAGATAAAAATAGACTGATGCAAGCTGTTTTAATGGATCCAGTTGGTGGCTCACTTTGAGATATGCCAGAAAATAGGTCCCTAGTGAACTAAATATATTGAAAAATAGTGCCGACTTAATTAAGATCGAAATGGCCGGAGGAAGCGTCGATGATTTAAGATCCCGCACTAATTGAAAGCAGAACCAATAAGAGACAAGTATCGATAAAAAGGATAATATAATCGAACATAGGCTATAGCCAGCAGCTGAAAAGGAAATAAGCATGCCTATCGAAACCGTCCAATTAGCCCATAGGATATGCTGATATTTCCTGCACAAAATCTGATTGGTTTTTATTCCCAGAACGGTCATTATGAGAAAAATCATAAGAGCTTGGGATACCCAGGCGGAAAAAGCAAAATGCGAATGCGCATGCATGAGGTTTTTCTGGTCGATCCAAGGAATGGGAAATAAAAATTTTAAGCGCATAATCAACCCGAAAATACCTACAATAAGTAAATTGAATAGGGTGATGACGATCCATTTCCTGATACTTAAATAGCTACTGATTTTATTCATACGTTGATTTCTTTCCGATAGCTGAAACATCGTTGTTTCAAGCTTCAATCAATACCATCGGCCGGAACAAAAACTTTTCCGCGGATAATGTTCAATTTATCTTCCTTGTCCATTTGCTTCATTGTCCGGATGATTGTTTCTACTCTTAACCCGGTCATATTAGCCAATTGTTGGCGCGTAAGCATAAGTCGGTTGCATTCCTGACAAACGAGTCTCTTGCTTTCATTTAACTTTTGGATCAGATTGGAGAGGATCTCCTCCGGTGAACGATTGTAAATTAATTTGATCATAAAGAGTTTAAAGTGTAGTTCGCGCGCCATCTTTTGTGATACCAAACGATGTAGGTTGCCATATTCATGTATGATTTCGATGAATTTTTTCGAACTGATCTTCAGTAATGTACATGAACTGTCGGTAATTGCCGTCACTGTATAAACGCCATTGTCCAATATCGCTACTTCTCCAAAGCCCTCATTGGCACAGATAACATTGTGGAGGACCTCCCTACCGTCTGATAAGAAATTAGAAAGACGAACTCGCCCGCTTAACAACTGATAATAAAATGTGGCCATGCTATCCTCATGAAAAAGTATTTCACCAATATCGGCATGTAGGCTGCTCGCTCCCTTTTCGAGAAGTATTGCGGTTGGAATCATCGTTCGATATAAGTTAGTTTTTACTACACAGCGTAAAGATATAGTAGTGTCACAAAATAGATCTTGATGTTGATCACGGGAATGAGTGATGAAAATCAATATGGTGTTAATGTGCTTATATATAGTGTTTTATTGTTTTTGATTGATGGTTTGTTCTCACCGGAATCATTTTATGATTTGCCTCATAAAATGGCTACACGCTTCGATAATACCTTTGGATTAAGTAAAACACAATCAAGTTTGAACACAAAACCAAAATAAGATGAGAAAGCTAATTGTATGTTGTTTGATGGGATTATTTATCTATTCCTGTTCCTCAAACAATGGCGAGAAAAAGACCGTTGCCAACAGTGTTAATGAATCTGGGGCTTCGGCAAATGACGCCAGTGGATATGATCCTCACCGCGGTGAGGGAAAATTTGACAAAGTGGAAATCGCTGACCATTTGGATGCACCAATGGCCGCAGCCGGAAAATTGATTGTTGACCTGAAATGTGCTTCCTGCCACAAGCTAACCGACGAGAAACTAGTCGGGCCAGGATGGAAAGGTGTGACACAACGGAGAAAACCACAGTGGATCATGAATTTTATCACTAATCCTGATCCGATGATCGATAAGGATCCGGAATTACAGGCGCAACTTGAACTATGCATGGTCCGGATGCCTAACCAAAATCTAACGGACGAGGAAGCCCGAAAGGTATTGGAGTTTATGCGACAAAATGATGGTGTAAAATAATAAAAGCTGAATAAGAATCAACAAAGCTGCATAGGTATTAACCTTAAAATAAGAATAGAATGACTTTAACAAAATACATATTGACGAGCCTAATGGCGAGCGCGGTGTTATCGACTTTCCATGCCTGTAAACCCAAAGGAGCGGGAGCCGCCGTGAGTGGTGATGCCGCTGAGAAGGTATATGTTGCCCCAGGGAAATACGATGAATTCTACAATTTCGTATCCGGGGGATTTAGTGGGCAGCTCTCCGTTTATGGACTTCCGTCCGGCAGATTATTGCGTGTAATACCCGTTTTTTCACTAGATCCCGAAAAGGGCTGGGGTTTTAGTGAAGAAACTAAACCGATGCTCGAAACGTCCCATGGCAATGTACCTTGGGATGATTTACACCACGTGCAGCTTTCGAAAACCGATGGAAACTACGACGGCCGCTGGGTATTTGTCAATGCCAACAATACCCCCCGTATTGCCCGGGTGGATCTGACAACTTTTCGTACGGCTGAAGTACTCGAACTCCCCAACAGCGGTGGAAACCACTCTTCGCCGTACATTACTGAAAATACCGAATATGTTGTTGCAGGAACGCGATTTTCGGTTCCGCTGGACGGTGAGTCGGGCGATGTACCTATCAATACCTTTAAAAAGAATTTTCGCGGAACATTGAGCTTTGTCAGCGTCAATAAGGATAATGGCAACATGGAATTGGCTTTTCAGATTGAGACACCCGGTGTAAACTATGACCTGAGCCGAGCCGGTAAAGGGACTTCTCATGGTTGGTTCTTCTTCTCCACCTACAATACCGAACAGGCAAATACATTGCTGGAGGTCAATGCATCCAAAAATGACAAAGACTTTATATTGGCCGTCAACTGGAAAAAAGCCGAAGAGTATTTGAAAGCCGGAAAAGGGAAAAAGGTTACCGGGTTGAAGTATGCCCATAACACTTACGACGAGAAATCACATACCGCAAAAACATCTTTTAATACAGAAACGATCGTATTGAAGGCAGAGGAGCTGGAGGGGCTATGCTACTATATCCCTTGCCCAAAATCTCCGCACGGTGTCGACGTTGATCCTACAGGCGAATATATTGTAGGGTCGGGTAAACTGGCTGCGGTCATACCTGTATTCTCGTTCGCTAAGATGCAGAAAGCAATCCAGGAAAAACAATTCGAAGGAAAATTCGGTGGTATCCCAATTATCAAATACGAATCTGCGCTGTACGGCGAAGTCCAAAAACCTGGCTTGGGCCCACTGCATACAGAATTTGATGGCAGAGGAAATGCAATCACGTCATTCTTTGTGTCTTCCGAATTGGTGAAATGGAATATTAAGGATTTAAAGGTGCTCGACCGTACACCAACATTTTACTCAACAGGCCATTTAATGATACCTGGTGGAGATACCAAAAATCCAGAAGGCAAATATGTCATCGCCTATAATAAGATTACGAAAGACCGCTTTCTCCCTACAGGACCGGAGTTGGCTCAGAGTGCCCAATTGTTTGATATCTCGGGAGACAAAATGCAATTGTTGTTAGACTTTCCGACCATTGGTGAACCACATTATGCGCAAGCTATCAAAGCGGAGAAAGTGAAAGACAAAAGTGTGAAGATTTTTAAAATTGAAGAAAATACCAGCCCATTTGTTGCCAAAGGAGACAAAGATGCACGCGTTGAACGTAAAGGTAACCAGGTACATGTATACCTGACATCCATCCGTTCACACTTCACTCCGGACAATATCGAGGGTGTACAACTAGGCGATGAAGTCTATTTCCATGTGACCAATATTGAGCAGGACTGGGATATGCCGCATGGCTTTGCTGTCAAAGGCGCAAAGAATGGAGAATTGCTCATTATGCCGGGAGAGACACAGACATTGAAATGGGTTCCAGATAGAGTAGGTGTATTCCCGTTCTACTGTACGGATTTTTGTAGCGCGTTACACCAAGAGATGCAGGGGTATATCCGTATCTCAAAAAAAGGAAACAATGTTCCGTTGATTTATAGTCTGGGAACCAATCAACCGCAAGAGAAGACCAATTAATATAACCTACAATGATGAAAACTACAAGTCACCTGTCAGCAGTACATCGGATTCTTTTGATCCTGAGTGGCCTGGCCCTGGTAGCGGTCATCTTCCTACCCATCTGGCGTATTGAGCTCGACGCAGCACAATACCCAGAAGGGCTAGAACTACAGATCTATAGCAACAAGTTGGCCGGACAAGTTGATATTATCAATGGACTGAACCACTATATCGGGATGAAAACGCTACATGCGGAAGATTTCATAGAATTTAAGGTCTTGCCCTATATCATCTTATTTTTTGCGCTTGCTTTTTTGCTTACCGGTTTCGTGCAGAATAGAAAACTGCTCTATGGCTTATTCTTTTGTTTTCTGCTTTTTGGAGTCGCAGCCCTGGTTGACTTTTATATCTGGGAATACAACTATGGGCATCAGCTCGATCCATCTGCACCGATAAAAGTTCCCGGAATGTCTTATCAGCCACCACTGATCGGATACAAACAGCTTTTAAATTTTGGCGCCTATTCTATACCTGATATCGGGGGATGGATCTTTATACTCTGTGGAATTATCTTGGCCTTTTGTACAGTGCGGGAGTGGCAAAATAATAAAACCCTAAAACTAAAATCATATGAGAAACTATAAATTATTTGCGTTGATCTGTAGTAGTATATTGCTGGTTCTATGTAGTTTGCAGGCCTGTCAGGGCAACAATAAACCCAAGCCTATTAAATACGGTAGCGAGCAATGTGCCCACTGTAAGATGACAATAACGGACGCGCGTTTTGGTACGCAGCTGCAGACAAAAAAGGGACGGGTCTTTAATTTTGATGACGTACAATGTATGATCGCCTTTGTCAAAGGGAACTCGGTCAAAAAAGAAGAGATTGCCGTTTATTACCTGCCGGATTATGTTAGCCATAAGCTCGTACCGGCTGAAGGTGCATATTATCTCAAAAGTGAAGCCTTGAAAAGCCCAATGCGAGGCAATGTTGCTGTATTTGAAAAACGGGTGGAACTGGATAAGGTCAAAGCAGAGATCGGTGGCACGGTGATGACCTGGAATGATCTGTGGAAATAAATGAATAACAATGAAGAATCTAGCTTTAGCGTTGTACTGTGCAATGGCTTGTCTTTGGCTCGTAAATGTGCCTGTATCGGCGACAACCATCCAGGTAGGAAAGGGGCAGTCGGTCAGAACAATAAAGGCTGGCTTAGCACAAGCGAAATCAGGTGATACCGTTTTAGTAGCGGCGGGTGTGTATAAGGAGGGGAATATTGTTATTGATAAGGCAATTTTCCTGAAAGGCCTGGGAAAACCTGTGCTGGACGGCGAGAAAAAATATGAACCGCTCTCGATCAAATCACCGCAGGTTACTGTTCAAGGCTTTTTAATACAGCATTCGGGACATTCTTCCATGAATGATATTGCCGGTATTAAAATTTACAATACAGCGCATATCAAAATTTTTGACAATGAGCTCGTGGACAATTTTTTCGGGATTTATGCGCAGAATGCTACAAACGTTGAAATACGGGGCAATATCCTCAAAGCTTTTGGTACAGCGGAGCAGCTGATTGGTAATGGTATTCATGCTTGGAAATCAGATAGTTTAAGTGTTGAAAATAATGAAGTGTCTGGACATAGGGACGGTATTTATCTTGAGTTTGTGACCCATACTCGAGTACAGGGCAATCTTTCTGAAAAAAATCTGCGCTATGGTCTCCATTTTATGTTTTCCCATGAGAACAGTTACATCTCAAACACCTTTCGCAGCAATGGTGCAGGTGTAGCTGTTATGTATACCAAGCATGTCCATATGGAAAACAATAATTTCGAAGAGAATTGGGGCGATGCCGCCTATGGATTGTTGCTCAAAGATATTTCCGATAGTCAGATCATCAACAATCAGTTTAGCCGCAATACCACGGGTATTTTTATGGAAGGATCGAATCGTATCCATATTGAACATAACAATTTTAAGAGCAACGGATGGGGGCTCAAGATTCAGTCGAGCTGTATGGACAATGTGCTTAAAGACAATAATTTTCTTCAGAATACCTTTGATGTTGCCACCAATGGTACCCTTACACTCAACAGCTTTGTGCATAACTATTGGGACAAATACGAGGGATACGATCTGGACAAAGACGGATTTGGGGATATCCCTTTTCGTCCCGTAAGCCTATTCTCGATGATGGTTGAGCGCTATCCTTCGGCGATGTTACTTTTTCGAAGTTTTATGGCCATGTTGTTCGACCGGACTGAAAAGCTATTACCAAGTCTGACACCCGAGGGGCTTAAAGACGATAAGCCTCGCATGAAATCAATAAAAGTATGATTAGTATCCAGCAGTTAACGAAAAGCTTTGGAAAATTCAATGCATTAAAGGGCATTGATCTGACCTTGAATGGCGGCGAATGCGTTGCCTTAATTGGCCCCAATGGCAGTGGTAAGACTACTTTGATCAAGTCTGTCCTAGGTATGGTCATGCCGAGTGCCGGACGGATCACTTTTGAAGGACAGGACATTGGACAGCAATGGGCTTATCGGAACCATATCGGCTATATGCCGCAGATCGGTCAATATCCTGAGAATATGTCCATCAAACAGGTCCTGGATATGATCAAAGATATCCGTAAACAGCCCCAGACGGATTCGGATCTTTATCAGGCTTTTGGCGTGGACAAGCTGTTGGAAAAACGGATGGCAACGCTTTCCGGTGGCACAAGACAAAAAGTAAGTGCCTGTATCGCATTTATGTTTGACCCCAAAGTACTCATCCTGGATGAACCTACAGCAGGACTGGATCCTCTGTCTACCGAAATTCTCAAGGATAAAATCAAAAAAGAAATCGGACGCGGTAAACTGATCATCATCAGTTCCCATGTGCTTAGTGATCTCGATGAATTTGTATCGCAGATTGTCTTTCTGCAGGAAGGAGAGCTGAAGTTTCATAAGAGTTTGCAGCAATTAAAAGAAGATACAGGTACTGAAAAGCTATCTAAAGCAATCGCTTATTTGATGCAGAACCGCGACCTGTCTAATTAGAGAAAAGATGAATAAAATTATACGCTACGTTTTTGTGGATCTCTTGCGCAACAAGACCATTTTATGCTACACCATATTACTCTTTGTACTTTCCATGACGGTCTATAGCATGGAGGACAACTATGAAAAGGGATTACTCAGTCTACTGAATATTGTGTTGTTTGTAGTTCCGCTGATGAGTATCATTTTTTCAGGCATCTATATCTACCAGAGTTCCGAGTTTATCAATTGCCTTGTCAGTCAGCCTTTGCAACGGCAAAGCATTTGGGGCAGCCTGTATGGGGGTCTGGCAGGTGCACTTAGTTTAGCTTTTTTTATTGGCGTTGGCATACCAACTTTTATCTATGCATTTAGCTCTTCGGGAATTACTTTGGTCGGTTGCGGACTGTTACTTTCTTTGATTTTCGTTTCGATCGCGATGTGGACATCTGTATTGATCAGAGATAAGTCGAAGGGGATAGGATTGGCAATTTTGCTTTGGCTTTATTTCACGCTGCTTTTTGACGCACTGGTGTTTTTCATCCTATTTCAGTTTGCGGATTATCCCATCGAACATGGAATGGTTGCACTGTCCATGCTCAATCCCATCGATATCTGTCGCATCCTTATTTTATTACAGGTCGATCTATCCGCGATGATGGGCTATACAGGGGCGATATTTCGGGATTTCTTCGGTAATACATTCGGCATTGCGATCACCCTGTTGGTCATGTTGCTCTGGTGCCTCATTCCTCTAGGGCTATCTATTCGCTATTTTAAGAAAAAGGATTTATAATAATTTATTGACCATTTAATACTATTATCATGATTAAATCACCGTTATTGGAGGTTTTCAATATAGAACCTCGACTTAAACACCCGACCATATTTGATCACTTCGATGCCCTGGATTCGGGCGAGTCATTTATTATCAAAAACGATCATGATCCTAAACCGCTCTATTATCAGTTGCTGGGTGAACGTGGAAAGGATCTCATTTGGAATTATCTTGAATCGGGGCCCGAATACTGGCAGGTTCGCCTTGGCAAACCGCTCGAAAGCGAAACACTGGAAAACGTTGGCCATATTGCTGCCAAGGATATCCGCAAGGCCGAAGTTTTAAAACAGCTGGGGGTAGATTTTTGTTGCGGTGGTAAGCAGACGCTTAAGGAGGCCGCTCATAGTGTTGGTCTCGATGAAATTGAATTGCGCAGACGGTTAAACCAATCCGAAGAGCTTCCTATAGCCGGCCCACCGCTAAATTTTAAAGATTGGGATATCGATTTTTTAAGTGATTATATTAAGAATGTTCATCATCGGTATGTCCGGGAAAAAGGACCGATTATTCAGGAACTTGCACATAAAGTGGCCGATGTGCATGCACAGCAGCATCCCGAGCTGGTCAACTTGTCCAAAGAACTCGATGCCTTTCTTGATGACCTTTACCATCATTTGGATAAAGAGGAGAAGCAGCTCTTTCCGGCAACCAAGAATGAACAAGAATTGACCAGCAAACAGGTAGAGCAGCTCATTCAATTTTTGATTTCCGAACACGAAGATTCAGGAAAGGAACTTCAGCAGTTGCGCAAAATTACCCAAAATTACACATTGCCAGCCAATGCCTGCAATTCCTACACGTCATTATTTTCACAGATCGAATCTTTCGAATCCGATCTTTTGCAGCATATCCACCTGGAGAATAATATTTTATTTCCAAAGTTGCTCGCGAGCTACGGTGTTCAAATGAATTAAAAACTAGAAAAGCCATGCGGATAAACCAGCATACCAAGATTTCAGAACTGATCAGCTATAATGACTTAAGCATTGAAGCCATTGCAGCTATTGCCAAACCCTTGCGTAAGATCCGGATCCCGGTGTTGCGTCGGATACTGGCCCCTCGGGTCTCCATAGGCGAAGCAGCAAAAATTGGCGGATGTTCGGTTGCAGATTTTCGTGCTGCGCTGGTACCGCTCGGCTTTATTTGGATGTCAGATGGAGCTGAGAAAGTCAATGATCCATTCGATGCAGCAGAGCGGCCAAGTTGGATGGATGATGCAGCAGTGACGGTTGTATTCGATGTGAGACCCCTATTGGAAATGGGGCAAGATCCATTAAAAGATATTTTTCAGTTGTATCGCTCACTCGTCGCAGGAGGGATTCTTTGCATCAGCAATTCATTTGTCCCCATTCCATTAATTAGGCGTATGGAGGAGCGTGGAGTGCCAAGCTATAGCCACGAATGGGCGGAGGGCGAATTCAGAAGTTACTTTTATAAAAAAGATACAGTGCTGTCCGTTCAGCCTGCTGAGGGCGATCATATTTCATTTGTGCCGAAACGACTTTTTGAGCAGAAATTAGCGCGACTTTCCGCGCTTCAACTTGTTACATTGGATGTCAGGACATTGCCTATGCCGCAGCCCATGGAATCAATTCTTGAGGCCCTTGCTCAACTGAAAGCCGATGAGGTTGTCTATGTAAAACATCGGAAGGTTCCGCTCCATTTACTAGAAGAACTGGATCATTTTTCTTATCGGATTTTCATCCATGAACAACATCCTGGAGATGTCCATCTGTTAATTTACCCCGTTAAATAAAATGGCACATATTGCTATTCATAAGAGCCCAGAAGCGTATGCTGTATTGCCGTTTTTTATCACTGCGGGCATTTTTTTTCTACTGTTCAGCTTCCTCTTGGTTTTTAGCGGGGGGCAGCTCTTTGGGCACCATTTTCAACCAAAAGTGCTGGCAATCGTCCATAGCCTAGCACTAGGTTGGGGCACGATGGTGATTTATGGAGCGGCGTATCAGCTGGTGCCGGTTATTTTTGAACGTTCACTTCGCTCTTCCAAATTGGCATTTTTCAGTTATATCCTATTGACATCGGGAACCTGTGTGTTGATTTATAGTTTCTGGTATTTCAAGATCGGTTTACTCATGTGCGTTGGAGGGCTATTGATTACGCTCAGCTCCTACCTGTACTTCTACTTGCTGTGGATGACGACTAAAGATGTGGAGCATCTATTTGAACTACGCCTTTATTTTACGTTCTCGGCCTTCTGGCTTTGTTTTACAACCACCTTAGGCCTTTTGCTTGCCATTAATTTAGCCCATGGTTTTCTAACAAAAAGTCACCTCGATATCCTAAAGCTACACGCCCACGTCGGTATTGTTGGTTGGTTTTTGCAGTTGATCCTGGGAGCGGGAGCGAAGATGCTGCCGATGTTTCTCTTGGGACAATCCACCAAAACAAAGTGGCTTTATGTTTCGGTCATTTTGATAAACCTTGGATTGGTACTTTTTTTATTGGACGGATACAGCCATCCTGTGGGATTAAGATCTCTTACCTTTGGAGCAATAGTGCTATTGGGAGTAGTTTGCTGGGCCGTTTTTGTCGTGGATTGTTTTGTGCACCGGGCGCGTAAGGTACTGGATATTCCGATGAAACATAGTTTCATTTCCTTTTTGAGTTTATTGTTCGCGTTTCTCACCTTACCTATGGTTGTCCGGCAGGAGTCTGGTAATTGGGTGAATTTATATGCCGTATGGGTGTTTTTTGGATGGTTAACGGGTATTATTTTAGGGATGACCTATAAGACCCTGCCTTTTATGATCTGGAATTGGCGCTATAAAGATCTCAATGGCATCAAAAAAATACCTTTGCCCAAGGAACTTTATAGTCAGCGATTACTTTCTATACAATATTATCTTTACCTAGTGGCGCTTGTCGTCATGGCGGTTGCTGTAGCCGGTCGATTCAGGTGGGCATTATACTGTGCAGCCTGGCTTTGGGCAGCACTTGCTGCTGTTTATGTTGTCAATGTCGGAAAAGTAGTTTTTCATCAAAGAAAAAGTAAATAAACTACGCACCTCGCCTATATATTTAATGAAAGATACCATGAAAATTGATCTAACAAAACCGGAGGCTTCCGATCAGTTAAAAGCTGTTCAGGTATTGATGCTTGTGATGGATCCCGAATTGGGGATCAACATCGTAGATATGGGCTTAATTTATGATATTAATTTAACCGATCCCAGTCGTATTGTTGTTACCATGACGTTATCTTCATCCTATTGCCCGATGGGCGACTCTATCGTTCATGGCGTTGAAAAAACATTGCAACAGCAATTTCCACAGCGGGCAATAATTATCGAGCTCGTTTGGGATCCTATTTGGACTCCCGATCGGATCAGCGAAGAGGGAAAGAGCCTATTGGAACGAGAATGATTTCTTGAAGAATAAATTCACCTCCCTATTTCCGCTATTCGCCGAGTTTTCCCGATTGTTAGTCTAAAGCCGATAGGCTAGGAGCCTATTGTGTCGTAGTTTTGAGTCAACAAATAAGAACTAAAAACTAACACTATAAAATAAAGACATTATGAAAACTTTAGTAAAAACATTCGCAGCAGCAGCCCTAATCGCCGTATCAACATTTGCTATGGCAGCTGAAGGACCTGGAGCAAAAGCAACAAAAACAAACGTTAACCTTTCTACAGCAGATTTCGCTTTACAGCACTATGTTGCGGTAACTACGGAGGGAGAATCAGCAGGAGTAGAGCAGTTATTTGCAGCTGATTTTAATCAAAAGATCCAAGCTACCAATGCGCAGTCTAACAGCCGCAGCGAAGTGGTTAAATCCCTGAAAAAACAAAAAGGCGAAAAGCTAAACTGTATGGTAAGCACCGATATCATCGAGGAATCGGCTGACTATATGGTCGCTAAAGTGACTTTGAAATTTGAAAACTTCATCAAAACTGATCTCGTTACCTTGGAGCATGTGGGCAATGACTGGAAAGTATCCAAATCAATCAATTATTATAAATAAGAGCCATCTCAAATAAATATATATATTGTAGAGCCACATCGGGAGATGTGGCTTTTTCCTTTCATTCCTAAACAATATTTCGGATATTTGGACAAAGGCCAGTTTTTAGTTAAAAGATTTTATCATGTCGGATATTCAGCAGTTAATTGCACAGATCAGAGCATTCAGAGATGTGAGAGATTGGGAACAGTTTCACAATTCTAAGGACCTCGCAGTTGCATTGAGCATTGAAGCGTCTGAGCTTCTGGAGCTTTTTCTGTGGAAAGGAAATGAAGATGCCAATCCTGATAAGTTGAAAAATGAGCTTGCCGATGTACTCATGTATGCGCTATTGCTAGCCGATAAGCACGGACTTGATGTTAAGGAGATCGTGGAGGACAAGATGAAACTCAACAACGAAAAATACCCGGTCGAAAAAGCCAAAGGAACTGCTAAAAAGTATAATGAACTGTAATTAATAACGCATGTCAGAATTGGATATTAAAGAAGTTCATATTGTTCCCGTTGGTAGCACAGGAGAGGTTAAGGATACAGATAGCAAACTAGATTTTTATAACAGCGCACTGGTTTATCTGCTCAACGATAAAAGGTCAATCTATATCGGTGAATCTATCGATATCAAGAACCGCTTTTCAAGCCACAATAGACACGACAGCAAGAAAGACCTCTTAATCCGACATGCGATCTATTCCCATTTGTTCAACAAATCCGTTACCCTGCATTTAGAAGCATTCCTGATCAACCTTTTTTCAGCAGAAAAGGGTCTGAAACTAATCAATGCCAACCTTGGCAATAACGGGCATTACTATCACCAGAAGAAAGAATATGAGGTATTGTTTCCGCAGATATGGAAACAACTCGAAGAATTTAAAATAGCGCGCACGTCTTTTGAAGAGATCATTAACAGCAACGTTTTTAAGTACTCACCCTACAAGAGTTTGAACCTAGACCAGCAGCAGGCAGTTCTGGCCTGTTTGAAAATGCTTGTGGACGACAAAAAAGGTATCTTTATACAGGGGAATGCAGGTACTGGTAAGACTATCATTGCGATTTATGTACTTAAATTGCTTGTTACGCCCATACGCTATTTTGAACAGTTTGAGATGAAGGATGAATTCTCAATGGAGGCATTCGGGTTGCTTAATGCATATCGAGACAAACATGGTATTACAGTAGAAAATGAAAAAGATCTTAAAGATCAAGTCGCTCTTGTCGTATCGATGACCTCCTTGCGCAGTACCCTGCAGAAAGTGTTCAAAGATATTGATCAGCTCAGTTCGAGTATGGTTATATCGCCAACAGATATTTCAAAACGAACATATAAAGTGGTTTTAGTGGATGAGGCGCACCGCTTGCGCAGACGCAAAAATATATCCGGTTATGGAGATTTTGATAAGAGTAATACGCGTCTTGGATTTGATATCAACGAAGGAACAGAGTTGGATTGGGTTTTGAAGCAGTCGGAAAATCAGATTTTCTTTTATGACAACAACCAATCTATCCGTACGACTGATTTACCACCTTCAAGGTTTGAAGTTTTAAAAAACTCTAAGAAGTATGACAGTGTACGATTGCAGACGCAGATTCGCTCCGAGGGAGGAGACTTGTTTACTGATTTCGTCCATCGACTGTTTGATTTAGAATTGCTACCGAACGAAAGATTTGAATCCAAGAATTTTGAGCTGAAGCTCTTTGACAGTTTTGTAGCGATGCGCGCTCAGGTTTTCCACAAAGAAGCAGAGACAGGACTGTCCAGATTGGTTGCCGGCTTTAGCTGGGAGTATAAGACCAAGGGTAAAAAGAATAGGCATCTGTATGATATGACCATTGAGGGGATAGATCTTCGTTGGAATTCGACGGCTAAAGATTGGATCAATTCAAAAAATGCAATCCATGAGGTAGGGAGCATACATACCGTATTTGGCAATGACCTAAATTATATCGCTATTGTTTTTGGTAAAGAGATCGACTATGATCCTATTACTAAAGCTATCGTGGTGTATCGGGATGAATATAAAGATACGAATGGGAAGAATAGCACTGATGACCTGGATTTATTATTCTATGTTAAAAATATCTACAAGACGTTGATGTTTAGAGGGATTCGTGGCGTGTATATTTATGTGTGTAATCCGAATCTTAAAGCCTATCTAAGTCAACATATGGAAGTTGTGACAGGTAATAGCGGAAACGAGTCAGAAGTTATTCCTTCATGTCATATTTGTTCCAGACCTACTGCGTGCTCTATACCGTATTACGATCTAGAAATCGCAGCAGGCAATTTTTCCGAGTTACAGCAAAGTGAGACTTTGCAATATGTTGAAGTTGAAGGACGCTATCAGGATCCAAAACGTTATTTTGCCTGTAAAGTGATTGGGGAATCCATGAATAAGATTATTCCCAATGGTTCCATCTGTTTATTCGAGCGCTATCAAGGTGGTTCACGAAACGGATTGATCTGTTTGGTTGAATCTAGTAGTTTTGAAGATAGCGATTTTGGAGCCAATTATACCATTAAAGAGTATTCCAGTAAAAAGACCATTACGGATGAAGGCTGGCAACATCAGGAAATTATTCTCTTACCAAAGTCTACAGACGATTCTTATAGTCCCATCATATTGAAAGACGAGGAGACGATAGATCTCCAGGTGATCGGCGTATTTAAACAAATATTATCAGTGAACTAAAAAGTTCACCGATAATATTTATAAGTTGTTCATTATTATAAAGCACAACGGAGGTTTTGATTTATATTATCAAGAGCAACTTTAACAAAGTTTTGTTTTGTCGCAAACAAGGTTCTTTTGCGATCGCTCCAATTTTCGATCTTTCCGATTATTTGATCAACAGTGTTGATGTTTTCAGTTACCTTTAGAAAATCTACCGTTGATAACAACTCTAATCCGAAATTTGAATAAAATCCATTTAAAAACTTTTTAGTTTTATTAGTGATGTCTAAATATTTGTTGTTTTCCAGTTTATTTAGGTAGTCGTTCACTTCTTTTTCAGATTCAAGAATAATTCCTATTTCTTCAAATGGTTTTTTATCTTTTGCACTGTACCCAGTAATATAGCTTCCATTTAAATAATAAAGTACATGTTTTACTTTACCTGAATATGGCCCGTAAAAGTTTTGTTTGAACTCAAGTTTGAAGACATCCTTCGCACCGAATTTCTGTAAGAAATAGGCAACCTTTTCAGCTGAAAATTCTGAGATAAACTCACCATTCTTGACAAGTTCGAACAATACAGATAGTAACATCGCTCGAGCAGGTGTTAAGGATACCCTTTCTTTCTTTAGTATTTCCTTTATAGCTTTATTT
>JALAGS010000175.1 GCA_022712315.1 Sphingobacterium sp. | reverse complement strand
GTTAGATTCTCCTTTATTTTTAAAGTACTTGATTTATTGATATCAAAATTTTAAATACCTATCTTTGCGCCACGAAACAAATCCATCATAATGAACCATCCTGTAAAGATTAAAAATGCATTGGTTTCAGTCTATTATAAAGACGGCCTCGCTCCTTTAGTTGAATTATTAAACAAATACGGTGTTACTTTCTATTCCACTGGCGGAACAGAAACATTTATCAAAGATTTAGGTATAGATGTCGTTCCGGTTGAAGACCTCACCAGCTATCCTTCTATTTTAGGAGGTCGTGTAAAAACCTTGCATCCAAAAGTATTCGGAGGAATTTTGGCTCGCCGCCCACTAGAGTCTGATCAGCAACAGCTCACTCAGTATGAAATACCCGAGATCGATTTGGTCATTGTGGATTTGTACCCATTTGAAGAAACTGTTGCTTCTGGAGCAGCCGAGCAAGATATTATCGAGAAAATAGATATCGGTGGAATTTCATTGATACGTGCAGCCGCTAAAAACTTTAACGATGTCGTTATTATCTCTTCCAAAAATGATTACAAAGAGTTGGAAGAAATATTAGCAAACCAGGAAGGCAATACTTCATTGGAGCAACGTAAAGAATTTGCTAAACGTGCGTTCAATACATCTTCACACTACGATACAGCAATCTTTAACTATTTCAATCAAGAAAATCCACTTCAGGTATTTAAACAATCTGAACAAAAAGCACAGGTGTTACGCTATGGTGAAAACCCGCATCAAAAAGGAGTTTTCTTCGGCGATTTGGACAAAATGTTTGACAAACTAAACGGTAAAGAACTATCATACAACAACTTGGTAGACGTCGATGCTGCCGTTGCTTTAATTGATGAATTCACAGAACCGACATTTGCAATTTTAAAGCATACAAATGCTTGTGGAGTTGCCTCTCGGACAACAATCAAACAAGCTTGGCTAGATGCTTTAGCCTGTGATCCGGTTTCAGCTTTCGGTGGAGTTTTAATAACGAATGGTCAAGTTGATGCTTCTACAGCTGAAGAAATCAATAAATTATTCTTCGAAGTATTAATTGCTCCTTCCTATTCTGAGGAAGCAATCGCAATCCTTACTGCAAAGAAAAATAGAATTATTTTGGTTCGTAAAGAGGTTGCATTACCGGAACAACAATTCAAAACTTTATTGAACGGCGTTATTCTTCAAGATAAAGACAATACGATTGAAGGCCCTGAGCAAATGGTTACTGTAACGACAGTAGAGCCTACTACAGAGCAGCTGCAGGATCTTTATTTTGCAAATAAAATAGTGAAACACACCAAGTCAAATACAATTGTATTTGCTAAAAATGGCACTTTATTAGCTTCGGGAGTTGGTCAGACTTCCCGTGTCGATGCATTAAAACAAGCTATTGAAAAAGCGGTCTCTTTTGGTTTCGACCTAAAAGGCTGTGCAATGGCATCAGATGCCTTTTTCCCGTTCCCTGACTGCGTGGAAATCGCTTCAGAGGCTGGTATAGCAGCTGTATTGCAACCTGGTGGTTCAATCAAAGATCAGCTATCAATAGACATGGCTAACGAAAAAGGAATTTCCATGGTAACGACAGGTGTTAGGCACTTTAAACACTAAGCGGATTTCCACAATTTATAAAAAAAGCTACCTTTAAAAAGTAGCTTTTTTTATTTTTTAGTTTTCACAGACATATTTGGAACGCTTGTACTGTTCCATTTCTGTACTGAGTTTACGAATTGCATAACCAACAATAGCCACATCATCAATCCATCCACCGACCAGAATAAAATCAGGAATTGCATCAATCGGCGAAACAACATACACAATCGTTCCAATAATAATCGATAGATTCCATTTATCCATTTTATACTTTCCTATAATTGTATCCCTGCACATCGCGATCAATACATTGAAATCATCCATATAGCTCCCTAGATTCCTAGCTTTTGCCTCCGCCTGCACAAACTCGGACTCCGTAATCTTACGGTGCCTGAACTGCTCAAACATCCCTTTCGCAATTCTTTTGATTCTATTGTTCATATTTCAAAATTAATATTACTAATTTAACAATCCAAATCCCTAAGTTCCAGCAGCGCTATATCAAAATTCACATCTCCCGCTCATGGGACATTTCTAAGCCATCAATTGATCATTATGTACACCCATTCAGGTAGCCCCTATTTCCAATTATAATTAAATTATTAGAATTTGACACGAAGAACAACAAAGACCAAACACAATTTTTATTATTTTTACAGATTGCTGTAGCAAAGTGTGTCTTATCTCCGTATAATAGACAACACAAGCGCAATGTGTTTCACACAAAAAATAGATTTTAATATTACACGGTTATGAAAAACTATAGATTTTTTAATTTTATTGCTATTGCATTAGCTACTTTCTTTTTAACAAGTTGCCTAAAAGATAATGATGATCAACCGATTCCCGGTGCATTATTTACGATGGTCAACGGCTATAGTGATGCTAATGCAGTTATATACTACGCTGATGGAGGAGCACTTCAAAACCCCAATTACCCATTGGGATTTAAAAGTTATGCGCAAGTAGGCTTATTTACGGGAGCGCGTAAAATAGCAATTTCTGCTGAATATAACAGCGTCCTAACAGATACAACGGTTACAATAAAAGATAGTACAATATATACATCCTTTTTATTTGGAACAAAAGCCAAACCTGTTCAGGTAATCACTACGGATCGAATTAATAAGGACATCAAAAATACGGAGACCGGTTTACGCTTTTTTAATTTTGCTGAAGGCACAGATATGGTCAGCCTAAAAATAGGCGATCAGACTTCCCCTTCAGAATGGACAAACAGAGCAAAGGAAACTCAAAATTCGGCAAGTGCCCACCAGGGATTTATCGCTCAGAAGAGCGGAACATTCACTGTCACAGCTCGTGATAAAGCCGGAAAGACAATTGCAACACGCAGCGATATTAAATTGGCGGAAGATTATTATTATTCGTTGATACTTATCGGCAATGCAAATGATGAGAAGAAGCCATTATACATCGGTTTAGTCGCTCAAGCTGCAAATTAAAATACCCATATCTATATACTTTTTATAACAGCGGCCGTCATGTAAATATGATGGCCGCTGTTTTATTTTTAGTCTATACCGTAAATATTAAGGATTTTCTTTAGGAGCTACTTTAGAAATAACATAAATATCCTCATTATCCTTTTTCATCTTATACTTCTCGCGTGCAATGCGCTGTACTTCCTGTGGATTTGATCGAATATCATTTATTGTTTTAATGATCGCCGCATTTTCCTTCAGGTAGAAAGATCGCTCACGCTCTAAATTCGCTTTTTGCTTTTGATAACTATACTGGGTAGCAAAGTCATTTCGATCAAAAAACAACATCCACACTAGAAAAGCCAAAGCGGCTAACAAATACTTATTTCTTACTAAAGACCACAATCGTTGCATAAGACAAAAATACTATTTAGCTTTTATACTTAGGATATTTTCTTCAAAAGTTAAACATCTTTGATTAAAGATATGGATTAATATATTCAAATTCATCATATACCTAGAATAATCTTATCTTTAACAGTTCAAAAACGATCATTGCAATGAAATATCCATATTTAAAAATCGTAACGTGTTAAAAAATAAACCGGATATTCCATATGACCATTAAAGAATCAACCATTTAAATATGAAATACTATCTTATCGCGGGCGAAACTTCTGGGGACCTACATGGTGCCAATCTTATTAAAGCGTTAAAAATTGAAGACCCTCATGCAACTTTTCAAATCGTCGGGGGAAACTTAATGCAAGCAGAGGCTGGAAAAAAAGCACTGATACATACTTCAGAAATGGCTTTTATGGGCTTCATTGAAGTTTTAAAAAATCTGCCTAAGATATCAAAGAATCTCAAATTGGTCAAAAATGATCTATTAAAAGAAAAACCAGATGCTGTTATTCTGATAGATTTCCCTGGCTTTAATTTGAAAATTGCTGATTTTGCAAAAAAGCATGGAATCAAAACATGCTATTATATTTCCCCTAAAGTCTGGGCATGGAACCAGGGGCGCGTAAAGAAAATCAAACGTATCGTCGACCATATGTTTTGTATTCTGCCTTTTGAGGTCGATTTTTACAAAAAATGGCGCATGCCCGTTGACTACGTTGGCAACCCACTTTTAGATGCAATTTCAAACTATAATTTCAATCCTAAATTTAGAGAGCAACATGGATTTTCGGAAAAACCGCTTATCGCTCTCCTACCGGGAAGCCGGGAAATGGAAATTGCCAGTCTCCTTCCGATCATGGCAGAACTCCCCTTTTTCTTTCCCGTCCATCAATTTGTAATTGCGGGCGCCCCCAATTTTGAAGAGGCCTATTACAAGCAGTTCTTTAAAGGTATTGATATTCCAGTAATCTTTGATCATACCTACGATATCCTCAATAACGCAGAAGCCGCTGTCGTTACCAGTGGAACGGCAACACTTGAAACAGGCATACTCAAAGTACCGCAGGTTGTTGTCTATAAAGCCAATCCAATATCGGTATGGATAGCAAAAATAGTCATCAAGGTCAAATTCATTTCATTAGTAAATCTAATTAATAATTTTCTCTCTGTGAGGGAATTGATTCAGGAGGACTGTACTGCGTACGATATTTCCTATGAAGTAGGAGAGCTGATCAATAATAAAGAGCATAGAGCAAGTGTGATGGAAAACTACGATATTCTGGCAGAAAAACTAGGTTCTCCAGGTGCTTCTGAGAAAACGGCCAAATTGATCGTAAAATATCTCGCTAAAATTTAAACTCTTTTGCCTTTTATTTGTCAAACTACTAGTAGTCACAATTAATTAAAAGTTTTATGAAATCTAAAATTATTCTGGGCTTTTTCATTTGCTTTGCAATGGCCTTAACAGGAAAAGCACAAGAAACACAACATATTTCTAAACTGGAAATTGGCAAAAAGGCAAAAAAAAATATCGATAGCAGGGACTCCACTGTTGTTATGCATATTGATACCTTGATCATGAAAGATAATTCTGCCCTATCTTTCTACGGCAAGAAAAATGTAAAACTAACCATTGGTTATGCTGAAATTGGAAATAAAGCAACGATTTATGGGACCGATGGAAAGAATAATGGTGCCAATTTTGACATCAATGCTAATTTCCAAAAATTAGGTTCTCTCTATATCATTGCAAAAGGAGATGATGCTTTCAATGGGACCAAAACCTTTCCGAATGGGAACGGAGGAAAAGTTAAAGTTACTTTAACGAATGGAAGTATTAAACCTCAAACAACAAACAAAAAAGCTACAAATTATATTTATGGTGATGTAGCAGCAGGCGGCAGAGCCGTCAATGCAAACACAGACTTGAGAAACATCTATGATCGAATCAAATCTGCTCCCTCTGGATTAAGGGGACTGCCTCAAGGACAAATTTATTCCGGAAGCCCCGGAACTGAGGGGACATTTGAGCTTATTTCAACGCAATAAGAAATATTATTGAAATCCAAAAAAAGCCGTATCATAAAAAATAATACGGCTTTTTTATGATTTCTATATTTTATTACCTACATCCTCTTCTTTTAAGTTCGTAGGCCAATACTAATCGAGTCATCCGATCATATCGCGCGATGCCTTCCTGTTGATTGTTGTGTTTCAGGTACTGATTATAAAATATTCCCATCACATCGTCAACCCAACCCGTGTATTGACTCCAAAAATACCTTTCTTTTTCTACGTCTTTCAATACCTTCGCGCTTAATCTTCCCTTGTAATCCTTTCCTAAATCAGGATACATACCTTGCAGTTCACGCAACATATAAAGCGTGGTCTGTAGATAAGCCGAATATCGGTAAAAGGACTGTGGATGTTGCTGTAAGCGAACAAAAGCTATAAAATTCGCCTCGTCTTCAAAACCAATTCCCTGTTGATGTGCAAGTTCATGCACTGTTGTAAAAGGTAAAAAGGTGACTGGCATTGCATTATTAACCTGTGCTTCATGAGTAAATGGATTAAAATAGCCCGAGACACCAAAAAAAGAGACTATCCTGCTATTTATTGGTGATTTTGCCCTAATTTGACCCCTTGACAAGAATTCAGCAAAAGCCGTATCCTGTTGTACCCATGTACTCAAATCCGTTTGAATAGCTTCTTTATGCTCTTCCCATTGGGATGGATCTACATGCTCTCGCAAGTTATTTGTACTATCCAGAAACCCATTCAAAACCACGAGATAATCGGCTAACTTTAAGCTATCAACTTGCAATTGTACATTTGTACTAATTGGCTTACGGTAATAATTCAAACCCCATGAGAGGTAAAAGAAAACATAGAGCCCTAATAACAGATTGATGATAAACAAAAGCGAACGAAAAGAAGCCTTCCATCTTCCCTTCCATAAATTTCCGATCAGTTTAACGGTAAAATAGAACAGAAATATAACGACCGAGACATAAAATAGATCGCCTAAGCTAAAAGGAATATAACCAAAAATATTTCTTGGCACATAACTATAAAAACGATAAAAACCTCGCGCATAAAATACTTCAATCCACTGGCTATTTTTCTCAATCAAAGAAATAAGAAAAATCCCAATTAGAAGTAATAAAGCGGTGAAACCAGCTATTCTATCGCGCTTTTCCATTCAATAGCATATAAAAGGATTAACTTTCGTTCTCAAAATAAACCTTATAATAATTCATGCCCTTATCCTCATCATAACCTTTCTCAAGATACTCACGCTTACCGTGAACATAGATATGGAAATTCTTATCGAGCTTTAACACAGATTTGTAGGAAGATTCCATCTTCTTCACGGCTTTATCTGCAATTTCAAAACTAGCCTGAAATGGAGAGTCAAATTCATCTTCAAAACCAGCTTTAAAATCCTGGAATAAAGCTATCGCCTGTGGATTACCCAATACCTGTTCTTCAAATTCCTCTTGAACAAAAGTTTCCTTTTCCTTAAAGTAATTCATTGATTTGTTCATTAAATCAATCTTATCTGCTTTTTCTAATTCAAACGTCTCATCTAATTTTTCCTGAACAAAGTTCTTATACACTTTTAAATAATTACCTGTCTGGTTGAAATTGTCATTACGGACGCGCAGCTGCAAAAATTCATCTTTCCAATACACCGCCTCCTGTTGACGATTTGTCTGATCAAGAACCAAGACTTTATAACCTTCTTCTTCCTCTACATTAACAATAATACAACCTTTGTCCAGCTTATTGATATTGATAGCTTCTTGCTCGTATTCCAGCATAAAAGCACCTTGTTCAGGATAGACTTTCAGATAGGTCTCCTTATTCTCGGATTTGAATATACCGATAGCATCATGTTCTTCTCCTTCTATCTGAACGTTCTTTAAGGCAACAACATACACCTCGCCCCCCTTTATCTTTGGATGACTAGATACTTCATAAAGGTGTTTTGAAATCTGTTGTGAGAAATCGTGAAATGGAAGTTGCTCTCTAAAATATTGTCTTACAAAATAAAAAACCTCATTGAGTTCCAGCTCTTCGTTAGGATGATAGAGGCGATATACCTCATTCACTTTCGCAAAAGGGCTCATAAAATACTGCATCAACAACCCAGGTAACACTTCATCCCCTTCAAGAGAAACCGGTGCATCTGACAAAATATAAAATTCATCTTGTGCCTTATTGCCCACGCGATGAACAGATAATGCTTCGAAAGTCGCATCTTGGTGAAAAAACATATTCTTATCTTATAAATTATATAAATCTATTGCTATTTTAAAAGTCTGACAATGTGCATTGACAATATCCTTAATTTCGGGAGAATACCCTCCCCCCATACTCACCTGAACCGGAATATTGTATCCATGACACATCTGAAATACCAATTCATCCCGTCGGCTGCAGGTCTCGGGGCTTAAACCCAATTTCCCAAGTTTATCTGTTTTTAAGATATCCACACCGGCCTGATAAAAAACAAAATCTGGTTCAATCCGTCTAAACAAATCGGACAAACTATCTTCCAATAATACCAGGTATTCCTGATCCCGAATGTTATCTGCTAAGCCAATATCCAGATAAGAACGCTGTTTTACAAATGGATAATTTTTCTCGCCATGCATAGAAAAAGTAAATACCTGTTTATGCCCCTCAAAAATATGGGCAGTGCCATTTCCTTGATGCACATCAAGGTCTATGACGAGGATGCGGTTAGCGTAGCTGTGCTTCAGCAAATAACCCGCGGCAGTAGCTTGATCATTCATCAAACAGAAGCCTTCGCCAAAATCATAACCGGCATGATGCGTTCCGCCCGCAATGCTAAAAGCAACACCATACTCAAGAGCATATTTTGCACTTTGAATTGCTCCTTCCAAAATATAACGTTCCCGATCAACAAGACTTTGGCTCAATGGAAAACCTATTCTCCGAATCATTTTAGGATCCAGGGTCAAATCAAATAACTGTTTGACATAGACTGGATCATGCATCAGACAACATGATTCAAAGCTTGCAAGTTCAGGACTGAAAAAATTAGACTCGTCCGCCATCCCCTCATGTTTTAACTGTAAAGGAATCAACTCGTATTTTAGCATCGGAAAACGATGCCCCTCTTTGACAGGGTGAACAAATTCTGGACGAAAAGCTATCTTAAGCACCTTAAATCTAATATTACTCATGCGAAGATAAGAAAAAGATCTTTTGGAGTTATAGGAGAAAAAGGGCATCTTTGAGAAGGAACAATCCGGCAAGCCAATGTTATGTTGCCGTAACAGCATACTTGTATTCGATCATAAATTTATATTCTTGAAAATAAATGGAAACAACTAATTTGCCCCAATTGTCTGCCATGGAACAACGTGTGCTAGGCTCACTAATCGAAAAATCAAAAGTAACCCCAGAATATTATCCGATGACTATCAACAGCTTACAAGCTGCTTGTAACCAAAAAACTTCCCGCAAACCTGTTGTACAATATAACGAAGAAGATATTGTCTCTACCTTAGATTTATTGAAGAAAAAGGGATTAATATCTACAGTTGTTGGCGGTGGATCTCGTGTAACCAAGTATAAACACAATTTTGCTATCCAATTTCCACTCGTCCCTTCTGAATTAGCCATTATCTGTTTATTGCTTCTCAGAGGACCAATGACTGCGGGCGAAATCAATTCGAATTCGGGTCGTCTTTATGAATTTGAGTCACTGAGCGAAATCAATGAACAATTGGAAAAATTGGCACAAGAGGGCTATCTTAAATCTCTCCCTAAACAACTGGGCCATAAGGAAGTTCGTTATATTCATTTAATAGGAGAAATTAATCTTGAGGCCTATGAAAATAACACTCCCGCCAACGCGTCCATAAATGACCAGGCCTTACTCGATCGAATTGGACAATTAGAGCAAGAAGTTGCGGCATTGAAACAGAAATTCCAGGATTTTTGGGACGAATTACATTAATGACTCATGCCACACACAATAGCTGCTAAAAACGAATTACCTAAAGCGACCTTATGGCTGATGACCATTGCCACAGGCCTGGTAGTTGCCAATAATTATTACAATCAGCCCTTGTTGGGCCTGATTGCCAAGGATCTAAGCGTCGACGAGGCGATGGTTAGCAATTCGGCCATGCTAACACAGATCGGCTATGCTTTTGGCTTATTGCTGATCGTCCCCCTAGGGGATATGTTTAAGCGAAAGAAAATGATCTTGATCGATTTCTTTTTCATTATTTTTTCCCTGGCCGGTATGGCCTTATCTACTTCTATCTTATCAATATTGGTATTTAGCTTCCTTATTGGTTTTACATCTGTTATTCCGCAGGTTTTTGTACCTATGGCTGCTGAACTGGCGAGCAAAGAGAAGCAGGCTTCGGCCATAGGAATGGTCATGTCTGGTTTACTGATAGGTATATTGCTTTCCAGAGTTGTCAGCGGATTTGTAGGTTCTTACTTTGGATGGCGTGAAATGTACTGGATTGCCACCATTATCATGTTTATTACAGCCACTGCCATAGCAATAAAACTGCCTGAAGTGATGCCTAATTTCAAAGGTTCCTATAGCGAATTGATGCGTTCGGTCTGGAACTTCGCAAAAAAACAGCCTGTGTTACAGCTCGCTGCATTTCGTGGCGCCATGGGATTTGGCGCTTTTTCTGCTTTTTTCACGACACTGGTGTTCCATCTGGAAGGCCCACCTTTCTTTGATGGGCCAGCAACCGCCGGAGCATTTGGACTTGTCGGTGCCTGCGGCGCCCTTGCAGCCGCTTTTGTAAACAGATTGACCATCTATATAGGCAAAGCCAGAATTATCTTATACGCTATTCTATTGATGCTGCTTAGCTGGCTATTATTCGCCATCTTTGGCAATCACTATTGGGGATTGATCCTCGGCGTTATCCTGATTGATCTTGGTCTGCAATCCATGCATATTCTCAACCAAAGTGATTTCTATGCACTAAATCTCGGTGCCAATAACCGGCTAAATACAGTCTATATGGTCAGCTATTTTATTGGGGGATCAACAGGCACCTTTTTTGCTGCACAAGCCTGGCAAAACTTCCAATGGCCTGGTGTTATTGCAGTAGGAACATGCTATACACTTTTGGCCTTATTGGCACATGTACTATTTGATAACAAATTAAGAAAAAACTAATATGAAATTCGGCCAAGTAGAAAACCCGGAGGAAATCGACTTTACCCTGCCCCCTACTCCAGCAGCAACCTTAAACCTATTGCAGCATTTCAAAAATGATAAGCCTTTTGAAGTATATGTAGGCTGTGCAAAATGGAATAAACAGGATTTAAAGGGTTTTTACCCCAGAGGTACAAAAGATGAGCTTGCGTATTACTCCACACAGTTTAACAGCATTGAACTCAATGCAACTTTCTATAATTCACCTAGTATAGATCAGGTGGAGACCTGGAAGAAGAAAACACCTCCAAACTTCAAATTTTTCCCAAAGATCCCGCAATCGATCAGTCACTTTAGCAGACTACTAAATACGAGCGACAAAGTAAAATTATTTACGGATTCTCTTGTTCATTTCGATGAAAAATTAGGAATGGCTTTTCTTCAGATGCACGACAACTACAGCCCTAAAGATATGGCCCGTCTAAAACTATTCCTCCACGATTGGCCAAAAGAAGTTCCACTGGCTTTAGAAGTGCGCAATAAAGACTGGTTCGCAAAAGCTGAGGTAACGAAGGAATTGTATACCCTATTGGAAGAAACACAAGTGACCAATGTACTGGTCGATACAGCTGGCAGGAGAGATATGTTGCATATGCGTCTGACTACCCCCGTAGCTTTTATACGATATGTAGGTGCAAATCATCCATCAGACTATGATCGACTGGACCAATGGATCGACGTATTGAAGTTATGGCGCGAAAACGGATTACAAAAATTGTATTTCTTTATCCATCAAAATATTGAGGTAGAATCACCGTTACTTGCCACACATTTTATCAAAAACCTGAATACAACATTCAACTTGGATTTAACCTATCCAAATAAGAGCACAGGAAATACTTTATTCTAAGACAGGATATCAGATCAGATGCTATGTACTAATAGAAAAGATCATTAAAAATATGTTGTCCATAAAAAAGCCGAAGTAGGAAATACTTCGGCTTTTTATATTTAAAAACAAGCTTTAGCTTATTTTTTAGCGTATTTAAAGTTTTTACCGATGAAACGGGCATTACCACCCAATTCTTCTTCGATACGTAACAACTGATTGTATTTAGCCATACGATCTGAACGGGAAGCAGAACCTGTTTTGATCTGACCACAGTTCAATGCAACTGCTAAGTCAGCGATAGTAGCATCTTCAGTCTCGCCCGAACGGTGCGACATAACCGAAGTATAGCCAGAATTTTGAGCCAAAGTAACCGCATTAATCGTTTCAGTCAATGAACCGATTTGATTTACTTTTACCAAAATTGAATTCGCTGTGTGTGTATCAATTCCTTGTTGAAGACGTTTTGTATTTGTAACAAAAAGATCATCACCTACTAATTGAACATGGTCACCGATTTTGTCAGTCAATGTTTTCCAACCAGCCCAATCATCTTCAGCCATACCATCTTCAATCGAAATGATAGGGTACTTAGCCGTCAATTCAGCTAAATAGCTCGCTTGTTCTTCGCTAGAACGTACCGCACCTTTATCACCTTCAAATTTAGTATAATCGTATTTACCATCTTTGTAGAATTCAGAAGAAGCACAATCCAATGCTAAACAAACGTCTTGACCTGGTTTGTAACCAGCAATTTCAATCGCTTTTAAAACTGTTTCGATTGCATCCTCGGTACCTTCAAAAGTTGGTGCAAAACCACCTTCGTCACCTACTGCCGTTGAAAGACCTCTGTCATGTAAGATTTTTTTCAAGGTATGGAAAACCTCAGTACCCCAACGCAAAGCCTCAGAGAATGAAGGCGCACCCACAGGCATGATCATAAATTCTTGGAATGCGATAGGTGCATCAGAGTGTGAACCACCGTTGATGATGTTCATCATCGGAATAGGCAATGTATTTGCGTTTACACCGCCAATATAACGGTATAATGGTTGACGTGATTCTTGTGCTGCAGCTTTTGCAACAGCTAAAGAAACACCTAAAATAGCATTTGCACCTAAGTTTCCTTTGTTCTCGCTACCGTCTAAATCAATCATGATTTTATCGATGGCATTTTGCTCGAAAACATCTACACCTTCTAAAGCTTTTGCAATTTTAGTATTTACGTTTTCAACAGCTTTTAAAACACCTTTTCCTAGGTATTTTGACTTGTCGCCATCACGCAATTCTACTGCTTCGTGAATACCAGTTGAAGCACCTGAAGGAACAGCTGCACGACCAACAAAACCATTTTGTGTAGTAACATCTACCTCAATTGTAGGGTTACCGCGCGAATCCAAAATTTGACGCGCATGAACATCGATAATTAAACTCATCTCTTTATTAGACTATAATTTATTTTCATTACTTAGTGTAAATAAGACACACTCTTATCTACAGACATTTTTCACAATCAAATATAATAAAAAATGTCTTTATTCATCTATTTATTATGAATAAAATATGCCCCATCGGCATAACTGTTCAAATAAATACAATAAAAAACCCCTCATATCTTGAAGGGTTTTTTATATAATATTGTACAATTTAGTTTTTGATCATCGCTACAAAATCATCAAACAAATAGCGCGAGTCATGTGGACCCGGCGATGATTCGGGGTGATATTGCACCGAAAATGCTTTTTGTCCTTTGATGCGGATTCCTTCAATAGACTGGTCGTTCAAATTAACGTGCGTAATTTCGACATTTTCAGAATTTTGAATATCTTCAGCCACAACCCCAAAACCGTGGTTCTGCGAAGTGATTTCACAACGGTTGGCGATAATATTCTTCACGGGGTGATTGATACCACGGTGTCCGTTATGCAATTTGCTTGTGCGGATACCATTTGCCAATGCCAAGATCTGGTGACCTAAACAAATACCAAACATCGGTTTATTTGCATTCAAAATAGCTTTTACCGTATCGATTGCATAATCCATCGGTGCAGGATCGCCAGGGCCATTGGAAATGAAATAACCATCAGGATTCCATTTTTCCATTTCCTCAAATGTTGTTTTCGCAGGAAAAACCTTTGTATATACATCGCGAGCCTCAAAATTGCGCAAGATATTTTTCTTGATTCCCAAGTCCAAAACTGCAACACGCAACGAAGCATTTTCATTGCCGAAGAAATAAGGTTCAGCTGTTGTTACTTTCGAAGACAACTCAAGTCCATCCATTGAGGGAACTTCAGCCAATTGGCGTTTTAATTCTTCCACATCCAGTGTTTCTGAAGAAATAATCGCATTCATCGCACCTTTATCACGGATATGTCTCACCAATGAACGGGTATCCACATCAGAAATACCAACTAAATTACCCTCTTCAAAGTAGTTTTGAATAGATTCATCAGCCATTTTACGGCTATAGTTAATGTTGTAGTTCTTACAAACTAGTCCCGCAATCTGAATTTGATTTGATTCGGTATCATCCTCATCAATACCATAGTTACCAATATGGGCATTGGTCGTTACCATGATTTGTCCAAAATAAGATGGATCTGTGAAAATCTCTTGATAACCAGTTGTTCCTGTATTGAAACAGATTTCCCCGGTAGTCGTACCAATTTTACCAGCGGCTTTACCGTGATAAACTGTACCATCTTCTAAAACTAAAATTGCAGGCAATTTGCTGTAGTTGGTCATTATCGATGTAATATTATAAAATG
>JALAGS010000174.1 GCA_022712315.1 Sphingobacterium sp. | reverse complement strand
CTAACAAACTTCCAAGACTTTTGTTCTTATTATTTTCATTTTGGACCTAACTCGCTGTCAGGATGGGAGATTCTTTTTGGTTTTTGGCCGGGGGAGCTGCAGAGGAAGGCGAAAAAAGCTGATCACAGGACTGCCGAATAACCCGTTTCATAGCTGTACTTTCTTATCCTTTTAGTTAGGGTTTAGTTAGGGTTTGTTTAGGTTTAGTTTAGGTATAGTATAGGTAAGACCTAAACTAAACCTAATTTAATACTAGGTTATAAATAAACAAAAACTACACTAAGGGATAAGAAGTCCAGAGCTCTTCCCCGCCTAGGGGGAAACCGGGGGGGCAGCGAAGGGATAAAGCTCCGGCTACAGGTAAGAGCCTGTGGAAACCTCCGTTCCCCTCTGCACCTGCTCCCTGCTAGGGTCCGGGCGGGGTTGGAACAGCTTCGGGACACGTTCGGGACAGCCTGTGGACAGGTTTGGTCTGCTAGCGTGCTGCGTCCGTGTTCCCTCCGCGTTGTCTACGACCTTACCCTGTACTCACCCCGCTGCCATCACGAACGAACCCTGTTCCGAGAGCGAACACGCCCTCTGGATGACCCGACCAGGGGCCAACGCCGGCCCGAACCGCAGCCGAAGCACGAAGACAACTCGGTATATTCGGTATATATAGCTATAACCACACAAAAAGAAGTCGAGACTAGCATCGGACTGGCAATGCCCTAATTTAACGATGCAACGGAGCAATCCTTGCTTCGCTCACAGCATAGGTTTAAGGCCATATATAAGTATTGTTTATTATCCGCAATATACACTGAATCCGTGATGAGTCCGAGGTGAGTCCGTGTTGAGTCCGAGTCTGGCATGGAATCAGGTTACGCTCAAGATAGACACACCCTGCTCTCAGGGCGAAGCTAAGCTCTAGTTAAGCCCTTGCTAAGCCCATTCAAAGCTGATTCAAATGTGGATCAAGACCGAAACCGGGCCCAACCGCAGCCGAGGCCCTGCCCTAGAAGTACCGAAAAACACCAAACACTCGGACTCGCGTGTTATCAGTCAGCCTTTAACTTATGGTTCTTTATGAAGATAAAAGCACTTTTATCTATTTTTTTGTGTAGATTTATCTTCTTAAAATAACCACCAAAAGCGATGAGCAGAACTACCCTGAAAGATATAGCCTTGGCCCTCAATATTTATGTTTCGACGGTTTCCAAAGCATTATCAGACAGCTACGAAATAAGTGAGGCGACTAAAAAGATAGTTCAGGAATATGCCAAAAAGCATAATTTCCATCCAAATAAGTTAGCGCGAAGCTTGAAAATAGGAAAATCCAATACCATAGGGGTTATTGTATCCAATATTAGCAATACATTCGTTTCACAAATCCTGGATGGAATTCAAATAGCCTCTCAGCAGACAGTATTTGATGTTATTTTCATGCAAAGTCGGGAAGACGAACGGATTGAAAAAAATTGTATTGACGTTTTGCGCATGCGCGGCATTGATGGCTTAATGATATCTCCGGTCTCCTCGGATTCAAACATTGATGAATTGAAAGCATTAATCAAATCGCAGATACCTGTTGTTATTTTTGACCGCATCAATCACCAGCTTGATACATTCAAAGTTGGGGTCAATAATTTTCAAGGCGCATATAACGCTACAAAACATCTCATCGAACAAGGCAAAAAAAATATTTTACATATCACCGGAAAGAACTTAGGTGTTGCAGCCGAACGATTAAATGGCTTCAAATCGGCTCTATCAGATGCGGGTATTTCGTTCAATAGCAACCATTATATTGAATGCAGCCTTAACAATACCACCGATATAGATCGAACGATAAAAGAAATTTTACTTCGGGAATATATTGAGAACAAAAATATCGATGCAATTTTTGGTGCAACAGATGTTATTACAACCAGAACATTGGGCATTTTAGCTGACTTGCATATTAAGGTCCCGTCCCAGGTTGCCGTTATTGGTTTTTCAAATACGCAAATTGCCGCCTCGTTAAATCCGGCGCTATCCACAGTTGTACAGCCAGCTACCGAAATCGGTGAATTGGCAACAAATAAACTAATTGCCACCATCAACCAAACGAGACCAATACATGAATTTGAAACGATAGAACTTCCAACACAGCTCATTATTCGTAAATCTTCTTTGTAATTTTTGTCATTATAAGAGGCTATATCATTCACTAAAATACACTTTTGGAAGTCAGAATTAGATTTTGTGGGTGCATTATCAGATTTAATTTTTGAGTAAGATTGCAGCATTTTATTTGGAGACAAAATCAAAAAAATGACTTTTGATACAGCCCCATTTAAAAATAAAAACAGCCGGAAAACAGGAAGAACAATGCTTCCAATTTTCCGGCTATTTTGTATAAACGTTCCAGCCGAACGTTATAAATCGTTGCTTAAACTTGTCCTTTTAGTATTATTCACCTACAATACCATATTCCAGGCCTCGCAATTCTGCAAGCCCTCTCAATCTTCCAATAGCAGAATATCCTGGATTTGTCACTTTATTCAGATCATCCAGCATCTGATGACCGTGATCCGGTCTGAATGGGATAGCTGTAGATCTCAATTGATTTTCAGCGACCAAGATTTTCATAATTTTATACATATTGACATCACCATCCAAATGGTCTGCCTCATAAAAACTTCCAATCGCATCTTTCTTCACATTTCGCAAGTGAACAAAGTTCACACGCCCTTTAATCTTTTCTAAGATAGCAGGCAAATCGTTTGTCTGACTAGCACCCAAAGATCCCGTACAAAAACAAACGCCATTGAATTGTTGTGGAACTGCATTCAGAAAATATTCAAAGTCCTCACCATTACTAGCAATGCGGGGCAATCCTAAAATAGGGTACGGCGGATCATCAGGGTGAATGGTCATACATAGACCATTCTCCTCACAGGTTGCCGCAATTCCCCGAAGAAAATAAACCAGATTATCTCGCAAACCATCTTTTCCAATATGCTGATAGGTATCAATGCTTGCTTTCAATGCCTCCAATTCCACACTCTTCTCTCCCGGAATTCCCATTAAGACAACATTTGCCAATTCGTCTTTTTGCTGTTCCGAAATCTCATCAAACCGCAAAGATGCCCGTTTAACAATATCTTCGGGATACTCCGTGCGAGCGGCATCTCGTTTTAATATAAATATGTCGAACAGTGCCAAATCAATCCAATCAAAGTACAGTGCTTTTGAACCATCCGCCATGGTTAAGTCCAGTTGCGTACGCGTCCAGTCCAGCACGGGCATAAAATTGTAACAGATTGTTTTGATACCACATTCCGCCAGGTTGGCTAATGTCTCATTATATTTCTGGAGATACTCATCCACTTTAGCTCCTTTTGTCTTAATCTCCTCGTGCACGGTCACACTTTCCACAACAGACCAGGTAAGACCGGCATCCTCAATAATGCGTTTTCTTTCTTGAATATCACCAAGTGGCCATACTTCACCATGTGGTATATGATGCAATGCTGTCACAATACCAGTAGCTCCAGCCTGTTTGATATCCTGTAATGATACGGGGTCATTGGGACCGTACCAACGCCAAGTTTGTTCTAATTTTCTCATCTCAAAGTTTAATTAAACGCCACACCATGCATTAAAACCACCATCCACAAAAACGGTCTCCCCTGTTACAAAGGCCGACGCATCGCTCAATAGGTAGATTAAAGTTCCTTTTAATTCACGCGGATCGCCCAAACGGTTATAGGGAGTTCCATTAAGAATACGTTTGGTACGGTCGCTGTAACTTCCGTCTGGATTGATTAATAGATTTTTATTCTGCTTGGTTAGGAAGACACCGGGCGCTATTGCATTGACACGAACTTGATCGCCGTAGCGTTGGGCAAGTTCAGTTGCCATCCATTTTGTATAACCATCGATTCCATGTTTGGCCACAGTATAACCCAGAACACGTGTAAAAGGACGGCTGGCTGTAAGGGATGAAATATTTACAATGACTCCCTTTCCGCTCTCCGCAATCACACGGCCGATAATATGGGTAGGAATCATCGTTCCGTAAAGGTTAAGCTCAATGGCTTTAATCGTATCCTGAATATTGCTTGCAAACAGATCTTGATCGGCACCAATGGTTGCCCCGGGGATGTTTCCTCCAACGGCGTTTACTAAGGCATCTATCCGGCCCCACTTTTGCAACACTTCATCCTTCGCCCTGGTGACATCCTGTTCGTTCATGATGTCTACTTCAACAAATATGGCTTCGCCGCCTAGGGACTCCACCTGCTGGACACGCTCTGCCCCGACTTGTTCATTACGTCCAAGGATCGCGACTTTGGCTTCTGCCTCGGCCAAAGCCTCCACAAATGCTTCACCTAAAATCCCTGTACCTCCCGTAATAACAACTACCTTATCTTTTAATGAAAATGGATTATTATGCATGTATTTCTATTTCAAATTGGTATTTATTCCCAATTTTATTGATAATAACCTTAATTACAAAAAAAAGTAATTGATTTAATTACGATAACGTTTTAGTTACGTTGCACTATTTATCTTCCCCATCTGTTGTTTCATCGTCAAACAGAATCCGTATGGAAGGTGTGTAGGTATCATTGTGCTGACCGGTTTTATTTGCCCAGAAAAAAGCACATAGAAACACCAATGCCAACAATACACTGCAACCGATCAAAATATACATTATTTCCATAACAACTAGAGTTTACGGCGTTTGGCATACCACCTTGTCATGAGACTTGTGAAGGAGATAATTGTCACCGTGCTTATAGGCATTAAAATCGCGGCAAATAAGGGTGACATCATACCTTGCACTGCAAAGCTCAATCCGACTACATTATATAATAGTGATATACCAAAGCTCATGTGTATAACTTTCACCGCATCCTTACTAAAAGCAAAGAAATCCGGCATTTTTGAAAATGATTCCCCATCCAGTATTGCATCACAGCCCGGAGAGAAGTTATTGATATCATCGCTCACGGCGATACCCAAATCGGCCTTGCGTAATGCACCTGCATCATTCAGACCATCACCGATCATGCAAACATGCTTTCCTTCCTCCTGATAATTTTGAATTGTCTGCAGTTTTTCCATTGGTGATTGGTTGAAAAGCAAACTTGCATTTGATGGGAAAATCAATTGCAGCGCATCCAAGCGCCGATCGTTATCCCCCGAAATCAAATGAAGGTTATAATCCACTTTAAAATCTTCAATCAGAGCCGAAAGACCATCCCGCCAGGATTGCTCCATGGTAAAATATCCTTTTAGCACCCCGTCTATGCGAATAAAGACCACAGAACCATCAGTCTTTACATGACCTATATCCAAAAAGCTGCCACTACCGATTTTAATTTCTTTACCATCTACCGTGGCTTGCATTCCTTTTCCAGGAAATTCCTTAAAATCCTGTGCGGACATACTCGAAGGAACGTCGAGCCACTTAACAATCTCCCGGCTCAACGGGTGACTAGAGTTTCTACAAACCGCATTGAGCAGTTTTTTCTCTGTTATTGAAAGGGTGCCTTCAAAATAAATGGAGGTTGCTTTAGGCGATGATATGGTACCCGTCTTATCGAATACCAGCGTATCAATCGTTGCCATCTGTTCGATAGCAGCAGTATTTTTCACGTAGAACTTGTTTCGGTCAAAAATACTTAGCGCCGCCGAAAGGGTAAATGGAGAGCTCAACGCCAACGCACATGGACATGCGATAATCAATACCGCCGTAAAAGCTCCCCAAGCCCTGCTTGCACTTCCGTCAACAGCCCAAAATAGCGCAGCCAATAGTGCAATTGCCAATAAAACAACAGTAAAATATTTACTTATAAAGTTGACAAAAGTCTGAAAATGCTTGTCATAATCTTTATAATTTTCATTATTCCATAATTTGGTCAAATAGGATTGTGAAATAGGTTTGACCACTTCGAGTTCTATCGCCTCCCCTGTCTGACGCCCACCGGCGTAGATAATTTCGCCGAGAGTTTTACTTACGGGGCTTGATTCTCCGGTCACAAAGCTAAAATCTATCGCTGCATCACCTTTTAAAAGCATGGCATCAGCAGGTATGATTTCATTGTTCCGAACCAAAATCCGGTCACCGATATGTACATCTGCCAATTGTACAGGTTTGTCCCCTGACTCGGTCAGCACTGTGACAGCGACAGGAAAATAACTCCGGTAATCACGTTCAAACGAGATATGGTAGTAGGTACGTTGCTGTACCCATTTCCCAATCAATATAAAAAACACAAGGCTACAGAGTGTATCTGTAAAACCTGCCCCAGTCTGTGTGATCACCTCAAAAGCAGATCGCAAAAATAACACGAGAATCCCCAGTGCTAATGGCACATCCAGATTCAGTCGCTTTTGTTTCAGACTCCAATAGGCCGATTTGAAATAATCCGATGTACAATACAATAACACCGGAAGACCAAAGGCAAGGTTAATATACCCAAAGAAATTGGCATATTCCTTCTCAAAATTTCCCATTCCAAAATAATCCGGGAAACTGAATAGCATAGAATTTCCAAAACAGAAACCGGCAACAGCAATTTTTGCGACCAAAGGATTCAGGTTATTTCGATTCCCTTCCTTCACCACATCCTGCAAGGTGATTTTGGGATCATAACCGATATTGACCAGAAGATAAACCAGGTCTTTTAATGGCAGCTCATTGTGATTGAATGTAATGCTTGCCTGTTTCTTCATAAAGTCCACGCGGGACTGCAACACATTGGGATTGAGTCTATATAAATTTTCTAGCAGCCAAATACAGGAACTACAGTGGATAGCCGGAATATAAAAGGTGATGATGGTCATCTTATCATCTTCAAAATCCACTAATTTACCGGCAATCTGTGGTTCATCCAGATAAGAAAAATCTTCTTGCTTGGATTTATTCGATTTACCTGGGTGCTGATTATAGCGGTAATATTGCTGCATACCACTATTGTTCAGTACTTGGTAGACGGTCTGACATCCTAGACAGCAAAAATCGTGGTGATCGAGCTGGTAGCCCGTTTCTTCAATTTTATCACCACAATGGAAACATTTTTCCGCAGTTTGTGTCTCTTCCTTAAGTGCTGCCATACCTTCGTTTTTAAATTGCCTGACTAAATAATTGATTTTGCGTTTTTGACCGTAACAGTCGCTGATCAAAGGCCATACAGATATTTCTCAAAAAAGAGCGTCCAATTGCGGTACATTGAATAAGGTCGCCCGTTATGGAGACTAAACCATCTGCAACAAGTTCGGATAATTCGTCGATAATCTGCTCATTCAACGGCGCGCCTGTCTGTAACTGCACTTTCCCCTTACACATCATATCCAGGATATAACGTCTGATTAGAAGATCCTCCTCGTTGAGCAAATGTCCCTTTACCACAGGCAATATACCGGCTTCAATTAACTGATGATATTCTTCTACAGTCTTTACATTTTGCGCAAATGCGCCCCATGCATCACTAATGGAAGATACTCCAATACCGATCAGCAGGGGACTAAACCGATCAGCATAGCCCATAAAATTACGGTGTAATCTTTCCTGTTGGAAAGCCATAAATAACTCATCTTCCCTTTTCGCAAAATGATCCATACCAACATCTTCATAGCCATGTGCTAAAATCATTTTTTTCCCGAGATTATAAAGGGCAAGTTTGGCGGCACCGCTAGGCAGATCAGCCTCGGTATAATGCCGTTGACCGGGTTTTATCCAAGGCACGTGCGCATAGCTATAAAAAGAGATCCGGTCTGGACCGAGCCGCATCGACTTTTGAATAGTATCGGCGACGGTCGCAAGCGTCTGCTTGGGCAGTCCGTAAATCAAGTCGAAGTTAATGGACTCAAAGCCGATTTTTCGGGCATTCTGCATCACCTCTTCCACTTCTTCCAAACTCTGATGCCTATTGATTACAAATTGGACAAGCGGATCAAAATCCTGTATTCCCAAGCTCAAACGGCGGAATCCCAAATCAAATAAGGTCTGTAAATGCGTGACCGTTGTATTTGCTGGGTGAGCTTCAAATGAAAATGAGCTATGTGGTGCCACATCTGCATGGGCAAGAATTCCCTCAATCAGCATCCTTAAATTATCCGGATGGAAAAAGGTCGGCGTACCGCCTCCCAAATGTATTTCTGCCAGCAGCGGTCTTTCACCATTAAATAAAGCCACATACATTTCCCATTCCTTCAAAAGAGACGCGATATAAGGCTCTTCAACACGATGATTTTTTGTTATACGCGTATTGCAACCACAATACGTACAGAGGCTTTCACAAAAAGGAAGATGAATATACAAGCTAATTTCTTTTGATCGTTCGAAGGTTTGATAGACTTGATCCGTCCAAGCCGTCCGGGAAAACGCTTCATTATCCCAGAAGGGAACAGTGGGGTAACTTGTATAACGTGGTGCTGCAACATTATATTTCTGCACCAATTCTTCCATTGTAACCTGCGATGTCATCATTTTACTTTATTTTTTTAGCACAGTCGTTTAGACAACAACAGGCTTTGCCAACACATTTTTCTATTCCCCATAAGTTGAGATTCCGGACAGTCTGCTCTGCCAATCCTTTTGGACTCTGATCTTCAAATGGCGCATTGGCTATCTGAATATTCAGATCTCCAGCCTTCGCCAGATTGATATGAGCAGTATCCTTACTCCTGGTCATAATCTTATTGATTCCTAACCCTTTTAAATTAAGTAGCATGCTCTCGTCCAAAATATCGCTCACGGAAATAACTACCGCATCCTTGCCGCGCGCATAATTCTGTGTCTCCGCATTTAATCCATTTGAAATCAAAGTCAAATCATGTTGTTTGGCATTTGCCAATGCCCAAAACTCTTTTTCAAATGACCTTACATTATATACTACTACTTTCATTCTGATTCTACAATCACCAATTAAGGTTTATCCTAAGAACAAAAGTAAATCATGCATATGTACAAAAACATGATGCAGCACCATACGTTAAAATGATATTTATCACAATTCACAAAAACCTTCATGATTTTTCATGCGCGGACAGCTATGACGCCAGCTAAAGGTTCTTTTCCCGCCGATAAAACCTGCACTTTCAGTAAAAAAGGCGCGTTCAGAAAAACTGAACACGCCTTTTTTGAGCATATCGATTTTTAAATCCTCACTTGCTAACCGTTACTGCTTCACATCGCGCAGGTTTTTGATCGAATTGATATATATCTTACCTTTTTCTTTGGAAATCAGTTTTTCTTCTTTAAAATCGGAAAGCATACGGGAAACTGTTTCATTTGCCGTGCCGGCAATTGAAGCCAAACCGTCCCGTGTCACGTCAATTGTGCAAGCATTCACTTCATTGATATTGACACCACTTTTTTCAGCAACACTAATCAAAGCATTGGCGACGCGCTTGCGGACAGAATGATAGGCAAAGCCGAGCAATTGTTCTTCCTTTTCACGTAAATCCACCGAAAGAAGTTTAATAAATTTACTCGCTATTGCAGGTTTTTTCCATAACAGCTCCAAGAAGCTGTCCTTGGGTATCAAGACAATTTCACTCTGTTCGACAGCTTCAGCGTAGTCTTCGTAATTATCATTTAACAAAATCGAAGCATAACCAAAGTAATTGCCTTCAATAAAAATACCTGTAGACAGCTCACGTCCATCTTTATAGGACTTAAAGCTGCGCACCTGACCAGATTTCACAAAATAGACGTACGTTGGCGAATCATCTTTTTCATAAATAGACTGTTTTTTCTTCACTGTTTTCACCCGTGAATTGGCAATTAGCTCTTTTAGCAACAATACCTGCTCTTCGGCGCTCAAACTCAAATCTTCTTCCTGAGGAATATCTGCTGCAAGCTGCTCATGTCTTTTGAGGCGAACATCTATTGCATTCATCAATTCGACATCATCAAAAGGTTTCGTCAAATAATCATCCGCCCCCATTTCCATCGCTTTGCGCATATCTGCGCGTTCCGCTTTGGCAGTCAGAAAAATGAACGGAATTTTGGTTGTACTTTCAATTTTGCTTAACATAAATAAGACTCCGTAACCATCCAATTCAGGCATCATGATATCACAGAGAATCAAATCAGGAATATGTCTTGTCGCCAGGTCGACGCCAACGCGCCCATTTTCGGCTGTAATGACATCATACCTACCTGTCAACTCCAATATTTCGGTAGTCCCTTCTCGGATATCGATATTATCTTCAATAATTAGAATTGTCTTTTTATTTCTCATCTGCAATTATTTATTCTGTTATGCGAATCTGCAAGTTCACCTTTATTTAAAGCTTACTCTGAATGAAGTTCCTTTGTGTACTTCCGATTCAAATTCCATCTGCCCCGCCATCAATTCGATGTATCGTTTTACAATATTCAAACCTAATCCTGTACCAGGGATATTACCTGTATTATGTGCTCTAAAAAAAGGCTCAAACAAATGTACCTGATCTTCCTCGGGTATACCAATACCATTGTCTTTCACGGATATTAAGCAGCCTTCGTCGTCGATACAGGTTGTGAATTCGATCAAGGTATCTTCTCCGGAATATTTGATCGCGTTGGAAATTAAGTTGACCAAAGCATTTTTCAACAAATTTGGATCTAGGGTGAAATGCCCAATTTCTCCAGTATGTTGGTATACAATATGCTGATTTTTCTTACAGATCAATTGCATTTCTTCGGTGATCTCTTCTGCCAGCTCAACGAGATTGATGTATTGCTTATTCATCACAACAATACCCGCTTCCAATTTTTCAAGTGACAGAAAGTCGTTCAGGATACTTGTGAGCAATTGAACTGCACTTTTAATTTTATTGGTGTGTTTAATGATATTAGCCTTATCATCCGGTCGTTCGGAATACTTTTCAATCAGAGAAGCCGAAAGCTGGACCGAGCTTAAAGGTGTCCGGAACTCATGCGAGGCCATGGACACAAACCGTGATTTCAGCTGGTTAAGTTCAATTTCTTTTTCCAAAGACTTTGAGACTTCTGCTTTAGCTTTTTCAAGTTCAGATACCAGAGAGATCAGGTCGCGTGTACGCTCACTGACTTTATGTTCAAGTTCGGTTGCATGTTGCTTGAGCATATCCTCGGCAGCTTTCTCACGCGATAAATCGTGAATAAAGCCGGTAAAGATATTCTTATCTTTTAACCAAACCTCACTGACTGCCAAGCGGAATGGAAATGTTTCTCCATTTTTCTTTAATCCCATCACTTCACGACCGATTCCGATAATTTTCTTGTGGCCTGTGGTTTGGTAATTATGCAGATAACCATCGTGATTACCACGATCAGGTTCAGGCATTAACATGGAGATATTGTGTCCGATCACTTCTTCAGCCTGATAGCCGAACAATTCCAAGGCAGCAGGGTTAATGCTTTCCACATTCCCCCTGTTGTCTATGGTAATTATTCCATCAATAGCGTGATCTATTATAGCAGCTAAAAGCCTTCCACCGTCCATGATCGTTGCTTATTTTACCAGTTTCTTGTATTTAATACGGTGCGGTGTCACGTCACCAACACGTTTTTTACGGTTTTCTTCATATTCAGTGTAGTTACCTTCAAAGAAATAAACCTGTGAATCCCCTTCAAAAGCAAGGATATGTGTACAGATACGATCCAGGAACCATCTATCGTGGGAGATCACAACGGCACAACCGCCGAAATTCTCCAAGCCTTCTTCCAGTGCCCGTAAGGTATTTACATCAATATCATTGGTCGGCTCATCGAGTAAGAGCACATTTGAGCCTTCTTTGAGTGTAATAGCCAAGTGAACACGGTTACGTTCACCACCGGAAAGTACACCTACTTTCTTTTGTTGATCAGCACCATTAAAATTAAATTTGGAAACGTAAGCTCTTGAGTTTACCGAGCGATTGCCCAGCATCATATTGTCGCTGCCACCCGTAATATTTTCCCAAACCGATTTTTCAGGATCGAGGTCGTGGTGCATTTGGTCTACGTAACCCAATTTTACTGTTTCTCCGACCTTGAACGAACCCGTGTCAGGTGTTTCCTGACCTGTAATCAGACGGAATAAGGTTGTTTTACCCGCACCGTTGGGTCCAATAATCCCTACGATACCCGCAGGCGGCAACATGAAACTCAAGTTTTCAAACAAGATACGATCGCCATACGCTTTGGAAATATTAGTTGCCTCAATGACCGAATTACCTAAACGTGGTCCCGGTGGAATAAACAATTCCAATTTTTCTTCGCGTTCTTTCGTTTCCTCAGAAGCTAATTTTTCATAGTTATGCAAACGAGCTTTCGATTTGGCGTGGCGTGCTTTCGGTGCCATACGCACCCATTCCAGCTCACGTTCCAAGGTTTTTTGACGTTTGGTTTCCTGTTTTTCTTCCTGTGCCAAGCGTTTTGCTTTTTGATCTAACCAAGAAGAATAATTTCCTTTCCAAGGAATACCCTCTCCGCGATCCAATTCAAGAATCCATCCAGCTACATTATCCAAGAAATAACGGTCGTGGGTAACGGCAATGACCGTTCCTTTATATTGTTTTAAATGTTGTTCTAACCAATCAATCGACTCGGCGTCCAAGTGGTTAGTCGGCTCATCTAAGAGTAAGACATCTGGTTCCTGCAACAATAAGCGACATAATGCTACACGTCTGCGCTCACCACCTGACAAATTGACAATCTTCGCATCCGGTTCAGGACAACGCAAGGCATCCATGGCTCTTTCCAATTTTGAATCAATTTCCCAGGCGTTGGTGGCATCGATTTTATCTTGAAGTTCGCCCTGTCTTGCTAACAGTTTGTCCATCTCATCAGCGTTTTCGTACACTTCAGGCAGGCCAAATTTCTCATTGATTTCTTCGTATTCCTGTAAGATCGCAGTAATCTCCGCGACACCTTCCTGTACGACTTCAAGAACAGTCTTTTCAAGATCCAATTGAGGCTCCTGTGCCAAATAACCCACAGAATAGCCTGGGGAGAACACCACCTCACCTTGGTAAGATTTGTCCAATCCAGCGATAATTTTTAATAGGGAAGATTTACCGGATCCATTCAAACCAATTACACCGATCTTGGCACCATAGAAAAAAGATAAATAGATATTTTTTAAAACTTGTTTTTGAGGCGGATAGATTTTGTTGACACCCGCCATCGAAAAAATGATCTTCTCGTCTGACATAAAAATTAAAAAAATTCGAAAACTCTTATTATATTAACATACAAATGTAATCTTT